>USAB01000032.1 GCA_900552585.1 uncultured Coriobacteriaceae bacterium
CGACATTCTGGGGCGCGACCTGTTCCTGGTCAACCGCCAGCAGCCGTGCCTATGGGGCGCCGCGGACGAGTTCGTCTCCGCGCCGAAACTGGATGACCTGCAGGGCGCGTTCAGCTGCCTGAAGGGCTTCCTGGCATCCGAGAACGACGCAACCGTGAACGTGTTCGCCTGCTTCGATAACGAAGAGGTGGGCTCCGGCACGAAGCAGGGCGCGCTGTCCACGTTCCTGGCCGACACGTTGATGCGCACGACCGCCGCACTGGGCGGCAGCCGCGAGGACTATTGCCGGGCGCTGGCTAAGTCGTTCCTGGTCAGCTGCGATAACGCCCATGCTGTCCATCCGAACCACCCCGAAAAGGCAGACGAAGGCAATCGTGCCTGGCTCAATCGCGGCCCCGTCATCAAGGAAGCGGCGAACCAGAAGTACACCACGGACGCGTTCAGCCGCGCCGTGTTCGCCGAGATCTGCCGCCGCGCGGACGTGCCGTTCCAGCTCTTCGCGAACAGAAGCGATTCCGCCGGCGGATCCACGCTGGGCAATCTGTCGAACACGCAGGTCAGCGTTCATGCCGTGGATGTCGGGATGCCGCAGCTAGCCATGCATTCCGCGTTCGAGACGGCCGGCGCAGACGACACGGCGTTCGCCATCCGCGCGCTGACGGCGTTCTACGATGCCGACATCCAGATTGAAGGCGCGGACAAGGCGGAGATCGACTAGCCGCCATTCGCCCCCTGCATGCACATGCTCTACGCGCCGGCGCCCCGCACGTCCGGATGACCATGCTCGGAGGCCCAGAAATCGCCCGGGAACGACACAATCGGGCTGTGAGAAACACAACCGCCAGCAGGACGGAACGCAAGCAGAAAGGATGCGAGATGCAAGCAGGAGAATCGCGCGGATACCTGCTGGTATTTGCCGCAGGATGCATGTGGGGCATCATCGGGCCGTTGATGTCCGTCATGGCGGATGCCGGCGCCTCGGCAACGGAAATCAGCCTTCTGCGCGTGGCGTTCGCGTTCCTTATTATGCTGCCCCTGGCGCTGGCGAGATCGGGAGCGCAAGCGCTGCGCGTGGATGCGAAGACGCTGGCAACGTGCGCGTTGCTGGGCATCATCTGCCATGGCATCTACAACGTCTTCTACGCATATGTCGTCACGCTCTGCGGCGTTGCCACTGCCGCCGTGCTGCTGAACATAGCGCCTGTGTTCGGACTCCTGTTCGCCGTTGCGCTGTTCAAGGAAGCCCCCACCGGATTGAAGCTGACAGCCGTGGCTATCGACATCCTGGGGTGCGTGCTGGTAGTTACCGGCGGGGACTTCTCCGCGCTCACGTTTTCCGTCTTCGGCGTGCTCTGCGGCATCGGCGCCGGCGTGACGTACGCAATGACGGCCGTGCTGGGGCGCATCGCCGGCAACCGCACGGACCCGTTCGTCATGAGCGCCTACAGCTACCTGTTCGCCAGCCTGTTCATGGTGCTGTGGGCGCACCCCTGGACCGAGCCGATGAGCGTAAACGGCATGGTAATCGGCGCGGGATTCGTGCTGGCGCTGGTGCCCACGGCGCTGGGATACGTGGTCTATTACGCGGGCGTGAACCGCATCCGCGAGAACAGCAAGGTGCCCGTGGTGGCCTCCAGCGAGACCGTCGTCGCCGCCGCATTCGGCATTCTGCTCTACCGTGAGCCCCTGGGCCCGATCGGAATCTTCGGCATCGTGCTGGTGTTGGCCTCCATTGCGCTGATGAGCTGGCATCCGCATCCAACGGCGCGCCGTAGCAGGGACGCTTCGTAGGCATCGGCCCCTCAAATTGGCGCGACTCGCGCGCAAGGAACGCCCCAAGCTCGTCGTTGGGATGATTCCAGCGGTATTCCGCCTCCTCCGAGCATTGGGGAATCCTCGCCGACAGCATGCAGGTCCCGGCTTATTAGAAGTCGAACTCCTCCTGTGCGCCCATGACCATGGGGACCAGCTCCACATGGCCGTTCTTCAACGTGAAGCAGCCCATCTTGTTGCCCGTCTCCTCGTTGTAGATCTTCTTCAGCTCCGGGTTCTGATCCAGGCAGTACTCTGCGACCTTCGGGTCTTCGGCGAATTCCGCGTCGCCGGAAATGCGGATCCATTTCGGGCCCTTGCATGCGACAATCTGCAGATGCGGGTTCGCCTGCAGCTGCCGGTACACGCTCTTGAACGTGCCGACACCGAACCATTCTTTACCTTCGTACATCTCGTGCATGCCGATAGGACGAACGACCGGCTTGTCGCCGTCTACCGTAGCGAGGTAGAAGACATCGTATCCCGCCAGTTCGTCGTGAATGCGCTGCATTGCGTCCATTTCATCCTCCGTTCTCATGCGGCAAATCCCGCCGCTGTTCGTTTTCCTTGCCTGCACCGTATCGTGGCGCCGCCTAGAAAGGAAGCAGGCATCTTGAAGTGCGCTGGTTACCCGAAGGTAACCGGCAACTCCGCCCGGCTCTATGCGGGCCCCGGCCTACCCTTCGAACGGCACGACGTCGGCCACCGCATCGTGCGGCCATATGCGTTCCCGGCCGTTGTCCAAGTCGATGAGCACATACCGGTCGTTGCCCATGCCCAGCTCCTTCATATACGAAAGCTGGCGCAGGCCGTGACGGCTCTCGATGCGCTCGACCAGGTCGTGGTTCTGCTCCGGCGCCATGGCATACACCAGGTCGACGCACGCCTGGTCGACGGCCAGGATATCCGTCGAAGCCAGGATGCCCACGTTCGGCGTGACCACAGGCTGGGCGGACGTGCCCTCGCAATCGCAGCTCACCGACATGTTCCGCATCACGTTCACGTACACGATGCGCCCGCGGAAATAATCCGCCGTCGCCTTCGCTGACTCCGTCATGCGCTCCATGAATTCCTCGGCTGCGATGTCCCACTGATCCGGCTGGTCGGGCGTGGTGTGGATCCACGCCTTGCCCACGCGGCCGTCGGCGCATCCGATGCCGATGTTCTTGTTCGAGCCGCCGAAGCCGCCCTGCGTATGGCCCTTGAAATGCGTGAGCACCACAAGCGAATCGTAATTGAGCATGTTCGCGCCCACCGACATCTGCTTGAACCACTTCCCACCTTCGACGGGCAGCAGCGCCGTGCCGAATTCGTCCATGATGTCGACGGTGGCAAAATCCCATCCGTTCACACTCAGCGTCTCGCGGTGCGCGTCCGTCGTATAGCGGTCCCCGGCGTAATACGTGTTCGTCTCCACGATATGCGCGCCAGGCACTTCCCGCTCCATGAACTCCCTCACCCAGGGGCGCGGGATGATATTCGGGCCGTTCTTCTCCCCCGTATGCAGCTTGACGCCCACCTTACCGCGGATGCCGGCGTCGACGCTCTCGTACGCCGCGCGCAACCCCGCTGCGGACAGGTCGCGCGTGAAGTAGACGATCGATTCGTTGCCCGCACGTTCGCCGTAGGGAACGTAGCGGTTGCCATTCGCCGGGACCGACAATCCCTGCAAAGCCATAGAGACCACCCCCGTATCTCGAAACGGATTTTCCGTTGCCTGAATCCATTGTAAGATTTCAGGGCACGAAATAGGCGCAAGTGAAAGCGAGAGCATGGCAAATCGATCGCATCGCAAGGGAAATCTTCCACCGCGGAACCGCCTCGCTGCAGCAGGCTGCCACATGCCGCGCGACCAGCGCACCGGCCGGGGCATCGGCCCGAACAAAGCCGCTGGCCATAAGGGCGGCATCAGGCGCCAGGGCTCGAAGCGCGGATGATTCCGTACTGACGGCCGCAGCGCTGCAGCGCTATAGCATGCGCGGATTCTCGCATCCGCCAGCCGCAGGCAGCGGGTAGCAGCCAGCAGCAGGCGGCGGGCAACAGGCGGCGCCCGTCGGGAAACGATGGAGCATCCGCCGGCGACGGGCGCAACGCAGTACGTGCGGTATGCTTGCAGAGACAACACCCCATACGTACACCCTTCATGAGAAAGCGACACACGCATGCCCCCTACCCCCTCTAACGAAACGCCGGCAACCGCCGCAGACACCGCCTCCGCCCAGGAACGCATCGAAGCGCAAGACGACGCATACAATGCAGCAGCGCCCGGAAGCCTGGGCGCGCTGATACCCTGGCCGGACGACCCCGACGAATGGCCGGACATCGACCCCGAGGAAGCGCTGGACCTGTTCCTGGACTGGACGTCCCAGCGCGGCATCGAGCTGTGGCCGCATCAGGAGGAGGCGCTGATGAGCCTTGTCGTGGGCGACCACGTGGTGCTGGGCACCCCCACCGGGTCGGGCAAATCGCTCGTCGCGCTGGGCATGTGCTTCCTGGCCGTGTGCACGAATCGGCGCGCCTACTACACCGCCCCCATAAAAGCGCTGGTCAGCGAAAAGTTCTTTAACCTGGTGGACGTGTTCGGCCGCGACAACGTGGGCATGATCACCGGTGACAGCACCATCAACAGCAGTGCCCCCATCATCTGCTGCACCGCCGAAATCCTGGCGAACGACGCGCTGCGCGGCGGCGAGGACGTCGACATCGGCTGCGTGGCCATGGACGAGTTCCACTTCTTCAGCGACCCGGACCGCGGCTGGGCGTGGCAGGTGCCGCTGCTGACGCTGCCCCACACGCAGTTCCTGCTGATGAGCGCGACGTTGGGCGACATGACGGCCATCGCCGGCAAGCTGGAGGAGAAGACCGGCGCGGATGCGGACATCATCGCCGATGCCCCGCGCCCGGTGCCGCTGCGCTACGAATGGGTGGACACGAACCTGGAAGCCACCATCGAGCTGGCGCTGCGCGCCGAGGAGGCGCCCATCTACGTCGTTCACTTTGCGCAGGAGGCCGCCTTGAAGAGCGCGCAGGCGCTGTCCAGCTACGGCGTGTCCACAAAGGAGCAGCGCCAGGCCATCAAGGAGGCCATCAAGGGCACGCGCTTCACCACGGCTTTCGGCAAGACGCTCCGCCGCCTGCTGCTATCGGGCGTGGGCGTGCACCACGCGGGCATGTTGCCGCGCTACCGCCTGCTGGTGGAGAAGCTGGCGCAGCAGGGACTGCTGCCCGTCATCTGCGGCACGGACACGCTGGGCGTGGGCATCAACGTACCCATTCACACTGTGGTGCTGACGGCGCTGGCGAAATACGACGGCACGAAGATGCGTCGCCTGAACGCCCGTGAGTTCCACCAGATTGCCGGCCGTGCGGGCCGGAGCGGATTCGACACGGAGGGCGTGGTCATCGCGCAGGCCACGGAGTACGACATAGAGAAGGCGCGCGCCCTGCGCAAGGCGGGTGGCGACCCGAAGAAAGCGAAGAAGGCCCGTACGAAAACCCCGCCGAAGGGCTTCGTGGGCTGGAGCAAACAGAACTTCGAACGCCTGATCTCGGCCGTGCCGGAAACGCTGCATCCGCGCCTGCGCATCACGCACTCCATGGTGCTGAACGAGGTCAGCCAGGGCGGCGACGCCTGGACGCGCATCCGCACGCTGATTGCGGACAGCCTGCAGACCGACGAGCAGAAGCTGGCGCTGTACACGCGCGCCGACGAGATCTTCGACACGCTGGAGGCGGCGGACGTCGTGGAGCACGAAACAAATGAACACGGCGGCACGGATTACTTCCTGACGGTGGAGATGCCGGACGACCTTGCCCTGGACCAGCCGCTCTCGCCGTTCATGCTGGCGGCCGTAGAGCTGCTGGACCCCGAGAGCGAAACGTACGCGCTGGATGTGATCTCGCTGGTGGAGGCCACGTTGGAGGACCCGCGGCAGATTCTGCGTGCTCAGCAACGCCAAGAGCGCACGCGCGCCATGGAGCGCATGAAAGCGGAGGGCATCGACTACGACGAGCGCATGGACCGCCTGCAGGAAGTCACGTACCCCATGCCGCTGAAGGACCTGCTGGACCAGGCGTTCGCGCAGTACTGCGAGGCCATCCCGTGGGCACGCGACTACGAGCTTTCGCCGAAGAGCATCCTGCGCGACATGGTGGAGAACGCGGACGACTTCAAAGGCTACGTGGCACGCTACAACATCGCGCGCAGCGAGGGCCTGCTGCTGCGCTATCTGTCGGATGCCTACCACGCGCTGGACCGCACGCTGCCCGCGTCGAAGCGCAACGAGCAGCTGGAGGACATCATCGCCTGGCTGAGCCTGGTCGTGCGCACGGTAGACTCCAGCCTGGTGGACGAATGGGCCGGCGCGGGAGAACAGGACGAAGCGGGCCTGAGCGCCGCGGCGCCCGATGCCGCGGACGTAGTGGTGCACGACCGCCGCGGCCTGACCGTGCTCGTGCGCAATGCGCTGTTCGCGCGCGTGCAGCTGGCCGCGCGGCAGAAGACGCGGGAGCTGGGCGAACTCGACGGCGACTGGGGCTGGACGGCCGCGCGCTGGGAGCAGAGCCTGGATGCGTACTTCGCCGTCCACAAGGAGATACTGCTGGATGCCGATGCGCGTTCCTGGTCGTTCCTGGCCATCGACGAGGACGACGAGAAGACGGACCACGTCTGGCATGTGCACCAGACGTTCAGCGACGAGGACGGCGACCGCGACTTCGGCATCAGGGCGGATGTGGACCTGGACACCACGCAGGAAGAGGGCGAAGCGGTGTTTGCAAACTACCGCGTGGGTTTCATCGAGGACCTGATGGACGACGCCGGAGAGCAGGCCGGCAGCGAATCGAGCGCCGAGCAGGCGGAAGATGCCTAATGGAGCGCTGGGAAAACACCGCGGCCGCTTCGGAACGCGGACATGATCGGCAAGATGCCTGCCCGGCAGACAGCAGGCTGCGCGTGCTCATGTTGGGAAACAGCTTCACGTCCGCAAACGACTTGCCCCATCTGCTGGAAGACCGATTGGGCGGACAGAACGCCGCCGTCGTCGTTGCACACACGCGCGGCGGTGCGCGCTTGGCCGAGCATTTGAATCCGCAGACGAAGATGGGCGCGGCCACGCAGCGGGCATTCGCAAAGGAGCCGTGGAACTTCGTGGTGCTGCAGGAGATGAGCAACGGGCCCATTACAAGTCCGGCGCGCTTCCAGGAAAGCAGCAGGCAGCTTTGCGCGCAGATCCGAGCCATCGGCGCCGTGCCCGTGTTCTATGCCACGTGGGCATATAAGGAAGGATGCGCGCGGCTGGCGAAGCTGGGCATGAGCTATCGGGAATGCTATGGGGCACTCCATGCCGCATACGCGCAGGCGGCGCGCGAGAGCGAGGCGCTGCTCGCCGACGTCGGCACGGCATTCTTCATGCAGGCTGCCCGCTGTAATCTGTACGCAGCAGACGGCTGCCATCCGAACGAATACGGCTCGCAATTGGCTGCGCAGGTACTGGCGCGAACCATCCGGGACGGGCTGGCATGCTGAGAATGCCGACCGCCTTCAACCGCCTACGACTTCGCGCGGCTCTTCGCCAACTCCGGCACCTGCGCCAACAGCACGGCAGCGAACATGAGCGCGCATCCCAACAGCTCGCGCCCTCCAAGCACCTCGCCCAGCAGCAGCCATCCACCCACTGCCGCGAACACGGACTCCAAGCTCATAACGATGGCGGCTACGGCCGGATCCGCATACCGCTGTCCGGCAGTTTGCAACGTATAGCCCACACCGCTCGATATCACGCCGACATACAGCAGCGGACCCAGCGCCCCAAGGAACACCTCGGGTGCCGGATGCTCGAAAACGGCCGCCGCGATGCCGGAAATGACGGCACTCGTGATGAACTGCAGCATGGTCAGCTTTACCGGGTCGCACTTTGCAAAGCGGTCGATGATGAACAGGTGGACCGTGTAGAAGACGGCGCCTGCCAAGCAGATGAGGTCGCCCGCATACACGCCGTCGATGCCGCCCGACAGGCATAGCAGATACATGCCGACGATGCAAACGCCCGCTGCCGCGAACACCACGGGATGAATCTTCTTTCCCAAGAACGGCGAAGCCAGGGAAGCCATGACCACATACGTGGCGGTCAGGAATCCGGCGCGCCCCGACGCCGCAGCGTCCACCGGGTAAACGGTGATGCCCGCCTGCTGCAGATTGTCGGCTGCGAACAGCACAATGCCGCACGCAATGCCGCCGACGATCAACGCCCTCCTGGAATTCGAATCCGCCGCAACTGCTGCGAACGATTCCTGCGCCGCCGTCGGTTTGCGCGTCGAGAAATGCCTGATACCTGCAACAATGCCCAACGCCCCTGCCGCCAACGCGCTCTTCGCAGCCACGAACGAAAACGGACTGATGCTTCCGGAGGCCTGCGTCTGAAATGCGAATGCCATGCCCCAAACCAGAGCGGCGCCCAGCAACAGCACCGTTCCCCGCATCCGATCCATCGGGCCCCCTTCCCGCATCATCAGCCGAACCGTTGCACAGACGCCCCGGCCGGCTGCCCGCCGAAGCGCAAACTTGCTTATTGTAGCATTGGTGGCATGAATGTTATTCGTGCCGAAGAGCTGCGGACATACGGACTGCACAGCGCAGCGAGCGCCCCTTTCCCGCCGTCATGCAGCCGTCACGCTCGCGCCGTCATGCCGCAGTCGCACTCGCGCCATCGTGCCCGCCATCGTGCTCCCTTGAGGCGGCTGAGCTGCAGCTAGATCCGATAGAGGTAATTGTCGCGCAGCAGGCGGGAATAGGGAACGTACTTCACCTTCACCACGCGCACCTTCTTCCTGCGGATAACCTTCACACGCTTCTTCTTGCCATGGACCATGCGGACGACGATGACGCGCTTCTTCTTAATAACATGTTTGACGACCTTCACCTTCCGGTACGCCTGCTGGTAGGCGCTGACATACGTGCCCAAATAGCACCTTCCCCCGGCGATGAACATCCCCTCCAGTTCTCCGATGATGCCCGGCGTCACCGCCCCGACAGACGCGCCACCCCAAGTGTACGTCATGATGCGGGTATGCCCCTTCCCGGCCGCGCTCAGGCACAGGCTGATGTAGGAGTCGGTCACCTCGATACCCTGGTAGTTGCAATATCCCTCGTGCGGTATGTCAATGAAACGGACGGGCTCGAACGAGCGATCCAGGATCAGCAGGTCGCGGCAACCCTTCGTCACCACCGCATACTGTTGACGCGCCGAACAGTACGCGATGGACGAGAACCCAGAAATACGCGCCCGCCTCTTCTCGCCGATGCCCAACGCCTGCGCGTCCAGCGACGGCGTGAACGTACCAACGACATCGAGTGCATCCGGATCGATGGCAGTGAAGCGCTCCCTATTCGTCGTGCAGCGGGCCACGACGATAATGCGGTCGTCCGGGTTGTACGTCAAATCGTTCGCATGGGCCGCATCCAGCACGCCGGAGACCTTCGCCACCGCGCCGTCTGAAAGGCGCACCTTCACAATCTTGCAATTCTCCTTCGTACGGTTGTACAGCGCGAAGTAGCCGAAGACCCCGTCACTGCACGATCCCTGCAGCGTGTCGTAGCCGTACACCTTCTGGCGGGCGGCGGATCGTATTTCGAACGTCTTCTTCCCAATCTTGAGCTTCGAGAGCGCACGTTGTTTCGCCTGAACGCAGGTGCGGGCGCTCCAGGCTGAATAAAACCGGGACACGCCCGTATCGACGTATGCGCGCACGCGGACGTAATACGTCCGGTTCGCCTTGAGTTTGCTCAGTGCTGCACCACCTTTCGCCGCACTGCGGATCCAGATGGTCTTTTTCGCCGCGAACAACGCGTCAGTGGAATATTGGATCTGATAGCCCGAGGCGTTAGAATTCGTCGTCCACGACACCTTCGCCGTCACCGCGGATGCCTTCTTCGAGAACGCCCTCACCGTCGGCGCAGAAAGCGTGAGGCACGAAACGGCCGACGAAGACCGTTCGATCAACGTGCCGCCGCCGCTTGCTTCGTCTGCCGGCAACGCATTGCCTTTTGCTGCCGACGTGCTGCGCTGCAACGCCGCGCTGTTCGCCGTTGATGCCGTATCGGTCTTAGTCTTGCCTACGGCCTGCGCATATGCCGCTACTCGATAGCGATATGCCGTGTTTGCCTGGGCGCTTGCGTCTGTCCATGAGCGCCGCAAAGGGGACTTCAGGTGCGCAACCCGAACGGGATCGGTACCGGCAGTCCACCGGTAGATGTCGTAGCCATCCGCATTCGCAACGCGGCCCCACTCCAGAAGGACGCCCTTGCTCTGCGCCTCGATGCGTTGAATCACCGGCGCTGAAAGCTCGATGGGTACCGGCGTATTGGAGGCGTTGCCCGCAGACGCCATCTCATCCGCGAAGGTCGATTTTTCCGTGCTGGCGGAAGAACCAGAAGGCTCCGACGCATTCGAAGCGCCGAAAGAGGCGGCATCGTTTGACTCCTCACCGCCGTCGCCCGCACCGTCGGTGCTTTCAGCACCGGTTGCCGACGTGGCGGACGATACGCCATCCGCTGCGGATGCAGTGCCCGCAGATGACGCGCTTCCAGAGGCGGTGGCTTCCACGGAGGTTGCCGAGGACGCGGCGGTGCCTCCCGACGTTGCCTCGGCCGCCTGCGCGCACGCGGGCCCAAGCGCCAGGGCCAGCGCCACGCCCATCGCAAGGCTTGCCAGCCCCCGGCGGACCGCCCGCACCCGCGTACCCGTTCTTCCTATTGCACCGCACATTCTGCTTCGCATGGATCTCCCGCACCCGTTATTCCCCCATTAGGCTAGCACGGACCGCACGGCGGGAACGGGCGTATCTTTCATTTACGAAGGTTGACGATACGGAACGGGTGCCGCCGTTCACTTTCCCCTCACGTGAAATCCCTGTGCATTCCCGAACGCGGGTATTGAAGCCGCTCATCCTTTCTCGCAAAATGTAAGTCGTAAAAAACTTTGAACGCACAAGTAAATCGAGCAGAAGAGCTGGAGACCGCAAGCCGTGGCAAACGAAGCAACGTTCGCACTGAGCACATTGGAGATCGGCGACTCCGCAGTCATCGTCGACGTTGGCGGCGAAGGGGCCCTGAGGCAGCATTTCCTGGACATGGGCGTCATTCCGGGAGCCGTCATCTCCTTCGAGAAATACGCCCCCATGGGAGACCCCATGGAATTCACCATACATGGCTATGACCTGACGCTGCGCGTTGCAGACGCCGAGAAGATCACGGTCCGCGCGCTGACGGGCGCCGAATCGCGCGCGCATGAATCGCGGTTCGGCCAGCCCGCAGGCGCCGTCGACGACGCCGAGCATCCCGGCCTGGGCGAGGGCGGCAAGTACCACGCCCACGACGAGAACAAACCGCTGCCGAAGGGCACGGTGCTCACGTTCGCCTTGGCCGGCAACCAGAACTGCGGCAAGACGACGCTGTTCAACCAGCTCACCGGCGCAAACCAGCATGTGGGGAACTTCCCGGGCGTCACGGTAGACCGCAAGGACGGCCCCATCAAGGGCCACCCGAATACGGACGTGGTGGACCTGCCCGGCATCTACAGCATGTCGCCCTACAGCTCCGAGGAGATCGTCAGCCGCCAGTACATCCTGGAGGAGAAGCCGAAGGCCATCATCAATATCGTGGACGCCACGAACATCGAGCGCAACCTGTACCTGACCATGCAGCTCATGGAGCTGGATGTGCCCATGGTGCTGGCGCTGAATATGATGGACGAGATGCAGGGCAACGGCGGGTCCGTCCGCATCAACGAGATGGAGCGCCTGCTGGGCATCCCGGTGATCCCCATCTCCGCCGTGAAGGGCGAGGGCGTGGACGAGCTCATCGGCCACGCGCTGCATGTGGCGGAATACCAGGAATACTCCGGGCGGCAGGACTTCTGCGACGCCTCCGACCACGGTGGCGCCGTCCATCGTGCGCTGCACGGCGTCATGCACCTCATCGAGGACCACGCCCAGCGCGCCGGGATTCCCGCCCGCTTCGCCGCCACGAAGCTCATCGAGGGCGACGAGCGCGTCGAACAGGCCCTGAAGCTTGACCAGAACGAGCGCGAGACCATCACGCATATCGTGCGCCAGATGGAGCAGGAACGCGGCCTGGACCGCGCGGCCGCCATTGCCGACATGCGCTTCTCGTTCATCGCGAAGGTGGTCTCGCAGACCGTCGTGAAGCCGAAGCGCAGCAAGGAGCAGGAGCGCAGCCGCAGGGCCGACCGCTTCCTGACCGGCAAGTACACCGCCATCCCTGCGTTCGTCGGCATCATGGCGCTCATCTTCTGGCTCACGTTCAACGTCATCGGCGCCTTCTTCCAAGACTTGCTTGCGCAGGGCATCGAGCAGCTGACGGACGCGACGGACGCCGCCCTCACGGCCGGCAACGTGGCGGGTCCGCTGCATTCGCTGGTCATAGACGGCGTGTTCACGGGCGTGGGCACGGTGATCTCGTTCATCCCCATCATCATCGTGCTGTTCTTCTTCCTGTCGCTGCTGGAAGATACCGGCTACATGGCACGCGTAGCCTTCGTCATGGACAAGCTGCTGCGCAAGATAGGCCTGTCGGGGCGCAGCATCGTACCCATGCTCGTGGGCTTCGGCTGCACCGTGCCCGCCGTCATGGCCACGCGTACGCTGCCTTCCGAGCGCGACCGCAAGCTGACCATCTTGCTGACGCCGTTCATGAGCTGCTCCACGAAGATCACCATCTACAGCTTCCTGACCGCGGCGTTCTTCCCCGGACAGGGCGGCCTGATCATGGTGTGCCTGTACTTCCTGGGCATCCTGGTGGGCATCCTGACGGCGCTCATCGGACGGAAGAGCCTGTTCAAGGGCGAGGCCGTACCGTTCGTTATGGAGCTGCCGAATTACCGCATGCCCAGCCTAAAGAGCGTCTGCCGCCTGGCATGGGACAAGACGAAGGACTTCCTGCAGCGCGCGTTCACCGTCATCTTCCTGGCCACGATCATCGTGTGGTTCCTGCAGACGTTCGACTGGCGCTTCACCATGGTCGCCGATCCCAGCCAGAGCCTGCTGGCCGCCGTGGCCGGTGTCATCGCGCCCATTTTCGCGCCGCTGGGCTTCGGCGACTGGCGCATCGCGACGGCGCTCATCGCCGGCTTCATGGCGAAGGAGACCGTTGTTTCCACGCTGTCCGTACTGTTCAGCGGCACGGGCGCGCTGCTTGCCGCCATAACGCCGCTCGCCGCGCTGTCGCTGCTGGTGTTCTGCCTGCTGTATACGCCGTGCATTGCCGCCATAGCCAGCATCCGCCGCGAACTGGGCGGCAAATGGGCCTTCGGCATCGTGGTGTTCCAATGCTGCGTTGCGTGGGTCGTGGCGTTCATCGTGCGCCTGGTGGGGCTTGCGCTGGGTTTCGCGTAAGAGTGCCGTTTGCGCGGTTGCGGTCCGCACTTCCGGCAGGCGGCGTCTGCGCCGACCGCCGCGCGTGCCAGCCGCCGCATCCCGCACCGCATACCGCCCGCGCCTGACGCCGCATCCCGGCACTGCCCGCCCGATTGCATTCTTGACGGGCTTTTCCCCATCGTTCATAATGGCAGCCTGCGTGAGGGAGTAGCAGGCGCACGCTGTGCGCAGCAAGTCAACATACTGGCAAGGGACAATACGCCTGGCTTGCTTTCGATTGCGAGACTCATGCATTGCTGCGAAGGCTATGCATGGGCGTCCCTGTATCTGAATTCGACCCCGGCCGTGGCCATCCGCTGCGACCGGGGTTTTACGATATAAGGAGACGAACATGAATCTCGCATTCTTCACGAATGCCATCCTGCTGGGCGTGGGTCTGGCCATGGACGCGTTCTCGGTATCCATGGCAAACGGCTTGGGAGAGCCGAAGATGCGGCGCCGCAAGCTGCTGGCCGTCGCCGCCACGTTCGGCGGGTTCCAGTTCCTCATGCCCATGATCGGCTGGACCTGCGTGCATACCGTGGTGCAGTATTTCAGCGCATTCCAGCTTCTGATTCCCTGGATTGCCCTGGGGCTGCTGGGGTACATCGGCGGCAAGATGCTGCTGGAAGGCATCCGCGGCGATGCGACCGAGGAGGGCTCGACGCGCCTTACCGCGAAGACGCTGCTGCTCCAAGGCATGGCGACCTCCATCGACGCGCTGTCCGTCGGCTTCGCCATCGCGAACTACGACCTAATCTCCGCCACCGTATGCTCGCTTGTCATCATGGTGGAGACGTTCGCCATCAGCGTTGCCGGCGTGCTCATCGGCCGAGCATTCGGCACGCGGCTGGCAGGCAAGGCCTCAATCCTGGGCGGCGTGATCCTGATCGGCATCGGCTTGGAGATTTTCATCTCGAACATCTTTTTCTAAAGGCCGAACGTCCAAGGCATCAGCTGCCGACGCAGCCCGCCCCGCGCCGACGCGTACGTGAACCTCTCCCGGTCCCGGCGCAGGCCGGCGCGCCGGCACACCAGCAACGCCAACTTTTCCAGTTCGCGCGCGTCTTCAACTTGCGAGCGCGCGACGGACACGACCTCGATATCCTCCACCCCCAATTCCGCGCGCCGACCCGAGTCCCGCCGCCACTTCTCCCCCGCCCGATGGAATTCGTCGCTGTCGTATTCGAACGCCAAGCGCAGCGTCTTCCAATACAGGTCGCAGTAGCGTTTTGCAATCCGCCCGTTTGACAATCGCACCGGTACCTTCTCATTCAAGCACGGTGCCGGGAGCCCGTACCCGCCCATCGACCGCGGAAGGCAAAGCAGCATTGCCAAGATAGTCTCCATGGGAGAATTTGACCTGCCCTGCACATACCGCAAAGCCCTGAGCGCGAGCCGCACATGGGAGCGCCCTGCATTCGCCTTCAGGAAGTTCGACAAACGCAGCGGGCTGGTTACTGCATCGACCCCATACGCCGTGATGCCTTGGGAGCGCTCGTCGCGGACGTATGTCCCGCACAGCTCGAACCCCAGCTCGACGAGCCTCGCCAGCGGCAGCAAGCCCGCCATCTGCAAGAAGCAATATTCGGGATTCGCGTAGTAAATTCCCTTCGCCGCCTTGAGAAATCCCCTTTCCGGCGGCTCCCTCCGTAACGAGTGATAGACCACCTGCGACGTGCGGGTTCGCTTGCCCTCATACCTCACGGCAACATGCAACGGCTGAGAAACCCCCATCAAAGCCGGAGAGGAAGCGAGTTCATCCCATGCGCGCCTTCCTTTTGGAAGATCCGGCTGAAAGGTAATGCGCTGCGCCCTTGGACGTGCGATGCCATTGCGCCGCGCATCTCGCAGCGCCTCGAGCGCAGATGAATGTGTAAGAAAAATCCTCATGGGCGAACCGTACGCGCCCGCCCTCACGCGCCGTTACGAGAATCGCCCTCCGGCGCTAACGCAAGGCCTCGGCCGCCAACAGAAATGGAAATTTTGGACGAGAATGCGGCTTGGGAATGCTTTAGCCTATCTGAGCTCTTGAGCGGTCGGATGCCGATATATATCTAGTTGCATTATCCCAGTTCAGAAGAGCCTACCGACGCGGCAAGACATTCATCGGCAAGCTATGCTGCGAATTAGGTATAACTAAACCATTCCCAAACTCAATTGCCATCCAATTTTCGGGAATCTGCTGGAGGAATCGCGGGAATGGCATCCGACTGCGCCGATCCAATCGCTCCGAACGCTCGCGTCGTGCCGGCACAGCCACCCTCGGCGCCCGATTGTGCCGATTCGGCCGGCCTGGACGCTTAGGGCACAGGTCCGGTCTGCCTGACGAATCTGGGTATTTGGGACATCCCTGTCTGGAAAACGTAAGCCCAAACACCCGGGACGCCCGGGGTGCACCTGCCCGCCGGCCAGCCCGGGACGAGCTAGCCTGGTCGACCCGGAAAACGCCAGCCCGCCAGCACGCCGGCACGCAATCAGGCACAAAAAAGGACGGGGCCGACAGGCCCCGTCCCACATGGCGATTGGTGACAGATGGCGATTACGCCTCGTCGTACATCGCCTTCAGCTTCTGCAGGTGCGCATAGCGCTCCATTGCCGCTTCCTCGTTCTCCTCGAACAGCTTCGTAGCACGCTCCGGGAACTCGCGGGTCAGACGGCTGTAGCGCGCCTCGTTCATCAGGAATTCCTGGTAGCCGCCAGCGGGCTCCTTGGAGTCCAGGATGAATTTCTTGCCAGGCTCTGCTGCCGGGTTGAAGCGGTACAGGTTCCAGTAACCGCAGTCCACAGCCTTCTTCATCTCGGACTGGGCATTCTTCATGCCGCCCTTGATGGAATGCATCTCACAGGGGCTGTAGGCAATAATCAGGGACGGTCCCGGATACGCCTCGGCCTCGGCGATGGCCTTCATCGTCTGTGCCTGCTTGGCGCCCATGGCCACCTGGGCAACGTACACGTAGCCGTAAGCCATGGCGATCTCGGCGAGACTCTTCTTCTGGACTTCCTTGCCGGCGGCTGCGAACTGCGCAACCTGGCCGATGTTCGATGCCTTCGAAGCCTGGCCACCCGTGTTCGAGTAGACCTCGGTGTCGAATACGAACACGTTGACATCCTCCTTGGAAGCCAGGACGTGATCCAGGCCGCCGTAACCGATGTCGTATGCCCAACCGTCGCCGCCGAAGATCCAGAAGCTCTTCTTCGTCAGATGGTCCTTGCGATCCAGGATGTCGGCCGCCAACGGATTGTCGGACAGCTTCTCCAGCTGGGCAACGAAGGCCTCGGCAGCGGTCTTGCTGGCCTCTGCGTCGTTGCGGGAATCGATCCATGTCTGGGCGGCTTCCTTGAAGGCGTCATCGTTAGAGGCGGCGATCAGCTCCTCGGCCTTGTTCACCAGCTCTGCCTGAACGGCTTCGTAACCCAGCTTCATGCCCAAGCCGTGCTCGGCGTTGTCCTCGAACAGGGAGTTGTTCCACGCGGGGCCATGGCCCAGCTTGTTTGTGGTGTACGGCGCCGTCGCGGCCGGGTTGCCCCAGATGGACGAGCAGCCCGTGGCGTTCGCGATGTACATGCGGTCGCCGAACAGCTGCGTGATCAGCTTCGCGTACGAAGTCTGCGCGCAGCCTGCGCAGGAGCCGGAGTACTCCACCAGCGGCTGTGCGAACTGGCTGTCCTTTACGCTCGTGCCCTGCAGGTACGGCTTGTCGGAGACTTCCTTGACGCAGTAATCGTAGATGTCCTGCTTCGGCCATTCGCCCTCGGCGGGAACCATGCTCAGCGAACCCGTGGGGCACGTGCCCACGCACACGGCGCAGCCCATGCAGTCCAGCGGGCTGATGGCCATGGTGAACTGATAGGTGCCCTTGCCCTTGCCGGCCTTGACGTCCACGATCTTGGCGGCCTCGGGAGCGTTCTTGGCCTCCTCGGCGGTCAGAGCGAAGGGACGGATGGTGGCGTGGGGGCAGACATAGGCGCACTGGTTGCACTGGATGCACTTGGCGGCGTCCCAGGTGGGGACGGACACGGCCACGCCGCGCTTCTCATAGGCGGAGGCGCCCAGCTCGAACTGGCCGTCCACATGATCGGCAAAGGCGGAGACGGGCAGGCTGTCGCCGTCCATCTTGCCCACGGGCTCCAGGATCTCCTTGACCATCTTCACAAGCTCCGGCTTACCCTCCAGCTGCTTGTGCTCGGTCTCGTCCACGGCGTCGGCCCACTCGGCGGGCACATCGATCTTCTTATAGGCGGTGGCGCCCAGGTCGATGGCCTTGTAGTTCATATCCACCACGTCCTGGCCCTTCTTCAGGTAGGAGGCCTTGGCCTTCTCCTTCATGTAGGTGATGGCCTCCTCCTCGGGCATGACCTTGGCCAGAGAGAAGAACGCGGACTGGAGGATGGTGTTGTTGCGCTTGCCCATGCCGATCTCGATGGCCAGGTCAATGGCATCGATTGTGTAGAGCTGGATGTTGTTCTGGGCGATATAGCGCTTGGAGGCGGCGTCCATGTGGTGGTTCAGCTCGTCGAAGTCCCACTGGCAGTTGATCATGTAGACACCGCCGGGCTTGACATCCTGCACCATCTTGAAGCCCTTGGTCACGTAGCTGGGGTTGTGGCAGGCCACGAAGTCAGCCTTGTTGATATAGTACGGGCTGCGGATGGGGTGATCGCCGAAGCGCAGGTGGCTGATGGTCACGCCGCCGGTCTTC
>USAB01000033.1 GCA_900552585.1 uncultured Coriobacteriaceae bacterium
TGCTCCATTGCGCCGTGTGGCAGCGAACGGTTCCCGGGAGCACGGTTGCCAGTCGCATGCCGGCCGGCAGGCGCAGGGCGGATCGCAATTGCGCGGCGGCCGGCAATCCCGCACCGGACGGCAGCCGAACAACGGCCAGCGGCCCCGTACGGGCAGAACGCAGCCTCAGGGCAGCACCGTCGTAGCAGCGCCGCCGAACCGCGTGCCCTTGCGCCCGGCGCGTCGCGCGGGCGTCAGCAACCAGTACAGCCGCGACAACTGGAAGGCTGTTCGCCAGGCGCAGGCAGGCGCGGCGGACGGCGCCGGTGCATCATGCGCCGCTGCATCGGGGCGAAATGCGCCCCGGGCGAATGCGCCGTCCCAACGCGGCACCGCTACGCGGGGGCGTAATGGGAACAAGCGCCGTGCACCTGCGCTCTTCCGCTCCGAGGCGCCGAAATGGTTCGCGCGGTCGCCCTTGTCCACGAAGGTGCTGGGTGGCGTGGCTGAAGCAAAGCGTTGGAATGCGTTCCGCGCCATCATCGCCATCATCGTGGCGCTGCTTGCCGTTTACTTGGGCGGCGTGGCGCATTACAGCACGTACTTCTACCCGTCGTCGAATATCGGCCCGGTGGACGTTTCCGGCATGAACGCCGATACGGCGGCGGGCGCGCTGGAGCGAAGTGCAACGGACTACAAGCTGACCGTGACCGGCGACAACGTCTCGTTCGCGCTGAAGGGGAAACAGGCCGGCCTCGAGCTGGATACGCAGATCATCGCCCAGAATGCCTTCAATGAGAACAATGGTTGGGCGTGGCCTGTCGCAGTGCTGTTCCCGCATGATTATTCCGATGCGCTTTCCGCTTCCACGGACTCTGACAAGCTGGAGCAGAAGGTGAGGGAGGAAGTGGATGCCTATAACGCCACCGCCACGGCGCCGGTGAATGCTGCCATCAGCTACAACAAGAGTACGGGCGGCTTCCAGATCACGGCGGAGCAGGAAGGCAACACCTTGGACGAAGATGCCGTCGCAAAGGACGTGGCGGGTGCCATCTCGCAGCTTTCCAGCACGCTGACGCTGACGGACGGCGACTACGAGAAGCCGACGGTTACCAGCGACAGCGAGAATCTGATCCAGGCTCGGAAAGATGCTGCCACAGTTCTTTCCACGGACTTGAAATTCCAGGTCAAGGGAACCACGGTTACGGAGCTTCTGGGCACCACGGCGGCGCAGTGGGTCACGACGGATGACCAGGGCAACCTGGCGTTAGATTCCAGCAAGTACCAGGATTGGTGCAGCAAGATGGCGAAAGAGTACACCACGGTCGGATCGAAGCGCACGTTCTCCCGCGCCGACGGCGAGAAGATCACCGTCTCGGGTGGCAACTACGGTTGGGATGTGGACGAGGATACGCTGGCCACCACCGTCCACGATGACGTGCTGAAAGGCGCCCAGGAGACGCTTGACCTGCCTATGACCCAGACGGCGGATGCCTACAACGCCGATACGGGTGTGGACTGGACCAGCTACATCGACGTGGACATCTCCGAACAGCATGCCACGTACTACGATGCGAACGGCAAGGTGCTGTGGGAATCTGACGTGGTCACCGGCGCGCCCGGCGGCGATACGGACACCTCCACCGGCGTCTACTACATCAACAACAAGGAATCGCCGTCCACGTTGAACGGCTACAATCTGCAGACGGGCAAGAAGAAGTACTCCACGAAGGTGAAGTACTGGATGCCGTGGGACGGCAACGTCATCGGCTTCCACGATGCCACGTGGCAGTCGGCATTCGGCGGAACACGTTACAGGGACGGCTACGGCTCGAACGGTTGCGTGAACCTGCCGCTGAAAAAGGCGGCGTCGCTCTACAAGCTTGTCAAGGTGGGTACCGTGGTGGTGTCCCACAAGTAATGCCATTGAATTGTCGCGGCACCCGTTATGGGCGCTACGGCTTTTGCAGGGAAGCTGCGCGCACCGTGTGACCGGGTTGCGCAGTCACCGAGGAAAGGAATAAGGAATGCTGTTTTCCGACATCGGTTTCGTTACGGACGAATTCACGTATCAGGAGCATACCTATGTGGGCGTGGCCGACGGCCGCATCGCCTATGTGGGCACGGAGCGCCCGGCGCAGGATTTCGGCGAAGTCTACGACGGCCGCGGCAAAGTGCTCATGCCCGGTATGGTGAATGCCCACAGCCATGCGCCCATGACGCTGATGCGCGGCTATGCCGAGAACCTGGCGCTGGACGACTGGCTGAACATCATGATCTTCCCGTTCGAGGCGCAGATGACGGACGAGGACGTCTATCCGGCAACGAAGCTGGCCATTGCCGAGATGCTGCGGTTCGGCACCACGTCGTTCTCCGACATGTACTACTTCAACGATGCCCGCAGCCGCGCCATCTTGGAGACGGGCATCAAGTGTAACCTGTGCCACACCATCGTAAACTTCGACGGCACGCCGTATGAGGACCTGGACGACGCGGAGCTGAACCGCCGCCTAGTCCGCGAATACCACGGCGGTAACAACGGCCGCCTGCTCATCGACATGGGCCTGCATGCGGAATACACGTCGAACCCGACCACGGTTCAGACGTTTGCACAAGCCACGCGCGAAATGGGTCTTCGCATGCAGGTGCATGTGTCCGAGACGAGCAAGGAGGTTGCGGAATGCAAGGAGCGCCACGATGGCTGCACGCCCGTGCGCTACCTGTCCGATATGGGGTTGTTCGACAGTCCCACGACGGCGGCGCATTGCGTCTGGCTGGAAGGCGACGACTACGCCATCCTGGCCGAAAAGGGCGTGACCGTGGCATCGAATCCGGTCTCGAACGCGAAGCTGGGCAGCGGCATCGCAGACTTGCCCGGCCTGCAGAAAGCTGGCGTGCGCGTTGCCATCGGCACCGACGGCGTCGCCAGCAACAACAATCTGAACATGTTCAAGGACATGACCATGCTGGGCCTTGCGGCGCGAGCGCGCTGGTGCTCGCCAGTGGGCGTGTCCGCATCCGAGCTGCTGCAGATGGCAACGCTCAACGGCGCGCTGTCGCAAGGACGCCGGGACACGGGATCCATCGCAGAGGGCAAGCGCGCTGACCTGATCGTCTTGGACGTTGATGTTCCCTGGATGCAGCCGGTTTCCGACATGCTCACGAACCTGGTGTACTCCGCGCAGGGAAGCGATGTGGTGCTCACCATGGTCGACGGCCAGGTGCTGTATCGCGATGGCGAATGGCCCACAATCGACGTTGAGCGCGTTTCGTTTGAGACGGCCGAGGCGCGTAAGAGGGTGCTCTCCCGCATCTGATGCGACCAACGACGGGGTTTGCCCCGGCGAACGGTTCGTCCCCGTATACGACCGCTCGAAAAAACTATCGCATAGTGGAGTGCTCTGGTAGTAGAATCAATGGGCACATAATGAGGCAACGACAACATGTCAGCTTGGAGATGATCTCTTTGGAGAAGAAGGATCTGGATTGGGGCAACCTCGGGTTCGCCTACCAACCCACCGACTACAGCTACGTTTGCAATTACAAGAACGGCGCATGGGAAGAGGGCGGCCTGACCACTGACCATTCCGTCGTGCTGTCCGAATGCTCCGGCGTTCTGCACTATGCGCAGGAGGTCTTCGAGGGTCTGAAGGCATACACCACCGAAAACGGCGATATCGTGTGCTTCCGCCCCGACCTGAACGCCTCGCGTATGCAGGATTCCGCCAAGCGCCTGATTATGCCCCCGTTTCCCGAGGATAAGTTCGTCGATGCCGTGAAGCAGGTCGTCAAGGCGAATGCCGCATGGGTTCCGCCGTTCGGTTCCGGCGCCACCCTGTACGTGCGCCCGGTCATGTTCGCCACGGGCATCGTCATCGGCGTGTCCCCGGCCGACGAGTACCAGTTCCGCATCTTGGTTACCCCGGTGGGTCCGTATTACAGCGGCGGCGTGCGTCCCGTCAAGGTTCGCATCCCCGATTACGACCGTGCCGCGCCGCATGGCACCGGCAATATCAAGGCAGGTTTGAACTACGCCATGTCGCTGCTGCCCGGTACCATCGCCCACGAGCAGGGCTATGCCGACAACATGTACCTGGATCCGCAGACCCGTACGTACGTTGAAGAAGCCGGCGGCGCGAACTTCCTGTTCGTCGAGAAGGACGGCACGCTGGTCGTCCCCAAGTCTTTCACGGATTCGATTCTGCCCTCCATCACCCGCCGTTCGCTGGTCACGGTTGCCCGCGACATGCTGGGCATGAAGGTTGTCGAGCGCCCCGTGAAGTTCGACGAGGTCCGCAACGGCGACTTCGTGGAATGCGGCATGTGCGGCACCGCCGCCGTCATCTCCCCGGTCGGCGAAATCGACAACGGCGACGAGAAGATCGTCATGGCAAGCGGCATGGAGGAGACCGGCCCCGTGATGCACAAGCTGCGCAACACGCTGACGGACATCCAGTCCGGCAAGATTCAGGGCCCCGACGGCTGGGTTGTGAAGATCTGCTAATAGCGCCTGCCCCCGCACAAGGCGGCTGCCTGCCGGTTCGCAGCGCACCGCCTAGCCCGGCATTCCGTGACGCACCCGAACACGAAAGGCCCCGACATGCGTCGGGGCCTTCTTCTTGCCCTGGGTCGGCGATATTCTTCCCAAGGCACGGAAAAGGGGCTCCCGGCATGTGCCGGAAGCCCCCCTGACGGTTCGAAACGCGAAGCGCTGCGCTATTCGGCCTTCTGCTTCAACAGGCCGTAGCCGCCGTTGTCACGACGGTACAGGATGCAGAACTCGTTCGAGTCGCGATCGATGAAGCCGTGGAAGTCGTGGCCCAGCAGGTCAATCTCGATCAGAGCTTCCTCGATGGTTTCGGGCTTGAAGTCGACTTCCTTCTCGCGCACAATCTCGTCGTTATCGGCGGACAGCTCTTCCATCAGCTTGTCGAAGTCCGTTTCCGGTTGGCTGGCAGCCAAAATCTCGCCGGCGCCGCCGCGGCGCTGGCGGCGATCGACGACCTTCGTCTTGTACTTGCGCAGCTGACGGCTTGCCTTTGCGGCGGCAATGTCGATAGCGGCGTACATGTCATCCTCGCGTTCTTCCACGCGGATGGTCTGGCCCTTCGTATGGGCGGTAATCTCGCATACGCAGGGGGAGGCGTTGGAGGGGTTGCGCTCGGCAAGCAGGACAACGTCTGCGTTCAGCGGGTCGATATCCATGACCTTCAAAGCTGCCGTTACTTTTTCCTGCGCGTAATCGCGAAGCGCGGGGGTAATCGCAATAGTACGACCGGTGACCGTGATTTCCATAGCACTCACCTTTCATAGACGGATAAAACATTCCAGGGAGGGCTTCGGGATGAGTGTGCGGTGCTGAACCGCCCGACGCCTTCCTCGTGGTTTCTTCATCTAGCATAACGCAGTTTTCCGCAAAAACGGTCGAACCCGCGTTTTTATTCCCTGCGGCTTTCCCGAGGATCATTGCCGCGCCCGGTGTACGCGCCCGTTGCGTCGGCGGCCGATCGGGCGCGCTACAATGCAGGTCGTATTCGCATCGACTGGCAGGAACGGCAGATGGACATTGTACAAATCGCATCGCTCGATCAGGATTGCGTGGCGCCGTATGTGCGCCTGACCGAGCGGCAGCTGCGCAGCAAGCTGGAACCAGAGAAGGGCATCTTCATCGCGGAATCCCCGAAGGTCATCGCCCGCGCGCTGGATGCGGGCATGCGGGCGCAGTCGTTTCTCATGGAGCGCCGCTGGCTGGAGACGGCCGCCCCGCTTGTGGCGCAGGCGGAAGCCCAAGCGGGCGAGTCCGTGCCCGTGTACACGGGGGAGCCCGACATGTTGGCGCATATCACCGGGTTCCGGCTGACGCGCGGCGTGCTCTGCGCCATGAGCCGCCCGAAGTTGCCTGCCGTGGAGGAGCTGCTGCAGGATGCGCATCGCGTGGCGGTGCTGGAGGGCATCGTGGACCATACGAACGTCGGCGCGGCGTTTCGCTCGGCGGCGGCGCTGGACGTGGACGCCGTGCTTGTGACCCCGACGTGCTGCGATCCGCTGTACCGCCGGGCGGTGCGCGTTTCCATGGGCACCGTGTTCCAGGTTCCGTGGACGCGCATCGGGTCCGAGGCGTCCGACTGGCCGCAGGTGGGCATGGCACGCCTGCATGCCGCCGGCTTCAAGACCGCGGCGTTCGCGCTTGCCGACGACGCGCTGCTGCTGGGAGACCCGCGCCTGCAGGCGGAGGACCGCCTTGCCCTGGTGTTCGGCACGGAGGGTGATGGCCTGGCACGATCCACCATCGCCTCGTGCGACTACGTGGTGAAGATTCCCATGGCGCATCACGTGGACTCGCTGAACGTGGCGGCTGCCACGGCGGTGGCGTTCTGGCAGCTGTGCGACCACGCGCGGCACGCTGGTCAGTGAGCATGCGAATGCCGCATTGGGCCATTGCCTGTGCTTGCCGGTGCGAAAAGGCGCCGTTCGCCAATGATTTCAAACGGATTGTGTACTTCTCTTGTCGACGGGAATAGTTGTGCTAATATACTCACCGCTGTAATCGGAAGTCGGGACGTGGCTCAGCTTGGTAGAGCGCTGCGTTCGGGACGCAGAGGTCGCTGGTTCAAATCCAGTCGTCCCGACCATCGATTAGTTCGCCTTTGCAGAATTGATTACCTGCGCAAGGCGGCGCAGACAGTGAACGGAGGGCATATGCCTAAGCTTGGACCATTGGAAATCGTTGTCATCCTCGTGGTCGTCCTTCTCATCTTCGGACCGAAGAACCTGCCGAAGCTCGGTAGCGCAATCGGCAAGTCGGTGAGGAACCTGCGAGAGGGAATGAACAGCGGCAAGAAGGATAAGAAGGACGAAGTCAAGGCTGAAGACGTCGTAGAAGAGATCGTCGAAGACAAGCCTTCTCCGAAAGCCCAGAGCGAAACGAAGTCCGAGGAGTAATTCTCCGGCAGCGTTTGCGACATATCAAAGCAATTCGACATGCCATCCCAAACGGGGTGGCATGTTGTGGAATCGGGTGAAATGCCCGGATGTCGAAAGGATGCAATACCGCATGGCTGAATCCGAATATGTGCTTACCAAGGAAGGTAAGAAGCAGCTCGAAGACGAGTTGAACTACCTGGAGAACGACAAGCGCGCCGAAGTCGGCGAGCGTATTCGCGTCGCCCGCGAATTCGGCGATATCTCCGAGAACTCCGAGTACGACGACGCCAAGAACGAATCGGCCATGCTGGAGACGCGCATTGCCGAGATTAACCGCATCCTGTCCGAGGCAACCGTCGTCGAAGGCCCGGTGGACAAGGATACGGTGAGCATCGGCAGCAAGGTCACGCTGGACTGGGGCGGCAAGGAGCGCGTGTTCACCATCGTGGGCGCTGCGGAGAGCGACATCTCGGTTGGCAAGATTTCGAACGAGTCGCCCGTGGGAGCAGCCATGATCGGCCATAAGAAGGGCGATGAGATCAGTACCACGGGGCCGACCGGACGCGAGATTAAGTTCACGATCAAGGACATCGAGCATTAAGGAAAACGGCCTTCGGGCCGTTTTTTTAGTTTTACCCCGCCGCGCGCGGCACGAGCGAAAAGGAGCAAAGGTGGCAGAGAACGCCGACAATACCCCGCAGGAAGTAGAAGACGATCCCATCGAAGTTCGCAAGGCGAAGCGCGCGGCGCTCATCGCGGCGGGCAAGAACCCGTACGGCCATGCGTTCAAGACCTCCGACCACGCCTCCGATCTGGTCGAGCGCTATGCCGACCTCGAGGCGGGCGCGAACACGGAGGATCGCGTGACCCTTGCCGGCCGTCTGATGTCGAAGCGCGACCAGGGCAAGATCATCTTCGGCGAGCTGCGCGACACGGATGCCGACATCCAGCTGTTCTGCCGCATCAACAACCTGGGCGACGAGGCGTTCGCGGAGATGAAGGACCTGGACCTGGGCGACTGGATCGGCGTGTCCGGCACCATGATGCGCACGCGCCGCGGCGAGCTGTCCGTTGCCGTGGACCGCTACGAACTGCTGAGCAAATCGCTCCGCCCGCTTCCCGAGAAGTTCCACGGGCTGTCCGATAAGGAGCTGCGCTACCGCCAGCGCTATGTGGACCTGATCATGAACCCCGACGTGCGCGAGACGTTCCGTCGCCGCTCGCAGATCATCTCGCTCATCCGCCGCTACATGGAGGACCTGGGCTACATGGAAGTCGAGACGCCTATGATGCATGGCATCCTGGGCGGCGCGAACGCGAAGCCTTTCGTGACGCATTTCAACGCGCTCGATCGCGACTTCTACCTGCGCATTGCTACGGAGCTGCCGCTGAAGCGCCTGCTGGTGGGCGGGTTGGACCGCGTCTTCGAGATCGGCCGCCAGTTCCGCAACGAGGGCATGGACTTGACGCACAACCCCGAGTTCACGTCCATGGAGGCATACTGTGCGTTCAGCGACCTGCAGGGCATGAAGGACCTGACGGAGGGTCTGTTCAAGCGCATCGCCCGCGAGGTGTGCGGCTGTGCCGAAGGCCATGAGGCCATCCAGTACCAGGGCCAAGAGATCGACCTGTCCGGCACGTGGCGCTCCGCTACTGTTGCCGAGATCGCCTCCGAGGTCTGCGGCGAGCCGCTGACCATCGACACGCCCGTCGAGCACCTGCGCGACGTTTGCCAGCAGCACGGCATCGACTGGCAGGAAAGCTGGGGTGCCGGCAAGCTGCTGTTCGAGCTGTACGACGAGCTGGGCGAAGAGACTCTGACGAACCCCACGTTCGTATGCGATTACCCGGAGGAGGTCTCGCCGCTGGCGAAGCGCAAGAGCGACGATCCGCGCTTGACGGACCGCTTCGAGCTTGTCATCGCCGGCCACGAATACGCGAACGCGTTCTCCGAGCTGAACGACCCGGTCGACCAGGCCGGCCGCTTCTCCGAGCAGGTGGCTGCGAAGGGCTTCGGCGACGATGAAGCCATGGGCTACGATTACGACTACGTGCGCGCGCTGGAGTACGGCATGCCTCCCGCGGGCGGCATCGGCTACGGCATCGACCGCATGATCATGCTGTTCTGCGATGCGGCGTCCATTCGCGACGTGCTGCTGTTCCCGCAGATGAAGCCCGAGGTCATCACGAAAGAGGACATTGCACGCCAGGTTTCCGGCGTGGCCACGGACAACGCTGCCGCCTCGTTGGATGCCATTGCGGCGGATTCCGAGGCCGGCGCCTCGGCCGAGATGGCGAAGGAGGTTGCGGAGTCCGCGGTCGAGAAGGCCGCCGATGTACTTGAGGAGGCCGATGAGGTTGCCGAAGCGGCCGAAGCCGCGCTGGAGAACGTGGCTGCGGGCGTTCCCGCTCCCGCCGCAGGCGAGAAGCTGGACTCCGGTCTGACGCGCGACCAGGCGTTCGAGCTGCTGAAGAAGTACAACCAGGACGACTTCCACATCCGCCACGGTGAGACGCTGGAAGGCCTGATGCGCTATTACGCCGAGAAATACGATCCCCAGAACGTGGAGTTCTGGGGCCAGGTGGGCCTGCTGCACGACCTGGATTGGGAGAAGTGGCAGGATGCCGTGCAGCACACCGTGAAGACGGCGGAGCTGCTGCAGGAAGCCGGCGCGAACCCGGTGCTGGCCCGCGAGATTCAGACGCACAACTCCGACCTAAACGGCGACCTGCCGAAGCCGGAGCTGAAGATGGAGAAGGTGCTGTATGCCTGCGACGAGCTTTCGGGCCTTATCCAAGCCGCCGTGCTCATGCGCCCCAGCAAGTCTGTCATGGACTTCACGGTGAAGTCGCTCAAGAAGAAGTTCAAGGACAAGCACTTCGCCGCCGGCTGCAACCGCGACGTCATCCGTCACGGTGCGGAGCTGAATGACATGGAGCTGGCAGATCTGTTTGCCTCCGTGATCCAAGCCATGCAGGCCATCGCGCCGGACCGCGATACGTTCGGCAAGCAGGACGCCGAACAGACGGAACAGGCCTAACGGCCGCTCGAATGCAAGGGCGCGCTCGGATAGCCGTCGCGACGCATTCCGTACACAACGAAGCCATCCTCCCTTGTCCGGCGGCAAGAGAGGCACCCAATACGCAGGGCGCTGCCATTTCGGCGGCGCCCTGCTTTTCGCTATGCGGCGGCTCGGCGTGTGTCGTATGTTTCCGCTTCGGCGCAGATGGAAGCGTCCGTTAAATTTGTTAAGTGTCTTAAAAACAGGAAACTTAACAGCAACGCACTTAAATCTGTGGGAATTGTGGGAAAAGCGGAGATAATCGGCAATTCGAGTATAGTGAAACTCGAAAAAGTAGAGGTAGCCGGTCCTGCTCGGACTGTTGCGGGTGCAAACCTGCAAATTCGCGGCGCGGGCCGGCCCAAGGCAAAGGAACGCCTATGGCATTTGACAAATTCACCGACAAGGCCCGCAAGGTCCTGGTGCTGGCGCAGGACGAGGCCCGCGCGCTCCATCAGCCCTATGTGGGAACCGAGCACTTGCTGCTTGCCTTGATCAAGGAGAAGGACGGATTGGCCGCCCAGGCGTTGGAGCAGCTGAACGTGAAGTACGAGGATGTCGTCGAGAACGTGCGCCAGGTGGTGACTATCGACGAGGATGCCGACGTGTCCGGCCATCTGAGCTTCACGCCGCGCGTGAAGCGCGTGCTTGAGAACGCGCTGCGCGAAGCCATGCAGATGGGCCAGAGCTTCATCAACACGGAGCACCTGCTGCTGGGCATCGTCCGCGAAAACGGCGGCACGGCAATGGACGTGCTGGCTCGCATGGGAATCACGGGCGACATGATCCGCGCCGAGATGAACGACCTGGTGGGGCAGAACTCCGTGTTCGCCGGGAACAACGCATTCGAAACGGGACAGGGTGCTTCGGACAGCGCGCTGAACGAGTTCGGCACGGACTTGACCGCGAAGGCGAAGGCCGGCAAGCTGGATCCCGTCATCGGGCGCGCCGGCGAAATCGAGCGCATCATGCAGATCCTGTGCCGCCGCCAGAAGAACAACCCGCTTATCCTGGGCGAGCCCGGCGTGGGCAAGACGGCCATCGTGGAAGGTCTGGCGCAGCTCATCGTTGCGAAGAAGGTTCCGGACATCTTGCGCGGCGTGCGCATCGTGTCGCTGGACGTGTCCTCCATCGTCGCCGGCTCGAAGTACCGCGGCGAATTCGAGGACCGCTTGAAGAAGTGCATTAAGGAGGTGCAGGAGGCGGGCAACGTCATCCTGTTCATCGACGAGATCCACACGCTGGTGGGCGCCGGTTCCGCCGAGGGCTCCATCGATGCCTCCGCCATTCTGAAGGCACCGCTGGCCCGCGGCGAGCTGCAGGTCATCGGCGCCACGACGCTGGACGAATACCGCAAGCATCTGGAGAAAGACGCTGCACTGGAGCGACGCTTCCAGCCGCTCACGGTGGGCGAGCCGAGCGAAGAGCAGGCCGAGCGCATCTTGGAGGGTCTGCGCGGCCGTTACGAGGAGCACCACAAGGTGCACTTCACAGATGACGCGCTGCAGACGGCCGTCCAGCTGGCGGACCGCTACATCCAGGACCGCTACCTGCCGGACAAGGCCATCGACGTCATTGACGAGGCGGGCGCGCGCATGCGCATCCGCAACATGACGCGTCCCTCCGAACTGCAGGACCTGGACGAGCAACTGCGCAAGGTGCAGAACGACAAGAACGACGCCATTGCTCAACAGGACTTCGAGCGCGCGGCGAAGCTGCGCGACGACGAAGCGAAGCTGCGCGAGCAGATGGAGACGGCCGAGAAGGACTGGGAGGAGAAGACGCAGAAGACCGTCCACGACGTGACGGCCGAGGATATCGCGGACGTGGTGTCCATGACCACCGGCGTCCCCGTTTCCAGCTTGACGGAGGCCGAGACGGACAAGCTGCTGCGCATGGAGGACGTACTGCACGAGCGCGTCATCGGCCAGAACGAGGCCGTGACCGCCGTGGCGAAAGCCATCCGCCGTTCGCGCGCCGGCCTGAAGGACCCGAAGCGCCCTGCTGGTTCGTTCATCTTCTTGGGACCGTCCGGCGTCGGCAAGACGGAGCTCTCGAAAGCGCTGGCGGAATTCCTGTTCAACACGGAGGACGCGCTTATCTCGTTTGACATGTCCGAGTACATGGAGAAGCACACGGTCTCCCGTCTCGTGGGTGCCCCTCCGGGATACGTGGGCTACGACGAGGGCGGCGAGCTGACGAAGGCCGTTCGCCAGCGTCCGTATTCCGTCGTGCTGTTCGATGAGATCGAGAAGGCGCATCCGGATGTGTTCAACATCCTGCTGCAGATCCTGGAAGAGGGTCATCTGACGGATGGCCAGGGCCGCACGGTTGACTTCCGCAACACGATCATCATCATGACGTCGAACGTGGGCGCGCGCGAGATTGCTCAGGAGACGCACATCGGCTTCAGCACGGAGTCGAAGGGCCTGTCCGATGAGGAGATTCGCACGTCCGTTATGGGCGAGCTGAAGAAGCTGTTCCGCCCCGAATTCCTGAACCGCGTCGACGAGATCATCGTGTTCAAGTCGCTCACAGAGAAGGAGCTCATCCAGATTGTGAAGCTGCTGGTAGACGATCTGCGCCAGCGCCTCATCCAGCAGAACATGACCATCAACCTGACGGATGCGGCGTACCGTCACGTCATGAAAGAGGGAACGGACACCACATTCGGCGCCCGCCCGCTGCGCCGCGCCATCCAGCGCCTGCTGGAGGACCGCATTGCCGACCAGATTCTGGAAGGCAAGTGGCATTCCGGCTCCGTCATCGACGTGGATTATGTCGATGGCAAGATGCAGTTTACGCCGGGCAGCGGGTCCATCCCCGCGCCGCGGAAACGTGATAGCATAGCCACAGAAGCAGAGTTGCTGCTCAGCGGCTACGACCTGGACAACACGGGCCGTGCTTTGGGTAGCGGCAATTCGGCCGAAGGCGGTGCTGCCGACTAGGCGCTGGGCGCATTCCGGCGCGCGCAGCTGCACTGCCGGATGCCGGCCGGAAACCCTTCCGGCGAATGGGACTTGCAAGCCGTCTCGGTGCTTCTGCCGAGACGGCTTTTCTGTTTTGAAAGGGGCCAAGATGAGCGAGCTTGAGAATGCGCCTTCAGGGCTGAACGACGCCGCCGACCCGATTGCGGTGCCCTCCGTGCTGGACCAGCCGCGGCTGACCGAGGTCAACATCGATTTCAAGACCATGTTGGAGCAGAGCGATGGCCTGACGGGCAAGGTGGACAAGAAGCCGAAGACCGCCGCCATCATCCTTGCGGGCGGGCAGGGCGAACGCTTCGGCCGCACCGGCGGCAAGCAGCTGGTGGAGATTGCCGGCAAGCCCATCCTCACGTGGTCCGCCGAGGCGTTCGACGCCGTGGGCGACGTCGGGCTCATCGTCATCGTCTGCCCCGAGGACCGCAAAGAGGAGTACCTGCGCGTGGCCATCGACCCGTACCCGTTTGTGACGCCCATCGTGGTGGCGCCGGCGGGCACCATCCGCCAGGAATCTGCGTTCTCCGGCCTGGAGTACGTGCCGGAAGAGTACGAATACGTGGTGTTGCACGACGGAGCGCGCCCCATGATCGGCCCCGACCTTATCACCCACGCTATCAGCGTCGTGAAGGGCAACCTGGATGCGGACGGCGCGGTGGTGGCATACCGCTCCATCGACACGTTGAAAGTGGTCGAGGACGGCGTCATCGTGGGCACGCCGGACCGCTCCGTGTTCTGGAACGCCCAGACGCCGCAGGTCTTCCGTGCCGGCATCTATCGCCGCGCGCACGCCTCCGCGCTAGCCGACGGATTCGTGGGAACGGACGACTCGTCGCTCATCGAGCGCCTGGGCGGTCGCGTACTGGTGGTCGAAGGGTCCCGCAACAACATCAAGCTCACTGTGCCGGAAGATTACCTGATGCTGGCACCCGCCATCCGCGAGGTCCTGCGCTCCCGCTACGGGGACGATCCGCTGAGCGACTTCGACGGCGACGCGGATACGGGCAAGGAGGAATAGCCATGGCAGAGAACGGGGCGAATTTCAGCGCGGCCGACCTGCGCATCGGCATGGGGTTGGACGTGCACGAGCTGGTGGGCGGCCGGAAGCTCATCATCGGGGGAGTGGACATCCCATACTTCCGCGGTCTTGCCGGCCATTCCGACGCCGATGTGCTGGCGCATGCCGTTGCCGACGCCGTGCTGGGCGCGGCGCGCCTGGGCGACATCGGGCACTTCTTCCCCGACAACGACCCCGCCTATTCCGGCGCGGACTCCCTCCAGCTTCTGGCGAAGGTCGGGGAATTCGTGAGCGAAGCCGGTTACGAGGTGCTGGACATCGATTCCGTCGTGGCCGCCCAGCAGCCGAAGCTGTCGCCGTATCGCGACAAGATGCGCGCGAACCTGGCCGGCGCTCTGGGCATCTCAGCCGACAACGTGGGCGTGAAGGCCACGACCACGGAGCATCTCGGCCTAGAGGGCCGCGAAGAGGGAATCTCCGCCCGCGCCGTGGCGCTGCTGCGCCGCGTGCATTGATGCCCGCCTGTATTGCCATCTTGAACGGCTGCCCTGCAGCCGCCGTTACCCGCCTATGCGAAAGGTCCAACTGTGATCAAGCTCTATAACACCCAGACCCGTACGAAAGAGGAGTTCCATCCGCGTGAAGAGGGCACGGTGCACATGTACGTGTGCGGCCCGACGGTGTACAACTACATCCATATCGGCAACGCCCGCACGTTCATCTCGTTCGACACCATCCGCCGCTACTTCATCTGGCGCGGCTACAACGTGACATTCGTGCAGAACCTGACGGACGTGGATGACAAGATCATCAACAAAGCCCGGGAAGAGGGGCGCACGGCGGCGGAGGTCGCTGCGGAATACAGCCAGGCGTTCATCGAGGACATGCACGCCGCCGGCGTCATGGACCCGGACGTGCGTCCGCGCGCTACGCAGGAGATCCCGGCCATGATTGAGCTCATCCAGGCCATCATCGACAATGGCCATGCGTACGTGGAGGACGGCGACGTCTACTTCGACGTGCGTTCGTTCCCGCAATACGGCAAGCTTTCGCACCGCGACGTGGACGAGATGGAGAGCGGTCATCGCGACCTGGTGTCCGACGGCGTGACGGGCGTGGCGGACCGCAAGCACGACCCGCTGGACTTCGCGCTGTGGAAGGCCTCGAAGCCCGGCGAGCCCGCCTGGGATTCGCCGTGGGGCCCCGGTCGTCCCGGCTGGCATATCGAATGCTCGGCCATGTCGCGCAAGTACCTGGGCCTGCCGCTGGACATCCATGGCGGCGGCGCCGACCTGGTGTTCCCGCATCATGAGAACGAGACGGCCCAGAGCGAGGCCGCGTATGGCGAGACGTTCTGCAACTACTGGATGCACGGCGGCATGCTGCAGATCAACAAGGAGAAGATGAGCAAGTCGCTGGGCAACTTCCTGCTGCTGCGCGACGTGCTGAAGACCACGCGCCCCGCGGTGCTGCGCATGCTGATGCTGCAGACGCATTACCGCAGCCCGCTGGATTTCTCGGATACGCGTCTGCAGGAGGCCGAGGCGTCACTGAACCGCATCGAGAACACCGTCAAGAACCTGGACTGGCTGCTTTCCACGGCCGACGAGGGGCCGGCGACGCTGGACGGCGCCGCGCTAAAGGCGAACGTGGAGCAGCTGCGCCAGGGGTTCGTGGAATCCATGGACGACGACTTCAACACGGCCGGTGCGCTGGGATGCCTGTTCTCGTTCGTGAACGACCTGAATGCCCAGGTGGCGAACAGGACCATCTCCACTGCCGATGCCGGTGCCGTCACGGAGGCGCGCGACGCGGTCATCGAGCTGCTGGGCGTTCTGGGCATCCAGGCGGAAGGCAAGGAAGAGGGAGCCTCCGGCTTCCCGGTGGAGACCGTCGAGCTGGCAGCCCGTCTGGCAGGCTATGCCGGCGACAATGCCGCCGAAGCGGCACAGGCGCTGTTGGATGCGCGTGCGACTGCCCGCAAGGCGAAGGATTTCGGCTTGGCCGACGCTATCCGCGATGGCCTGACGGATCTGGGATTCACCGTGGAAGACACGCCGCAGGGCGCGCGCGTGACGTACGAGGGCTGATCTGCGTCGGAACGGTTCATTGCAAGCGGATTCGCTGCATGCGCATCTCGGAAAGGGAGCGCGTGCAGCGGCTTTCTCCGTCTCTGTACCTGTCGGGTGTTGCGGGCGGTCTGCGGCGGCACCCCGTAGCGGCATCTTGCGGCAGCAGGGGGGTGCGCGTTCGGGGATGCGTCTTACTCGGCGGGCAGTTCGATGAAGCGCACGGCGCGCACTTCGCCGTCTTCCACGGTCATGCGCGCGATGCCGGCTTTCGAGCCGCCGCGCGGGAAGCTGCACGAGCCGGGGTTCACGTACCGCACGCCCTGGATGACCTCGTTTCGCGGCACGTGCGTATGGCCATGCACGACCACCTGCACGTCCGGTGCGGGGATGCCGATATCCTGGGGCCTGTGCACCACCAGGAATTTCACGCCGCCCAGCGTGGGCGACACGCTGAAGCGCACCGTGGGGTCCCACATCGTGCCCCGGTCGCAGTTGCCCAGCACGGCAATCGTCGGCGCAACGGATTCCAGCTCCCACAGTAGCCGCGGGTCCTCCACGTCACCGGCGCAGATGATGCGGTCGCATCCCTGCAGCGCTTCGATGGCGGCAGCGGGCAGATGGCGGTGTATGTCGGATATCAGTCCCAGTTCCATGCATCCGATTGTACTCTTCTCGTGCGCCGCGGCGGAGAACGCATGCCCGGCGTTCGCACGTCCTATAATGCCAAGGGAGAAAACGCGCCCGCACGGGCGAATCATTCGCAACAGACAAGGAAAGAGGACCATGGCCGAATACATCGAGGGAAAGCGTCCGGTTATCGAGGCGCTGCGCGGCGGTACGCCCATCAAGCGCGTGCTGATTGCGGACGGCATCAAGCGCGACGGCCTGGTCAACGACATCATGCGCAAGGCGAAGAACCGCAGCATCCCCGTGAGCATGGTGCCGCGCAAGGAGCTGGAGAAGCGCTCGGCCCGCGGCAGCCATCAGGGCGTCATGGCGGAGGCGAAGCCGTACGCGTACGCATCGCTGCAGGACGTTATCGACGCTGCCGAAAAGGATGCGGAGGCGCGCAACGGCGCAGCGCTCGTGCTGCTGCTGGATCATATCACGGACGCCGGCAACCTGGGCGCCATCGCCCGGTCCGCGGAAGTGGTGGGCGCATCCGGCATCGTCATCCCGAACAAGCGCAGCGCGCATGTGACGGCGGCCACGTACAAGAGTTCGGCGGGTGCCATTATCAATGTGAAGATTGCCCAGGTCGCGAATCTGGGACAGGCCATCGACCGCCTGAAGGAGGCGGGATTTTGGGTCGCCGGCGCCAGCGAGCATGCCACGGACAGCATCTGGGATTCGAACCTCAAGGGCAAGATGGGCCTGGTCATGGGCAACGAGGAAGAGGGCCTGGCGCGCCTGACGCGCGAGAACTGCGACTTCCTGATGGCGCTGCCGCAGGTGGGCACGACGCAGTCGCTGAATGTGGCGCAGGCGTCCACGGCTGTCATGTACGAATGGCTGCGCCAGAACTGGGCCGGCATGGGCGTCCAGAGCAACACAGGGGACGCGGCGCGGTAGGAACCGGCGCACCGGAACAACGGCGCGCTAACAACGCGATACGAGAACAGGCAGTACGGCGGCTTCGCAAGCACGGGTCCGCCGCAGGAACCGGACGGGAAGGGGCGAACGGCGATGGTGATGAATCGCAGGCGGATGTTGATAGTGGACGGCTACAACGTGCTGCGAAGCGGGTACCGCTATCAGAACATCGCTGCGCCGGACTACACGGACGACTCGTTCAACACGGCCCGCGAGACACTGCTGAAGGACGTCATCTCGTTCGCGGGCAAGACGTACCGTGCCTACATCGTCTATGACGGGGGAGGCAACGAGGT
>USAB01000034.1 GCA_900552585.1 uncultured Coriobacteriaceae bacterium
CGGCTTCCGATGCGGACGAGCTGCTGCAGATCGCGGAGGTGCGCGAGCGCCTGGAGGTCTGCCGTGTGCTCATCGCCCACCTGGGGGCGCGTAGGGAAACACGTTGGCATGCGTTCGCGGAGAATGCAGATTTCCCGGATATGGATCCCGCCTATCGGAAGTACGTCAACTCGCGCATGGTCGACGGCAAGATTCAGATCGTCTTCCGTGATCTTGTGGGAAAGGGGCAGCGTCTTGAGCATCTCGATTAACGCACGGGCGTGCACGGCCTGCGGGGCCTGCATCCGGGTTTGCCCCGGCAATCTGATTCGGCAGCGGACGGACGGTGTGGCCGTAATACGCCATCCCGAGAACTGCTGGGGGTGCGCGGCCTGCCTGAAGGAATGCCCCAGCGGCGCCATCGTGTATTTCCTGGGCGCGGACATGGGCGGGTGCGGCACGACGCTGGGCGTTGAGAGCACTCCCGAGCATGCCGTCTGGACGTTCGCTCGCGCGGACGGCACGCGATTCCGCATAACCATCGACAAGAAGCAAGCGAACAAGTATTAGAGGAAGGATTCCATGGCTCAGAAATCATCGCATCTGGACGCGCTGGAGGCGGAGTCCATCTACATCATGCGCGAGGTTGCCGCCGAATGCGAGGACCCCGTCATGCTGTACTCCGTCGGCAAGGACTCGTCGGTCATGCTGCACCTGGCGCTGAAGGCCTTCGCGCCCGAGAAGCCGCCGTTCCCGTTCCTTCACGTGAACACGACGTGGAAGTTCCACGAGATGATCGAGTTCCGCGACCGCCAGATGGAGAAGTACGGCCTGGACCTGATCGAGTACATCAACCGGGACGGCGTGGCGCGCGGCATCAACCCGTTCGACCACGGCTCGGCGTACACGGACATCATGAAGACCCAGGCGCTGAAGCAGGCGCTGACGAAGTACGGCTTCGATGCCGCGTTCGGCGGTGCGCGCCGCGACGAGGAGAAGAGCCGCGCGAAGGAGCGCATCTTCAGCTTCCGCAACGCGGCGCAAGCGTGGGATCCGAAGAACCAGCGCCCCGAGATGTGGAAGCTGTTCAACACGCATATCAACAAGGGCGAATCCATCCGCGTGTTCCCCATCTCGAACTGGACGGAGAAGGACATCTGGCTGTACATCCAACGCGAAGGCATCGAGATCGTGCCGCTGTACTATGCCGCCGAGCGGCCCTGCGTGGAGCGCGACGGCCAGCTGATCATGGTGGACGACGACCGCTTCCGCTTCCTGCCCGGCGAGAAGCCCCGGATGCGCAAGATCCGCTTCCGCACGCTGGGCTGCTATCCGCTGACCGGCGCCATCGAATCCGACGCGGACACCATGGACGCCATCATCGCGGAAACGCTGTCAGCTGTGACCAGCGAGCGCACGACGCGCGTCATCGACAAGGACGGCGGCTCGGCGAGCATGGAGAAGAGGAAGAGGGAGGGGTACTTCTAAGATGGACAACCTGTTGAAGATCATTACGTGCGGCTCGGTAGACGACGGCAAGTCCACGCTGTTGGGACACCTCCTCTACGATGCGAAGCTGCTGTTCGCGGACCAGGAGAAGGCGCTCGAGCTTGAGAGCAAGGTGGGCAGCCGCGGCGGCGAGGTAGACTACAGCCTGCTGCTGGACGGACTGTCGGCGGAGCGCGAGCAGGGCATCACCATCGATGTGGCGTACCGCTACTTCACCACGGACAATCGCAGCTTCATCTGTGCCGACACGCCCGGCCATGAGGAGTACACGCGCAACATGGCCGTGGGCGCCAGCTTCGCCGACCTGGCGGTGATCCTGGTGGACGCCACGAAGGGCGTGCTGGTGCAGACGCGCCGACACACCCGCATCTGCAGCCTCATGGGCATCCGGCACTTCGTGTTCGCCGTGAACAAGATGGACCTGGTGAACTACAACGAATACGAGTTCAAGAAGATATCGAAGTCCATCCGCATGATGGCAGCGGAATTCGACTACGATTCGCTGCAGATCATCCCCGTCAGCGCCACGGAGGGCGACAACGTTGTCCATCCCTCGAAGGAGATGCCCTGGTACACCGGTCCCACGCTGCAGGCGTACCTGGAGGAAATCGACGTGGACACGGCGGAGCTGGAGAAGGGCTTCTCCATGCCCGTGCAGCGCGTCAGCCGCCCGGACCGCACGTTCCGCGGCTTCCAGGGAACGGTCGCAACCGGCCGCATAGCCGTCGGCGACCCGGTGAAGGTGCTGCCCAGCGGCACGACGTCGAATGTGGCGCGCATCGTGGAGGGATTCGACGATGTGCGGCAGACGTCGGCCGACCATGCATGAAGCATCGTGCTGGAAGACGAAGCGGACGTATCGCGCGGCAGCGTGCTGGTGAGCAGCTACGATCCCCTGGTCAGCAACGCGTTCACCGTCGAGATGCTGTGGATGGACGAAGCGCACCTGGTGCCCGGCAAGAACTTCATCTTCCGTATCGGCACGAAATCCGTGCCCGGCACCGTACTGAACATCCGCTACCGCATCAATGCGAACACGGGCGAGCACGTCGTTGCCGACGAGCTGAAGAAGAACGAGATAGCCGTCTGCGACATCAGCCTGGGCGAGAAGACGGTCATCGACACGTTCGAACGCAACGCACATCTGGGCCGCATGATCCTCATCGACCGCCTCACGAACATGACAAGCGGCTGCGCAGTGGTCCAGCACGACCTGAACCGCTCCGACAATCTGACGTGGCAGCAGACGGACATCGACCGCACGCTGCGCGAGGGCCATATGGAGCAGAAGGCGTGTACGTTGTGGTTCACCGGCCTGTCCGGTTCCGGCAAGTCCACGCTGGCGAACGCCGTGGAACGCGCGCTGTACGCGCGCGGCAGGTTCACCATGCTGCTGGACGGCGACAATGTCCGCATGGGCTTGAACAAGAACCTGGGCTTCACGAAGAGGGACCGCATCGAGAACATCCGGCGCGTTGCCGAGGTATCGAAGCTCATGAACGACGCCGGACTGATTGTCATGACAAGCTTCATCAGCCCGTTCGTCCGCGACCGCCACAATGCACGCGAGATCATCGGCCCGGATCGCTTCATCGAGGTATACGTCTCCACGCCTTTGGAGGAATGCGAGCGCCGCGACGTGAAAGGCCTGTACGCGAAGGCCCGCGCGCACAAGATCAACAACTTCACGGGCATCACGAGCCCCTACGAGGTCCCGGAGCATCCCGAGATCACGGTCGACACCAGCACCGAGAAGCTCGAGGACAGCGTGGCCCGCATTCTCGAGGCAATCGATGCGCTGGAGGCATCCCCCGCGGCAGACGCCGCGGATGACGGCCGGGAAGCACCTGCCGAATAGACGACGCAGAGGAGGCGGGCAGTTTGGGAGGAGGTTCCCATCCCCGCACTTATCAGGAAGGAAGCCATGTCCCGCAAACTGGTACTCCATATTGGCACGCATAAGACCGGCACGACGGCCATACAGGGCGCGATGGCCGCGAACGTCCCGGCGCTGAAGGCGCAGGGCTATGTGTATCCCCTGTTCTCCTCCCATTTCGAAGGCGTCCCGAACGACCGCAACGGCTATTTCATCGGCCGGTTGGTGAAGGACGTCGTAAAGCCGGGCTCCATCGAGGAGGGCAGACTGGCATTGGCACAGACCCGCAGCGCCGAACTGGAAAAATACCTTGACGCGCCCGAGGACGTGATCCTCTCGGACGAGCGCCTGTGGTATTCGGCAACCGGCTATGGGCAGTATTGGACGGTGCTGCGCTCGCTCATGGAGGATATCGGCTTCCGGGAATTCGAGATAATCCTGTACCTGCGCCGCCAGGACCGCTTTGCAGAAGCGCTGTGGAACCAGTTCGTGAAGGGCGATACGCGCATGACGGAATCGCTGCAGGAATACCTTGACGGCAAGGTTATGAGGCGCGTCTGCGATTACGCGAAGGGCCTGGACGCACTGGCCGACACGTTCGGCAAGGAGAACCTGTCCGTGCACGTGTTCGACCGGGCGCGCATGAAGGGCGGCAATGTGGTGCCCGACTTCGTGAACGCCATCGGCGTGGACATCGCCCCGTTCAAGGAGCCCAAGAACAAGGAGGCCAACGTCCGCCTTTCGAACGACGCCGTGGAGATCAAGCGCCTCCTGAACGCCTCCGAAACGTATGCGAGCATGCCGAACTTCATGCGCCAGACCATGCTGGATATCAGCACCGCCCACCCGGAATCGAACAAGACGAATATCCTGCCCGCGGCAAAGCGCCAGGAATTCCTTGCCCGCTACGAGGAGGGAAACGCGTATGTGGCGCGCGAGTACCTGGGCATCGAGAGCGGCGAGCTGTTCGGGCCGGCGAAGGCGGATGCCTACCCCGACTGGACGCCCGGCAGCAATTCGATGCGGACCACGCTGACGCTGGCCTTCGATGCCCTGCTCGCGCAGAACCGCGACTACCGCGAAGGCATCCGGAAGGTAAACCAGCATCCGCCGTTCGTCAGCCGGGCGAAGCGCAAGCTGAAGAGGACGCTGGGGCGCTAGAGCCATATGCGCCGGAACGGCGCTTCGCCCCGCATTACTGCTTTTCACGATAGTTGACCATCATAAATCCAAGCAATCTACTGGGTTTTTATTGCACTAAGCTTATTCGTGCAGGTAAACGAACCAGAAAGGCGTTATGAACCGAACCGCTGACAGAGTCCGCTCCTTCCCCGAAGGTGCGGAAGGAGGCCTCCGCTGATGGCGGACGGCACATCGAAGAAACCCACGCTGGGCCAGCTGGTGAAGACCATGCTGGGCATTGGCTGCGTCGGTTTCGGCGGCGGTTCTGCCCTGATTCCCGTGCTGGAGGAGACGCTGGTGCGCAAACACCACTTCATCACGGAGGACGAATTCAACAAGGATATCGTCATCGCCAGCGTCACACCCGGCGCCCTTCCGGTGGAGGTTTCCGCCGGCGTGGGCAAGCAGGCGGCCGGCCCGCTGGGAATGCTGGCATCTGCCTCGTCCATCTCACTGCCCGGCGTGGCGCTGACCGTGTTCGCCATGGCCGCGCTGAGCCAGTTCGGCGACGAGGTCATCGAGCAGGTGGACTTCCTGTCCATCGGCGCCCTGGCCTACATCCTGTGCGTTCTGCTGCACTACAGCTACACGGTCATATGCAAGGCGAAGACGCATCAGCTGTCCGTGCTGAACGCCATCATTGCCCTGATCGTGTTCGGCATGGTGGGCGAATCGTCGTTCGTGAAGCTCACCGGGCTCGCCGGCACGCTCCCCTCCGTGGACCTGACCATCATCAACGTCATGGCCGTGGCGTTCTTCCTGGTGTTTTGGACGCACGGCGACTACTCGGCCAAGCGCGTGGTGCCCGGCATCATCGTCAGCTTCCTGTACGTGCTGGGCGCCGACGGATCCTTCGGGCTGAAGAACATGCCCCTTGAACTGGTGTCGGGCATTGCCATGCTGGTCATGGCCGTGGTGGGACTGCGCCAGGAGATGCAGGGCAAGCAGCATCTTTTCGACGCATCGCGCCTGAAGGACCTGGGCAAGGAAACCGCCGCGGCCGCCGCCATGCTGGTGGTGTTCTGCCTGCCCGCCCTGCTGGTATTCGACGGCACGCCGGAATTCGTGGGCCGCGGCATCCTGTCGGCCCTGACGTCGTTCGGCGGCGGCGATGCATACCTGGCGCTGGCCGACGGCCTGTTCGTCACGGCGGGCTTGGTGCTGTACGTGGATTTCTACAACCAGCTGGTGCCGGTGGCGAATGTGCTGCCGGGCTCCATCCTGTGCAAGGTGCTATCAGGCATGGGCTTATTCGTGGGCTACCGCGCTACGGACGATGTCATGGTTGGGTTGGCCGTGGCGCTTGCGGGCTTCTCCTGCTCCATCGCCATGTCCAGCACCACGTTCTCCATCGTCGACTTCTTCTACAGCGGCCTGGAGCACTTCCGATCGTTCAAGACGCTGAAGAAGGCCATCTCCCCCATCATCGTGGGTCTGATGGGCAGCGTGGCGCTGAACCTGATCCGCTCGTGCACCACCATCGTTGTCGACAGCCTGCCACCCTGGTTCGCACCGGCGCTCTGCCTGGTGCTGACGGCAGCGAACCTGCTGGTCATGCATAAGGTAGGCAACAAGCCGCTGCCCATGGTCATCGGCATGGCCGTCATATCGTGCGTGCTCTGCAATGTTCTGGCGCTGTACTAGCGCCGTAAGTGTAGCGCTCCCATAAAGCCGGCACGCACTGCCGGTACGCATAAGCCGGAAGCAGGCAATCCTCGGATAGCGGCCCTCCACCCCCCTCCCGACCGGTTTACCCGCGCGTTGTCCGGGGAAACGCCTTTTCCGCCCGCCCGCCGCGCGTTCTGCCGGCATGCGTCGCGTACAATATGAGGCGAACGAACCTGCGCGGCCCACAACGGCCGTTCCGATTTTGAGGAGCATGTCATGGAATCTGCCGAAACCACTTGGGAAACCACCGAACCTGCATCGCCCGCCGAAGGGCCGTGGACGTTGTACGATCGCATGATCGCCGGCGTGCCCGAGGGCATCGCCGTCAAGGACGTCTGCATCAACCTGCATTGGAGCTACGTCGAGGCGGAATGCGGCATGGGCGTGAGCTACACCGTGCGGGGCGGCGCTAAGACGCGCGCCGCTGAGCAGGTCGATCCCTTCTCCCTGGAGTTGCATCAGCTGGCAGCGCTGGCAAAATCGTGGAATTTCACGGAGGCGAGCCTGGGCATTGCGGCATTGAACGCCTGGTATGCCCAGCCCGACCGCCTATCCATCCTGGGCGCCTCCATCGACCGCGGCAACACGCGCGACAACGACCCGTTCCACGACCTGGTTGACTGCTATGCCGGCAAGAACATCTGCGTCGTGGGGCATTTCCCGCACGTGGCGGCGCTGGCGGGCAAGTGCAATCTGACCGTGTTGGAGCGCGAATGCAACTCGCGCATCGACACGCCCGACAGCGCCTGCGAGTTCATCATGCCCCGACAGGATCTAGCGCTCATCACGGGCACGACGCTCACGAACAAGACGGCCGTGCGCCTGCTGCAGCTATGCCAAGGCGTTGACACCGTCATGGTGGGCCCCAGCGCCGTGCCGGCACCGGCGCTGATGCGCGCCGGTGCGAACCTGATCGCCGGCAGCACCGTGACGAACGCGGAGAATGCGAAGAAGGCCGTGAAGGGCGGCACGAAGGAACTCTGGCGTGCCGGCATCAGCCAGTTCATGCTGAGGGACTAAACGGCAGGCGAATGAGCGCCGGCTCGCAGATCAGCGGGCAGCAGACGCACCATGTCGTGCGGCAGCGGCGCCGTGCACGTCAGCCGCCGCCCCGTCACGGGATGGTCCAGCGCAAGGCCGTACGAATGGAGCGCCGCGCGCCCGATGGCATCCGAGCGCGTGCCGTAGAATGCATCCCCCAGCAGCGGATGGCCCAGATAGGCCATATGAAGGCGGATCTGGTGCGTCCGTCCCGTTTCCAGGCGCAGGCGCACGAGCGAGGCGCGCGTGCCGCCGCACGGCAGCGCGAACGTGCCGACGACGCGATAGCGCGTAATGGCCGGCTTGCCGGCCGGATCCACTGCGAACCCGATGCGGCCCTGCTCCACGCGCGCGATCGGCTCGTTCACCACGCCTTGGCAACATGGCAGCTCGCCTTCGCAGATTGCCAGGTAATCGCGCTGAAACGCATTCGTGTGGAGCTGGCGCTGCAGGCGGTCCTTCACGTACGAGGACGTAGCGAACACCACCAGGCCGGAGGTGGTCCCGTCGATACGATTCGCGGCATGCGGATAGCCGTCGCAGCCATGGTCCAGGAAGTACTGCATCACGTAATTCAACAGCGTCCCGCTGGGATGGCCGGGGCCCGGATACATCACCTGGCCCGCCGGCTTGTCCACAACCAGCACATCCTCGTCGCGATGCACCACGGCCACGTGCCCTGGCTGCGGAACCACCCCCGTCTGCCCGGGACGGAGCCCGTCGTCTATGGCCAGGGACACGGTCTGCCCGACGCGCACGCGCATCGGCGTCCATGCCGCTTCCCCATCAAGCAGAATGCCGCCCGCACGCTGCTTCGCACGCCGCACGCAGCGAACGCTGACCTGCAGCTGCCCGCACAGCGCCTCCTGCACGGTGGCGCCGTCGAATTCGGGGGAAACCGTGCAGGAAATCATTCTCATACGGCGGATTCTACCGTGAACGCGCGCCTGGCCGGGGCCCGCGATGCGAACCGCTACAATGAAGACACCGTTTTCCTAAAGGAAAGGGCGAAAGCGCGCATGTTCGAAGTGACCGAAGACGAATTCGAGGAAGCCGTTCGGCGCGGCATCGAGTGCATCCCCGCGCGCTTCCGCGACCAGATCGACAACGTCGCATTCTGCATGCAGGACGAGCCCGACGCCGGGCAGCGCGCCTCCATGGTGCAATCGGAGTGCCGGGGGCGGCGGGAGCTGCTGGGGCTGTACAGCGGCATCCCGCTAAGCAAGCGCGGCGCGGATTACGGCGGCTACAGCAGTATGCCGGATATGATCACCGTGTTCAAAGGACCGCACGAGCGCATGGCCTGGTCGAAGGAGAGCCTGTTCGAGAACGTGCGCAAGACCGTCGTGCACGAAGTGGGCCATTACTTCGGAATGGATGAGGACCAGTTGCGCGCCATGGGCTACGGCTCCTCGTAAGGGCCTGTTCGCATGGGTGAGGCGAATCTCTTCGAATCGCTTCCGTTTCCGCAACTTCGCAGACCTGGCGCAGGCAACTGCCGAGATATCGTCCTCGTATTCCGAAAGGGTCTCCCGCCGAAAGCAACGCAGCTTCCGTCGGGGCGCCCGCCCTGTCCGATGCGGGCACATTCAGAGTAACCGGCACCTGTTTCGCGGGCGTTTCCATCCATTTGAGCCTACGTTACCGTTTTCTGAAACGCAGGCCCACGCACCGAACGCTATGACCGCGCGGCCCCTTCGCCGACATCGTCCACGTCAGCCGCATCGGCCGTGCGGTTCAGATAGGCGATGTATTCGTTGCCCCAATCCTCGATGCTGTTCAGCACGTGCTGGAACGACGCGCCGATGGGCGTGAGCGTGTACTCCACGCGCGGTGGAACCTCGGAATACGCGCGACGGTCCACCGGCCCTTCTCCCTCCAGGCGCTTGAGCTGCGCCGACAGCGTGGAATGCGTCACTTCGGGCATGCGGGACTGCAATTCGCCGAAGCGGAGCGTGCCTTCCGACAGATAGTGCATGATGAGGATGGACCACTTGCCCTGCAGAAGCTTCTGCGACGTGACAAACGGGCATTTCCCGAACCCCGCAACGTCATCCTTCGCCATAGCGCATCCTCCCCTTCCCGTTCATCCCCGGATCGCGCACCGTTGCGCACACCGGCACGCCGATGCCGACCGCAACGTCGATGCCCGGCCACGGTATCCCGAAACGTACTAGGTACGGCCATAAATCGGTATCGACACGTACCGCGCGGCACGGTACGTTCCTCAGTATAAGAAAGATACCGACCACCCAACAGCAGAAACGAGGATTATCATGACGAAAAGAATGCCCGCCGTGTTCGTCGGCCACGGCAGCCCCATGCTGGCGCTTGCGCACGACGGCGAAACGCGCGAACTCCGGCGGATCGGCGACGACGTCATCGCCGCCCACGGAAAGCCGAAAGCCATCCTTGCCATCTCCGCGCATTGGTACACGAACTACACGAACGTCCAAACGGACGAGCATCCGAAGCAGATTTACGATATGTACGGCTTCCCGGACGAGCTCTACGAAGTGGATTACCCGGCGGCCGGCAGCCCCGAGCTGGGCCGCGCCGTGCTGGACCTCCCCGGTCTGCGCGTGCAGGAAAACAACCAGTGGGGCATCGACCACGGCGTCTGGACCCCCCTCGTGCACATGTTCCCGCATGCGGATATCCCCATTGCGGAATTCAGCGTGAGCCGCCAGCTGGATGCGCGGGAGGGCTACGAGGTGGGGCGAAAGCTTGCCGCATTGCGCGACGAGGGATATCTGGTACTGGGAAGCGGCAACGTGGTCCACAACCTGAGGGCCGTGGAATGGGACAACCCGCACGGCACGCCGATGGCCGACGCATTCGACAACGCCGTTCGCACGGCCGTCCAGGCGCGCGACGACGAGGCGGTGCTGGCATACGAGAAGCTCCCGCATGCCGCGTACGCCGTGCCCACGCCCGATCATTTCCTGCCCCTGGCATACGTGCTGGGTGCTTCGCAAGGCGAAAAGCCGCAGGTGTTCAACAACGTCCGCAACCTGGGCTCCATCTCCATGACCGGCTACGCGTTCGGCCTGTAAGACGCCGGCATCCGCCTGGGATGCCGCAACCCCGCCGGCATCCCGGGATCCGCGCAGCGCAACCCCACGGCGGCCCGCGTCCGTTTTCCGCTACCATAGGGTCAGCGCGAACGGGAAGGAGGCATGCGGTGGGCTGCGTATACGAACTGCTTTCGACGCCGGCGGCCTACCTCACGCGCGCCTACTACAATCATCACCCGAACGGCCGGAGCTCCGCGCCCATCGTCATCCCGTTCGGCCCACACAAGCTGCAGCACTGCGTGCTGTACGAACCCGATACCGTGACGCATTCCACGGTCGTGTTCTATTTCCACGGCGGGGCATACCTGCTCGGCGACCCGGAATCCATGATCGACGCCGCGAACGCATACAACGCGCAGGGATACCGGTTCGTGTCCGTAGGCTTTCGCTGGGCCCCGTTCCATCCGTTCCCCGCTCAGGCAGACGATGCGTTCAACGGCGTGAATGCAGCTCTGAACTGGCTTGATGAGCATAACCGGCCTGTACAGCGCATCGTCATCGGCGGCACGTCGTGCGGCGGCCATCTGGCAACGCTGCTCTGCTATGGCAAGGACCTGCAGCGCCGCTACGGCCTGGATGCCGATCGCATTGCGGGCTGCATCTCCGTGGCGGGCATCACGCATGCCGACGACATGATGCTTCGCCCGTTCCCGGGCTACGCCGTATGGCATCGGTACGTGAAACTGGACACGCACGCGGGCACCTGCGGCGAGCGAACCTATGGGCGCCGCAGCCGGTGGGCCATGCATCAGGCGCTGGTGCCGTGGTCGCCCATCGAATTCCTTACGCCCGAGAACTTCCCGCCGGGCCATCCGCCCGTGCCGTTCTTCAGCATCCACGGTTTCTCGGATAAGATGAGCCCATATGCCAGCGAAACGGCATTCGCCGCACGGCTGAACGCCTTGGCGTCAGGGGATGCAGCACACGCCCGCGTACGCGAGGCGGGCAGCGCAAAGCCCGTCGCTCAGGTGTTCGCCATCCCCCGCTGGACATGGCAGCACATGATACTGACGGTAACGCTCCATCGGCGGCAGGTGGAGGCGCAGCCGGAACTGCGCGCGCTGTTCACCTGGCTGGACGACATCGACACTGGTAGATAGGAAGAACCTATGACACTCGTACAACTCCGCTATCTGATACAGGTAGCCGAATCCGGCTCCATCAGTGCCGCAGCCGAGAAGCTGTTCATCGCACAACCCAGCCTGTCGAAGGCCATAGCGGAATTGGAATCGGAGATGGGAGTCACCATCTTCGCGCGCTCGAGCCGCGGCGTGGAACTGACGGAGGAGGGCGCGCGCTTCCTTGCATATGCCCGCCAGGTTGTGGAGCAGGCGGACATGCTGGAGCAGGAATACAAGGGCGGCAGCCATATCCGGCGCGTGTTCGGCGTGTCGGCCCAGCATTACGCGTTCGTGGTGAATGCGTTCGTGGAGCTCGTGCGCGAATACGCGGCGGATCGGTACGAGTTCAGCCTGCGCGAATCCACCACGGCCGGCATCATCGACGACGTGCGGCTGATGCGTAGCGAGCTGGGCGTACTCTACCGCAGCCACTTCAACCACGAGGTCATCACGAGCGCCGTGAAGAAGGCCGACTTGAAATTCACACCCCTGTTCATCGCGGAGCCGCACGTGTTCGTAAGCAGGAAGAACCCATTGGCACGCCGCGAGCGCGTGACGCTGGCGGACTTGGCGCCCTACCCGCGCCTGTCGTACGACCAGGGACTGCAGAATTCGTTCTTCTTCGCGGAGGAGCCGCTCATCACGGAAGACGTGGACAAGAGCATCGTGGTCACGGACCGGGCCAGCCTGTTCAACCTGCTCATCGGCCTGGACGGCTATACCATCTCCTCCGGCATCCTGAGCAGCTCTCTGAACGGAACGGACATTGTCGCCGTGCCGCTGGAAAGCGACGAACGCATGGAGCTGGGATGCCTCCAGCGTCACGACCGCCCGCTTTCCGCTTTGGCGATGCGCTACCTGGAACTGTTGCAGGATTACGTTTCGGGATATCGCAGGGGCACGCGCGACTGATTGCCGCACCCCCTGTTGCCATAGCTTCGCACTATGGCTTTGTATATATTTCCGATACTTCCCTATATCGCGGCATCGTGGCACAGTGCATTCCAGGAAAAACGACACCGAACAGGAGCACAACGCCATGACCGCATTGAAGCAACCGCCCTATACATACGACATCGTGGGAAGCTTCCTGCGCCCCGCCGCGCTGAAACAGGCGCGCGCGGATTTCGCCGCAGGAACCATCGATCGCGCCGCTCTGACGGCAGCGGAAGACCGCGCAATCGCCGACCTGGTGGCCAAGGAGAAGGCTGCCGGCCTGAAAGCCGTCACGGATGGAGAGTTCCGCCGCACCATGTGGCACCTGGACTTCCTGGAAGAACTGCAGGGCGTGCAGCACGTCGACGCGGACACCTGGTCCGTGGAGTTCAAGGGCCCTAAGCCGAAGGGGGCGCAGCTGCGGTTCACGGGTGCCGTCGATTTCGGCGACCACCCCTTCCTGGATCATTACCGGCGCTTGGCGCAGATTGCCAACGGCTACCCGGCGAAGATGACCATCCCCTCGCCCACCATGCTGCACCTCATCCCGTGCGTGCGCGGCAAGGAAACGTACGAGCCCATCGAGCGCTACCAAAACGAAGAGGACCTGCTGCACGACATCGGCATCGCCTACCAGCATGCCATCAAGGCGTTCTACGACCTGGGCTGCCGCTACCTGCAGTTCGACGACACCAGCTGGGGCGAGCTATGCGACGCGGACAAGCGCGCCGCCTACGAGGCACAGGGCATCGATTTGGAGAAGCTGGCGCATGACTACGTGGACCTGATCAACCTGGCACTGGAGGCCAAGCCGGCCGACATGACCATCACGACGCACATCTGCCGCGGCAACTTCCGTTCCACCTGGTTCTCGTCGGGCGGGTACGAGCCCATTGCCGAAACGCTGTTCGGCAGCGCGAACTACGACGGGTTCTTCCTGGAGTATGATTCTGACCGCGCCGGCGACTTCAAGCCCCTGCGCCATCTGAACGGACAGATCGTCGTTCTCGGCCTCATCACTTCTAAGACGCCGGAACTGGAAGACGAGGATACCGTCATCGCCCGCATCCATGAGGCAGAGAAGTACGTGCCGTTGGAGCGTCTGCGCCTGAGCACGCAGTGCGGTTTTTCGTCCACCGAAGAGGGCAACCTGCTGACGGAAGAAGAACAGTGGGCGAAGATCGCATTGGTGAAACGCATCGCCGAACGCGTATGGGGCGCCTAGCGCCGCGCAATACATCCGTCTTTTTGCGACCGTTCGCCAACGCTAAACAAGGACTTGGTACGTGCGCGCTATACTCACTGCGAATAAGGGGTGAGCATGACAGACGAAGCACAAGTCCGGGCATTGATGAACGACTTTCGTTCGCTGACGGAACGTTTGAGCCGGCAGCGCAACACGCCTGTTGCCATCGAGGGATCCGCGCCGGTAACGAAGGCCTCCCTGCATCTGCTGGAGACCGTCGGCACGCATCCCTCGGAACGAATGACGGATGTCGCGCAGCGCATGGAGATCACGAAGGGCGCGGTGTCTCAGCTTGCCACGCGCCTACAGGCCGAAGGGCTGCTTGACAAACGCCAGGCGCACGGCAGCGCGCGCGATATCTACCTGGTTCTGACGCCTGAAGGGCAGCATCTCTACGAAGCGAGCACCCACCTGAACAAGATGATCGAAGACGAGATTTTCGACACGTTCTCTCAGATGCGAGATGAGGACATCGACCGCCTCCGCGCCATGGTGGACCGCATCGGCGAATTGACGCAATCGCGCGAAATCACCCCGACAGCGAATTAGACGGCGCGTCGGCATCGCAGCGCGCCGAAATCCGAAACGGAAGCGAATATCCATGGCGAAGAAGAATCCGGCCGCGAAGCAGACCGCCGCCGCCCGCAACCGCGTGGCACAGAAGCAGGCGCAGCTGCAGCGCAAGAAGAAAGAGCCCGAGAAGCTGGCGAACAAGAAGCAGACGGCAAAGCGCAAGCGGCAGCAGGAAGAGCTCGCCCGGCACAAGGAAGAGGAACGCCGGCGCAATAAAGCGCAGTCCATCATCATCCTGTGCGCCTGCGCCGTCGCAGCGCTCGTCATCTCGAATTGGTCGGGAATCTCGTCGTTTTTTTCGTAACACGTATGTTCTTCTGCTCAGCTTCGTGCTGTTTTCATCGCTGACATTTTGGACACATTCGGTAGTCAGTTTAGACAATCCTTTTAGTTTAATCATCTGACGCTTATTCCGGAACATTTATTCTCACGAATTGCGCACAGTCATTACAGAACGGTGCTATTCTCCTACCCATAGACGGAACGTTATTTATTCAGTCATTTTCTATAGACTGAATGAATAATATTGCGCCTAACAGGTACTGAGGGAACCGATGAAGGGAGAACGTAATGACTGTCGAACCGAACCGATGTGCACGTGCCAAGGAACAGCCTCCTCTGGAAATCTACCCCGAAATCCAGAACGAGTATTACTCCAAAGAGAACTTCGAGGTAACCGATCAAGCATGGGACCTGCTGCACGGCGCCTACGATCTGCATGTGCATGCCACTCCAACCGTCGGCCCGATGGGCGACGACGGCCTGACGGGCGGCTTCATCCTGGACGTGGTAGAACTTGTCCGCGAATACGACGAAGCAGGGCTGGCCGGTGTCTGCATCAAAAACCATGAGTTTGGATCGTTTTTCGAGGCGCAGCTGCTGAACAAGTACGTGGCGAAGAACATCAAAGTCTACGGCGGCATGACGCTGGGCCTGACGTGGGGCGGCTTGAACCCGTACGCCGTGGAGGGCGCCGCGAAGGCGAATGCGAAGATCGTCTGGTTCCCAACATTCTTCTCTCGTCATGAGAAGGACATCTGGATTACGGAATGTCCATACCAGTTGTCCGATCCCGAGATGACGGAAGGAGCCATGGAGTACAAGGGCAACGGCATCTACCTGTTCGACGAGGAAGGCAACCTGAAGCCCGAAGTCTACGACATCCTGGAGATCATCCGCGACAACGACATGTGCGTCGCCTCCGCCCACCTTTCGCCGCGCGAGGCGCTGGCGCTGTTCGAGGCCGGCCACGACATGGGCCTGAAGAAGATGATCGCCACGCATATCGAATGGCGCACCATCATGGCTCCCCTGGCGCTGCAACAGCGCTTCGCGGAACTGGGTGTGAAGATGGAGAAGAGCTTCTACGAGTTCAACCTGGCGCGCGCCATGCGTTCGTTCGAGGTGCTGGGGCCCGAGAACTTCATCTTCTCGTCCGACCAGGGCATGTTCCCGAACCTGCGCGCGAAGCGCGGCTTCGCTTGCATGGTCCAGGAATACCTGAACGCCGGCATCACGCCCGAGCAGGCGCGCATCATGCTGCATGATAACCAACAGTTCCTCATGGAAGGTTAGGAGATTGCCATGACCCCTACACCCGAAGAGATCGAACAGCAGTATCGGAAACCCGGCTGGGGCAGCCCGCTGGCCGTGCCCGCTGCCGTGTTCACCATCTACTCGTTCCTCTGCTTCTTCCAGTGCTGCGGCTTCGGCTCCGCCATGGATGCCACCACGGCGTTGTCGTTCGGCATCATCCAGGTCATCCTGTTCATCGGCTTCTTCACCGGCGCACTTGTGCTGATCAAGCGCGGCGAGCAGGCCGCTGGCCAGATCTACATGATCTTCGCCATCGCATTCGGCGGCGTGGGCGGCGTGTCGAATATCCTGACGTACTGCTCGGCGCAGGGCATGATCACGTATGACGGCTTCATGTTCGGCGTGGTGAACCTGACCATCGGCTTTTACCTGGTGGCCATGGCGCCGTGCTACATCCACGGCGACCTGCTGACACTGGATACGAACATCGCTCCGACGATTGGCCTGCTGCTGTTCGGCATCACTGGCATGGGCCTGTGCCCGGCCGACATGGTCGCACCGCTTATCTACGCGGCAGGCGTCGCGTTCCTGTTCTGCGGCATCGGCGGATTCATCGTGGTGGCGAATGCACTGAACGCCGGCGTTGCCACCATCCCCGGCGGCCCGGTGCTGTTCCCCGCGCGTAACAAGTAATCGTCTCGCAGTGAACGCACGGTACGAGAAAAGCCCCGATACCGAAACGGTATCGGGGCTTTCGTCATGTCTTAAGACAGGCACGCGAACGCGGCTGCCGGATGGCGGTAGAAGACTACTCCGTCTTCTCCCAGGCGCACTCCTCCTCGCCGGCGTTCTGGCGGCGGGACTTGAAGATCTTGTCGGGGATCTCCTCGCC
>USAB01000035.1 GCA_900552585.1 uncultured Coriobacteriaceae bacterium
TCGGCACCGGGCGGCACTTCTACGCCGTTGATGCGCGTGATTTGCGCCACGCCGCCGCCGATGCTCTCGCCGCGCACGTCGGTCTCCGCCCCGGAGGCATCGTACACGTGGATGTCGACCGTGTTCGGATGCGGAGTGGGCACATCGGGCACTGGCTCGAACGAGAATGCCAGCCCTGCCTGCCGGGCGTAGTCGAACGAGTCGCGGATGCGCAGGTCGTCGGCTTCCATGCCCAGCATGCCCGCCACCAGCGCGCGGTCCGTGCCGTGGCCGTAGCCCGTTTCAGCGAGAAGCTGCCGTAGAGCCTGAACCGGACGTTGACGGGTTCAGCGGCCAGCAGCTTGCGGCACAGGTAGGCGATGCGGAGGGCTCCGGCCGTATGGCTGCTGGAGGGGCCCACCATGATGGGGCCGATGACATCGCGGATGCTGATGGTTTTCATTGCAGGCTCCTTTCGCCGCCCGTCTCCGATGCGGGCTGCGTTCGGAATGCTACACCTGCTATGGCAGGGCGCATGCGGCGCATGCCCGTGCCGTTGCAATCTCCATACGTTCGCCTCTGCGTTCGTGCGAACGCCGATATGCCGCCTGCAGGCAGAGGAAGGGCCCGGCGGATGCAACGCACGTGCGTATATCCGCCGGGCCCGTTGCGTCGGGGCGGGGCAGTGCCGCTAGCGCAGCGTCACGCCCTCGGGCAGGTCGATGTCGTGCACGTCGAATGCGTCCGGATCGTCTTCCGCGTCCTGCTTCGGCGCCGGCTGCGGCTCTTCGGGCGTAGGGGCACCGAATGCGTGGTCGAAGGCGTCGAACTGCGCGCGCGGAACGGCGAACACGATGCGGCGCACGCTGCCGGGATGCTCGTCCATCCAGTCCTGGAAGAAGCCGATGACCTGGTTTGCGGGATAGCCCTGGCGCCCGCAGCCGAATGCGCCGCAGATGACGTTCTCGTCGCCGTTCGCGGCCGCGATGTTCAGGAACGTGCGGATGCGGTTCTCGATGGCCTGGTTGCGCTCCGCTTCGCCGCGGTTGTTTTCCTTCGCGCGCGTCAGGTTCGGCTCCGGCAGCGCGATGACGTCGGCGCGGCGCACTTCGCCGTTGCGGTTGAACACGACGTCCGGCAAGTACAGCGCACGGTCCGTGAACAGCTGGCCGGCCGCAAAGCCGCGGTTGCCGTCGTAATAGCGCTCCTTCAGGCCCTCCAGCACGCAGAACAGGTCGCTGTCGGCGCACAGTATCTGTTCCGGGCCGAACGCGCCGTCCAGGTAATTGCCGCCCGGGCGCGTGAACGAGCAGGGGTCGACGAGCGCCGTCTTGCCGGTTTCGTCCTGCAGCGCAGTGGGCGCGAATGCCGTGGTGACGGCCGTCTCCGTAGCCGGGAACGCCGGTTCCGGAAGCTCCAGGGCGCGGCCCTGCCCGTCCTCGTAGATGACCGCATTCTCGACGGTTGCCGCGATGTCGGAGGCGAACACCGCCTTCATGAGGCCGACGTGCTTCGCCGCTTCCTTCTTGCGGGCTTCCCTGCGCTCGTTGCTGACTGCCATAGCTCCCTCTCTCGCTTTCTGCTCTGCGCTCTCGATTACGAAAAAAGGGCACCGCCTGGTGCGATGCCCTGCCGTCCGGTTTACGCGTCGTGCGTTTCGGCATCGGCGTGGAATGCCTTGACGTCGATGTCCTCCGCCTTGCCCAGGTTCTCCATGCATTGCTGGATGTCCGCCCAGCTTGAGTTGTCCGTTGCCACATGCGCGTGGATGACTATCTGGAAGTTGTCGGCGTTCACTTCCTGGTTGATGTCATCGATTGCAACTCCCAGGTTTGCCAGCGCCGTGGAGAGCTTCGCCAGGATGCCCACCTTGTCCTTGCCCGCTGCCGTGATGGTGAAAGCTCCCACATCGGACGTGACCTCCGCAAGGTCGGCGTGCAGCACGCCCACCTGGGACATGTCGAACGGCGTGGTCTGGTACACATAGTAGTTCAGCCAGTTGCTGTACAGCAACTGTCCGTGCGCGTTCCAGGTCTTCTGCGGCTCCAGGCTGGGGTTGTCGTCGGGGAAGTAGTGCACGGGGAACGGCGCCTTGTCGCCCATCTTCTCCAAGTCGCGGATATACTCGTTCGCCAACGTGTCGAAATCGTATTCCGAATGGCCGAACACGAAGATGTTGCGGCTGTCCAGGCTCTTCGCCAGATAGGCGCCCGCCTCGTCCGAGATGGCGATGTTCTCCACGTCCGGGCAGCGCTCGATATCCTGTACGTACACGCCCGTGTTGCGGGAGTGCGGCGCCATGAACGTGCTGTCGAAGCCCCGCACCAGCGGCGACGTCTTCTTCACCACGCGATGCTCGAAGATGCCGGTGAGCTTATGGCTCAGCGGATGCTTGTTGATGCCGTAGTGGTAGTACAGGCCCGCCTGCGCGCCCCAGCAGATATGGAACGTGGAATGCACGTGCGTGTTGCTCCACTCCATGATGTTGCACAGCTCCGGCCAGTAGTCCACGTCTTCGAAGCGCAGCTTCTCCACGGGTGCGCCCGTGATGATCATGCCGTCGAAGTGCTCGTCCTTGATCTGGTCGAACGTGGTGTAGAACGCCTCCATGTGGGCAGCCGACGTGTTGCGCGAGGCGTGGCTTGCCATGCGCATGAACTTGACCTCGATTTGCAGCGGCGTGTTCGAAAGCTTGCGCAGGATCTGCGTCTCCGTGTCGATTTTCAGCGGCATCAGGTTCAGCAGCAGCAGGCGCAGCGGCCTGATGTGCTGCGTCATGGCGCGCCGCTCCGTCATGACGAAGATGTTCTCCGCCTGTAGCTGGGCCGTGGCGGGAAGGGCATTCGGGATTTTGATAGGCATAGCGGCTCCTTTACGATTCTGTTAACCGTAAAGTATCGCACAATCCGATAGCCGTGGCATGAAATGGTTTTCCGCATTTCAGATGACCGGTGTTCGCCGGAACAGAATGCAAAAGCGCCCCCGTCGCGCTGCAGGCTGCAGCCGGGCGGGGGCGCTGTGCGTCCGTGCGGGAAACGCGGCGGTTCTCTTTCGTTACAGGGAAGCCTCCAGCGTCTCGCGGATGGCCTTGATGAAGTCCTGCGTGTTCAGCTTCGTGGGATTCGGCAGGTTCGTGATCAGCGTCAGGTCGCCGGTCATCTTGCCGGACTCGATGGTGCCGATCGTGGCCGCTTCCAGCTTGTCTGCGAACGCCATCAGCTCGGGGATGCCGTCCAGCTCGCCGCGCTTGCGCAGCGCGCCCGTCCAGGCGAAGATCGTGGCCACGGAGTTCGTGGACGTCTCCTCGCCGCGCTGGTGCTTGTAATAGTGGCGCTGCACGGTGCCGTGCGCCGCCTCGTATTCGTAATAGCCCTGCGGGCTGACCAGCACGGACGTCATCATGGCCAGGCTGCCGAATGCGCTGGACAGCATGTCGCTCATCACGTCGCCGTCGTAGTTCTTGCACGCCCAGATGAAGCCGCCCTTCGACTTCATGACGCGCGCCACGGCGTCATCGATGAGCGTGTAGAAGTACTCGATGCCGGCATCTTCGAACTTCTTCGCGTACTCCGCTTCGTACATCTCGCGGAAGATATCCTTGAAGCGGTGGTCGTACTTCTTCGAGATGGTGTCCTTCGTGGCGAACCATAGGTCCTGCTTCGTGGCCAGGGCGAACTCGAAGCAGCTGCGCGCGAAGCTTTCGATGGAGGAATCCAGGTTATGCTGGCCCTGGATGACGCCCGGGCCGCTGAACTCGTGAATCAGCTCGCGCGTCTCCGTGCCGTCTGCGGCCGTGAAGACCAGCTCGGCCTTGCCGGGGCCAGGGATGCGCATCTCCACGTTCTTGTACACGTCGCCGTACGCATGGCGGGCGATGGTGATGGGCTTCTCCCAGGAACGGACATTCGGCTCGATGCCCTTGACCACGATAGGGGCGCGGAACACCGTGCCGTCGAGGATGGCGCGGATGGTGCCGTTCGGGCTCTTCCACATCTGCTTCAGGTTGTATTCCTTCACGCGTGCGGCGTTCGGCGTGATGGTGGCGCATTTCACGGCCACGCCCAGGCGCTTCGTGGCCTCGGAGGCGTCGATGGTCACCTGGTCGTTCGTGGCGTCTCGGTTCTTCAGGCCCAGGTCGTAGTATTCCGTCTTCAGATCGATGAACGGATTGATCAGCTCGTCCTTGATCAGCTGCCAGATGATGCGCGTCATTTCGTCGCCGTCCATCTCGACGAGCGGGGTCTTCATTTCGATTTTCGCCATAGCGGGCCCTTTCACCTATTCGCGTTTGTGTGCAACGACCGTTATTGTACGGCTTGCGTGTGGCGTGCTTGCGAATTCGCGGCAAGAAGTTACAGAGGCGAAACGAGCGCGGGACGCTTCTCGGCAATCGGTCGGGGCGGGCGCCGCCTGCGGGCGAACGGCGGTTTTCGGCGGGCGAACGGCCCGCCGTGTTGCATCTTGCGTGGCGTGGCGGCATGCCGCGCGTGCCGTTATCGCCGGCTTCTCTTACAGGTCCTTCAGGAACGATACGGTGTCATGCACGTGCAGATGCTCCAGCCGAATGTGCCCGTCGTCCGTATGGCGAACGTCGGCGCAGATGAGGTGGCAGTTGCCGGGATTCCAGCTCAGGTAGCCGCGTCCTGCCTTCTCAGCGGCGGACAGCAGCCCGTCGCACACGGCCATAATCACGCCGCCATGGGCCACGATCAGCGCATACGGCGCGTCTGCCGCCTCCTGTTCGCGTACGACGGATTCCACGGCGGCGATGACGTGGCGCTGATGCTGCCCGCGCGATTCGCCATGGGGCGCGGGAAGGGCCCATTCGGAGTCGTGCCATTCCTTGAAACGGGGATCGCCTGCCAGCTCCGCGGCATTCGCTCCCTGGAAGTCGCCGAAATCCATCTCGCGCAGCCCAGGTACCACGCGCTGCCGCGCGTTCGGGAAGCAGATGCGCGCCGTCTGCCGCGCCCGCAGAAGCGGGCTCACGTATGCCAGCGCCACCTCCGGCGCACAGCCGGCCGCCTGCGCCTGCGCCTGTCCCGTGGCATTGATGGGTATGTCCGTGGTGCCCGTATAGCGGTTCTCCACGTTGTAGTCCGTCTGCCCATGGCGCATGATGACCAGCTTCATGACTGATCCCCCTTCATGCCCGCTGCAGCGCGGGCGCTCTTTCCGCACCCGATAGTAGCGCCGCGGTGCCACCGTCGCATGTGAAGAATGTGCTCATGCGCGTTCCTTCACGAGGCCCTTACAAATACCCTCTAGAATCTCACCGTTTGCATAAGATCGGCTGCGGCCGGCGGAAGGGAACACGACATGATACTCATCGAAGCATTGAAGGCGTTCTTCATCGGCGTGGTGGAGGGCATTACGGAATGGCTGCCCATCTCGTCGACCGGCCATATGATCCTGGTGGACGCATTCGTGAAGCTGGATGTGTCCTCGCAGTTCCTGGCGCTGTTCCTGGTGGTCATCCAGATCGGTGCCATCATGGCCGTCATCATCCTGTATTTCACGAAGCTGAATCCGTTCTCGCGCAAGAAGACGCGCGAGGAGCGCAAGGGCACGTGGCGACTGTGGGGCATGGTGCTCATCGGCTGCATACCGGCCGCCATCGTGGGCCTGCTGCTGGACGACTGGGTGAACGCGCATCTGTACCGCCCCAGCGTCGTCGCGGCCATGCTCATCCTGTATGGCATCGTGTTCATCATCATGGAAACCCGCAACCGCCGGCGCCTGGCGGATGCGCTGGCCGCCACCGGTACCCGGGGGCGCCACGCGCGCAAGCCCGCATCGCCGGAAGATGCTGCGCAGTCGCTGTTCCGCATCAACCATGTGGAAGGCATCGATGCGAAGACGGCTTTGAAAGTCGGCTGCTTCCAATGCCTGGCCATCGTGCCCGGCACCAGCCGCTCCGGTGCCATCATCATCGGCAGTATGCTGGTGGGCGTGTCCCGCACGGCCGCAGCCGAGTTCGCGTTCTTCCTGGCCATCCCTGTCATGCTGGGCTGGGGCTTGGTGAAGGTCGTGAAGTTCCTGGCGGCCGGCCTTGTCATGTCGCAGCTGGAGATAGTCGTGCTGGTCGTGGGCGTGATTACGGCGTTCATCGTGTCCGTCCTGTCCATCCGCTTCCTGATGGGCTACATCAAGACGAACGACTTCATGCCATTCGGCTGGTACCGCATTATCGTGGGCGCCGTGGTGCTGGGCTACTTCGCATTCATGGGCACGCTGTAGCGCCGCGCAGCGCGCGCGTAAAGCAGGAGGCCCTCCGCATCGGTGGCGAACCGGTGCGGAGGGCCTCTTTCGTTTCGCGTGCTGCCCGGCGGGGCGTACGGCGGCAGGGGATGGGCGGCGTGCGCGGCGTGCTATACCAGCTTGCCGGCGCAGTGGTCCATCATGTGCTGGAGGATCTGCGCCTGCCAGCCCTTGAAATCGCGCTGCCTGCGCACCAGTTTCCCATCCTCGATCTGGTCGAACGCGACCTTGATCTTGTTGTAGCGCATCACGTTCGAGGCGCCTTCGAGCGTCAGGCACTGCTCCGTGGCCTTGATGGCGCCGAAGCCCACAACCATCTTCGGGTTCAGCATGACATGCGGCACATCCTTGCCGTCGCGGTAGCCGATGACGGCCTTCGCCACGCCGATCTGGTTCGCGGCCAGGCATGCGGCGTCTTCGATGCTGGACAGCGTGTCGAGCACATCTTGGGCCAGGTCGGCATCCTCCGCGCCCGCTGGTTCACAGGGCGTGGACAGGATGGCAGTATCCGTTACGAGTTCTTTGATCATGGAAACATCCTCTCGGGGGTTCGTTCGTCCGCCGATTCTACCATGCGGCAGAATGCGGGACATCTGCGGGTCGTTGCAGCGGGTCGGGGCGTGGCGAAGGCGGGGGGAGGGCGCGTGGGGGTGGCGGGCCGCAACAGCGCGCGGAAGGCCGATGGCCGAAGACGCAGGACCTGCCGGGTTCTTCGCTAGTGCTTGTCTTCGTCGCGCTCCAGGTAGCGCATATCCTCCAGGTTGCGCATCTCGCTCTCCAGCTTGTCGGCCGTCTCGTCCAGGTGGCGGATGCGGCCGGTTGAATCCGGGTAGATGCTGCCAGTGCGCCAGCGCTCCATCTGGGCGCGCCGGGGGTCCAGCAGCATGATGGCGTGCGCGGCGTCCATAGTGAACCGGTAATTCATCTCCAGACAGCGGTCGACGTCCGCGGCGAGCTTCTTGTCAGCATCCTTGCGCCGCGAGCTGCCGCACTTCGCGCTGTCCTGCGCAACGGCACGCGCCAGCTTCGAAAGCAGCTCGGCATCCATGTGCAGGTAATACAGCAGCTGGACCGTGCGCCACATGTTCACATAGCCGCGCCGCAGGCCCTTGCGCACCATCTTCGCCAGGCGCACATCGATGCGCTCGAGCTCCGTCACCTTCGTGCGGATGGTCTTCGTGCGGCGCGTGCGCATGAACAGGAATATGAACATCATGACGCACGTGACGGCAAGGATGACCAGCACCAGGCGGGTGACGAGCGTCTCCGTGAGCGGCATGTACGGGTACAGCGCCGTCAGCGCCATCTGCGTGCCGGCCGCGACGTTCGTTGCCTGGCTCAGGTCCAGCAGGATGATAGCGTAGCTGAAGACCACTACGGCGGGCATGCGGTACGGGTCGGGGATGAAGTGCACGGCCACGGCGAACACGGCGATGCCCGCCATGGTGCCGACGAAGTTGTTCGCTGTCGAGCGCAGCGTCTCGTCGTTGTACGTGTTCAAGATGGTGAAGGCCGTCATGGGAATCCAGATGGCGTACAGCGCGCCGATGTACTGCGTCAGTGCCACGTCCACCAGCATGGCCACGCCCGTGATGGCGGCCAGCTGCATTGCGAAGCGCGTCTGCGTGTTCTGCAGGTTGATGTTGTCGCGCAGGTAGTACAGGCGGTACGCCGTGCTTTTCAGGAACGGCGTGGTGGTGTCGCGCGACATCTTCGTGTCGCGGACCGTGCGGAGCATGGCCTCCAGCATGCCCTGCCAGGATTCCTGGTACTCCACAATGCCTAGCGAATGGCTTTTCAGGAACTCCTCCAGCTCGTCGCCGAACTGGCGCACCGTGTTGATGCGGCCCTTCCCGAATCCCAGCAGCACTTCGGCCAGGTCGCGGTAATAGCGCTTCTCGCTCTCGTCGAACTTCGGGTAGTGCGTGGCGGCCGCGTTCGTGTTGTAGGCAATCTGCTCCGTGCACAGCAGCAGAGCGAACGTGTAGCTCTGCCGGCCGGACAGCAGGCCGTCCTGGCGGTACACCGTGCCGTATTCCAGCTTCGCGTACTCCTGCGAGATGGCGAACACGCGCTTCGGGTCGATGTTCTCCAGATTACCGTCGGCCAGGTCGTTCAGCTGTGCAGCCGCCTCGTCGAACGCACGGCGCACGTATCCGCGGTCGCGCACGAACACGTCCAGCTCGCCTGTACGCGCCAGGAAGAAGCGCATCAGGTACACGAATGCCGTCGTGCACGCAAGCGAGAAGATTGTGGCCGTCAGGCGCAGGCCGATGCCGTTCACGTCCACCGGGTAGATGAGCAGCAGCAGGTAGCCCAGCCCCAGCCAGAAGAAGTTGCGCGGCAGGTAGTCGTCGGAGTTGAGCGCCGTCATCACGAACATGTACACGGTAGTGACGATGACCATGGCCACGGGGTGAAGCCCGGCAAGCGTGGCGCACAGGGCCATGATGAAGAACCACGTTGCCCGCCGCGCGTAATTCGTGGGGGACAGGCCGGGCTCGTGCACGATGGTGCGCGAGAAGAACAGGAAGACGATGCCAATCAGGGCGTCCGCCACGCCGAACAGGGCCAGGTCCGCGAAGAACAGCACGGCGAAGAACGCCAGGAATGGCAGGTTGTCCAGAATGTTCCGCAACGTGCTGTCCTTTGTGTCTGCCATGCCCGCCTTTCGGTTGCCCCTTGTCGTTTGCATGGAACATGGTACGGGAACAGGACGCGTTTTGCGCAGGCGGGGCCCATGATTTCGCCAACGCTCTACAAGCGCTCGGCGAACGCGGGACGATATGCGGGCTGCAGCGGGCCGGCGAGCGCCGCGGCGGGCTGCCGCTATTGCGCGCTTTCGTGCAGCTTCATCATGTCGGGTAGGTCCTGGAATCCCAGGTTCTCGTACAGCGGGCGCCCCGCGGCCGTGGTCTCCAGGTAGATCTTGCCCGCACCCTTCTCGTGCGCCTTCGCCACCAGCCAACGGCAGATGGCGCGTCCCGCGCCCATGCCGCGTGCATCGGGCCGCGTGTACACGTTCATCAGATACGCGTCCAGGCCGCCGGGGTTGTCGGGCGAGGGCATCTCGCGCTGCAGGCACAGCGCGCCGCATCCCACGGGCCGTCCGTTCACGTACGCCATGCATGGGATGTGCGTGCCGTCTTCCAGCGCCTGCCGGTAATACGCCCGGTTTGCGTCGCGCAGCTTCGACATGTCCGCATCGTGCGGCAGCTCGAACACGCAGCGCAGCACCTCCATGCGCCAGTCCAGCAGCTCTTCCAAGGGCAGGTCGCCGGCGAATCTCACGTCTATGCAGTTCATACGCGGGGCTCCTTCATTACCACGGGCAGGGCGGCGGCGTCCACCTTGCCGTTGTCGTTCAGCGGCAGCGACGGCATCTGCACGAAGAACTCCGGAATCATGAACGACGGCAGCTTCCTGCCCATGTCGCGTTTCAGCTGGGACAGGCGGATCGTGCTTCCGTCCTTCGGCACCACGTACGCCACCATGTACGCCAGCCCGTGTTCGTCTGCGAAGGCGCGGACGATGCCCTGCCGCACATGCGGGCATTCCGCAAGCACGCTCTCCACGCCGTCGGGCTCCACGCGCTTTCCCAGGATCATGACCTGGTGGTCCTTCCGGTGCGCGAAGGCGAACGTGCCGTCCGGCAGCTGGTATCCCAGGTCGCCGGAGCGATACAGGCGCATGCCGTCGGCGTCGTGCGTGAACGCGGCGGCGTAGGCTGCGGGGTTGCCGATGTAGCCAGCGGCCACGCCGCCGCCCGATATGCAGATCTCGCCCAGTGTGCCGGGTTCCACGGGTTGCAGGTGCTCATCCAGTATCCGGATGCGCGCCCCGTCCACGGCGTGCCCGATGGGATACGTGCCGTCCGGAAGCGGCGCCACGTCGTTCACGCGCTGGTAGGCGGCGCAGACCGTGGTTTCCGACGGGCCGTACGTGTTGTACACGTCGGCGCGGTCCAGCAGCCGGTTCACGTAGCGGGCGCGCAGCGTATCGCCGCCGCTGATTAGCGTCTTCACGGATGTCGGCAGCAGTTCCGGCTGCTCGTTCATCTCCTGCAGCAGGTACGGGAAGCCGTCCGCCATCGTCACACCATGCGCGCCGGCGAAGGCCAGCGTGTCGGCCAGGCCCTCTTTCGTGGCGGCATCGGGTATGGCGATGGCCGCGCCGTTCAGCAGGCTGGCCCAGACCTCCTCCACGAAGATGTCGAAGCTGCATACGGAATATTGCAGCATCACGGAGCCGGGGCCGTTGCGGAACTCGCGGTTGAAGGCGCGGGCGTAATGGCATACGTTCGCGTTCGTGACGGCCACGCCCTTCGGCCGGCCCGTGGATCCGCTGGTATACAGGATGTACGCCAGGTCGTCGGGTTGTCCCGCCCGGGGTGCCTGCGTATTGCCGCCGGCCATGCACTGGTCGATCAGCACGCGTGGCAGCCCGGCGAACGCCGGCGCCGCGAAGCGCGCATCGTAATCCCGCTGCGTGATGACGGCGTCCGCTTCGCCGTTGCCGAACATATAGGCAATGCGTTCGTCGGGGAAGTTGGGCTCGGCCGGGATGTAGGCGGCACCGATGCGCCAGACAGCCAGCATGGCGGCAATTTGCGGAATGCCGTGGTCCATGACGACGCCGATCCTCTTCGCCTGCTTCGGCAGCTGTTCCGCGATGGACGCGGCGAGCGTATCCAGCTGGCCGCGCGTGGCAGATTCGCGTTCGTCGCATGCCGCCGGCGCGTCCGGATCGCTGCGCACTTGTCGTTCCCAGAGGGCGTATGCTGTTTCCGCCTGATCGTCCATATCCGTACCTCTTCGTTCGCGTGCTGTTTCTCCCGTACCATACCGCTAGCCAGAAGCCGTCGCGCAGCTATACGCGGGTTGTGGCTAAAATGACACGGGATAAGCTGAACAACGGCAAAGGCGGGAATGACGCGAATGGAAGAGGCGTTCGAAATCGACGGCAGGCAGGTTACCGTGCGCTCGGAGGGGGCGGGCGGACCCGTGGTGTACCTGCACGTGTTCATGGGCGACGGCGCGGAGGTCTGGCAGGCCTGTCGCGACCGGGGCTGCTCTGATTTCACGCTTGCCAGCATCGGCAACCTGGCATGGGACGATGACATGTCGCCGTGGGATTGCCCGCCGCTGACGCGCGACGATACGCCCTGCGGCGGCAAGGCGCTCCAGCAGCTGGCGCGCCTGACGGACGCCGTCATGCCGAAGGTCGAGGGCCTGCTTTCCCGGCCGCCTGCCTATTCGGCGCTTGCCGGGTATTCTCTGGCGGGCCTGTTCGCGCTGTGGGCGCTGTACCGCACGGACCGCTTCGCGCGCGTTGCGAGCGCCTCCGGGTCGCTATGGTTCCCGGGTTTTCTGGATTTCGCCCGTGAAAACAGCTTCGCGCGCACGCCCGACTGCGCGTACCTGTCTCTGGGCAGCAAGGAGCACAAGACGCCGAACCGCATGCTACGGACCGTGAAGGACAATACGCTTGCGTTCCGGGACCTGCTGCAGCAGCGCGGTGTGCCGTGCACGTTCGAGTCGAATCCCGGCAACCACTTCGTGCACACGGAGCAGCGTATGGCGGCCGGCATTGCCTGGATACTTGCCCAGTAACCGATTGCGCCCTGCCGACGGAAACTCCGATAGCCGTCCGGGGGCGGTTGCGCCCGCGCAAGCGGTATCATAGCCGCCGATTTATAAAACCATCCGATATCAGACAAGAAGAGCCGAAGATGAACGAGAACGTACCGAATCCGAAAGCGCTGCTGCCCATCCTGGTGTTCCTGGTGTTCTACCTGGGCTGCGGCATCTACTTCCAATATGTGTCCCCGATTCAGGGCCAAATGGGCTTCTACGTGGTATCCGTCGTCGTTGCGTTCTCCATCGCGCTCATCGTGGCGTTCTTGCAGAATAGGCGCCTGACATTCGACTGGAAGATTCATCTGTGCGCGAAGGGAATAGGGGATGACAACATCACCATCATGCTGTTTATCTTCCTGGTGGCTGGTGCATTCTCGGGTATTGCCAGCGAAGCTGGGGGCGCATCCAGCACGGCGAATCTGCTCTTGAACGTCATTCCAGCCAGCATGGCCGTTCCCGGCTTGTTCATCATCGCCTGCATCATCTCGCTTGCCATGGGGACCAGCGTGGGCACCATCACCGTGTTGATGCCCATCGCGGTATCTGTGGCGGCATCTACCGGCATCGATCTGGCGCTGTGCGCTGGAACGGTGGTCGGAGGAGCCATGTTCGGCGACAACCTGTCGTTCATATCCGATACGACTATCGTAGCTACCCGCACGCAGGGTTGCCAGATGTCCGATAAGTTCAAGGTGAATATCCGTATCGCCCTCCCGATAGCGATCCTGACCGGATTGATATACGTGCTGGTGGGAAGCGGCGTGGAGAACGCTTACGCCCCGGCCCCGATCGAATGGGTCAAGGTGATCCCTTATCTGGTGGTATTGGTAACCGCCGTTTGCGGGATCAATGTCATGTTGGTGCTATTCATCGGGATCGTCCTGTCCGGTATAGTAGGTCTGTGGACCGGTAGCTTCGATATCTGGGGCTGGAACGCCTCCATGGGACTAGGTATCACGAATATGGGCGAGCTGATTATCGTGACGCTTCTGGCAGGAGGCATGTTGGAGATGATCCGTTATAACGGGGGTATCGACTGGATCATCCGCAAGCTTACCTCCCGCATCCATTCCTCCAAGGGGGCCGAGATGAGCATAGCGGCCTTGGTGAGCTTCGCCAACCTCTGCACGGCCAACAATACGATCGCCCTCATCATGGCCGGCCCGATCGCCAAGGATATAGCGGACCGGTTCAAGATAGATCCCCGCCGCAGCGCCAGCCTATTGGATATCTTCTCTTGCTTCGTACAGGGAATCATCCCCTACGGCGCCCAGATGCTGGTGGCCATTTCCACCTGCGCAACCCTCGGCTACGCCATCAGCGCCTTTGACATCATCCCCCTGCTGTTCTAGCCCTTCCTGCCGTGCCTGTCCAGCCCGCTGTTCATTCTGTTCGACAAAAAGTAAGGCGTCCTGTTTCGCACATTTATTTACGCCGAGAGCCCCCCTTCTCAAGAAGGCGGGCTCTCGGCGTAATGCTTCCGCGATACCTGTATGACGCGGCGCTGTGGCCGCTATCCGCTGAAATCGCCATGTAAAAAAGACAGCTTCCAAGGGATGCAGCTTTAAGCGCGGCAAATGCTCCGGCACACACTCTGCCAGAACCCGCCGGTTGGCGCTCCCTTATTCTTCCTTCAGGTGCTCGTCCATCCAGCGCAGGATCTCGCTGAGTCGGCTGATGCGGTTGGAGGGCTTTCCCTCTCGGCTCAGGCCGTGGTTCTCACCGTAGAACATGCACAGCTTGCTCTCCACACCATGGAGCTTGAGCGCTGCGAACATTTCCAGACCGTTGGCCAGCGTACAGCGGTAATCCTTATCTGCGTGAATAAAGAGTGTGGGCGTCTTAACACGGTCGGCATAGGTAAGGGGCGACGCCTTCCACAAACGCTCCGGATGCTCCCAAATGGTGCCAAGCTGCTGGTCAGGCACATAATAGTAGCCGATATCCGAGAGGAGATAATCCCCCACATAGTTGGCAATGCTCCGCTGGGACACGGCACAGCGGAAACGATCCGTGTGACCAATGACCCAGTTGGTCATAAAGCCGCCATAGGAACCGCCGGCAACGCCCATCCGATCTGCGTCTATTTCGGGATACCTCCGCAGAACCTCATCCGTGAACTCCATCAGATCCCGGAAGTCCACCTCTCCGTACTTTCCCTGAAGATCGGCAAAGGCATTTCCCTTGCCGCAGCTTCCTCTGGGGTTGCAGTAGCATACGAAAAAGCCGGAGGCCGCCCAAAGCTGCATCTCATGGTGGAAGCCCGGGCCAAATACCATCTTCGGCCCGCCGTGAATATGAAGGATGCCCGGATATCGTTTGCCCGGCTCGTATCCCACCGGCTTCATCACGAAGCCGTCGATATCCACGCCGTCGGTATTGGTAAAGGTAAGCCGCTCTGGTACGGAAATGGTCACGCCCTCCAGTGCAGACCCGTTGAAATCCGTCAGCTGCTCCAGTTGGCCGCCATCCCAAAGGTACACCTCCGGGAGCTTCAGACCCACAGCCGCAGAGAAGAGAAACCTCTTTCCGTCCTTGGTATCGAAATCAATAAGGTAGTCGTCGCCGCCGAAGAGCGTCTGCACACCGGTCTCCCGCGTCCACATACACAAGCCAGAACCCACGCCGTCCGTGTTGAGGAAATACAGCGTCTCACCCACCATTCTCTGTCCTGTGACGGCGCCGGAGAAGCAGTCGGTGACCACCTCGGAGTTGACCCGGCGGTCATAGCGGCCCAGATTTTCCTCGCCCTTTTCGTCCACCACAAAGAATGTGGGGTGCTCGTACACGCCGTAGTCCCGCATGACCAGTCCCAGGCAGAGCGCCTTCCGGCCCAAATGCCCCACATAGTCGATGCTGTATTTGTCGGGCGTGATCAGCGTCTCCGTCTCGTTCCGCTCCGCATCCCAGCGATACATTCCCTCGGTGACCGGCTTTACATCCCGGAAGGGAAACGCAGTGAAGAGCACCTGACCGGGGCGGACATTCACGTGATTCACATCATAGTCCTCCGGCGTGATCCGGCGATATTCTCCGGCAGCCTCCAGATAGAGAAACAGCGTGTTTCTGGTCTGATTAAACATCCCGACCCCGTTTTCGCACAGGGGCAGCTCCGTCAAAACCTTATAGCCCCTGGTCTGCTGACGGCGAACGAGCTCCTTCTCCAGCGCCTCTCCCGTCAGCTCCAGAAGATTCGGCCGGTCCAAATGGGTCTCGCCCGTGAAAACATAACGGCCCTCGTCCATTTTCCAAAGCCCGGATACGGACATGGGGAGACGGAACGCCTCGCGATCTTCACCTGTACATACATTCAGGCGGTGATACACCGTCCACTCTTCCTCGAAGCCCCGCGCCCGCAGCGCTTCGTCCGGCTCCGTGGTTTTATAGAGAATATGGGTGTTATCCTCCCAAACAGCCTTCCGCTGGTCGTCTCCTTGGGTGATCTGCCGGCTCTCCCTGCGCTCCAGATCATACAGCCACAGATTCCACCGGTAGCCGTCTCCTTCCCTGTCGACCTCCTTGAGTGCAAAGGTCAGATATCTGCTGTCCGGAGACAGCTCCAGTGCAGAAGGATACCGATATTTGGCAAAATCCGTCAACGCCAGCTTCTTCATACCTGAGTCCCCTCCTTCTCCATTACCTTGAACGTCTCATAAAGCATCCGCGTGCCAAATCCAATACCGCCCTTTGTATAGATCCCCTCACATTCGGTGGTCCAAGCGGTACCGCCGATATCCAAGTGGATCCAAGGCGTCTCCTCGACAAACTCCTTCACGAACATGGCGCCCACCGTGGCATATCCACCCACGCTGGAGCCCATCGCACTGTTTTTCAGATGGGCTACACGGGAGTCCAGCACCCGGCGGAGATTCTCGTCACAGGGCAGCTCCCACATCCGCTCGCAGGCGGCGGCGGCGCCCTTCTCCACCTGCGCGGTCAGGGCCCGGTTATTGGTAAAGGCTCCGCAGCGGCGATTTCCCAGCGCCGTCTGGATACCGTCGGTGAGTGTGGCAATATCCACGATGCGATCCACGCCGCAGCACTGCTTGGTATACGTCACGGCGTCGGCCAGAGTGATGCGGCCCTCGGCATCGGTGTTGTTCACCTCAATATACCGCCCGGACATGGAGCGGATCACATCGCCCGGCACATAGGCCGTGGCGGAGAGCTTATTCTCGCAAGCCGCCACCACGCCGGTAATATTGATCCGAAGGCCCCGCTTCTGCGTCGCCCACAGGGCGGCCATCACAGCGGCCGCGCCGCTCATATCATGCTGCATGGTTTCCATAAACTCAGACGACTGGAGGGAGTATCCGCCGCTGTCGTAGGTAAGGCCCTTGCCGATCAGCCCCAAGCGGCTCTCCACGTCCTGCGCGCCGGTATATTCCATGACAATGAGCTTAGGCTCGTGAATCGAGCCCTTTCCGACCTCCAGAAAAGCGGTGAGTCCGATGCGCTCTACCTCATCTCTGCCGTAAACGGTCACCTTCACAGGCGTCTCCTTAAAAAGCTCCTGTGCCGCCTGCGCCAGCTTGGCGGGGGTAAGCACCGTGGGGGGCTCATTGATCAGATCCCGTGCGATGCAGGTGGCCTCAGCAGATACCTCCGCCTCCACCAAGGCGGCCTCGTAGCGCTCCGGCGTCTCGCAGAGAAACGCAGCCGTTTCGATCCCCGGCGCCGCGGGGGTCGTCTTGTACTTGTCAAAACGGTAGGCGGCAAGAGCGGCAGGGTTTGAAGG
>USAB01000036.1 GCA_900552585.1 uncultured Coriobacteriaceae bacterium
CCGGCCGCCACGGAAGACTCGGCCCAGGAGACTGCTGCCGAGATTGCAGCCGCCGCCTCGGCCGTGGCAGATGCCGCCGTCGAGGCCGTCAATGCGCTGGCGGACCGTCCGCAAAGCGCCGATCATCCCGCGAATCCGAACCCTCCCGCACCGCAGAAAGGCACGCCCATGCGCGAATTCAAGAAGTCCTCGAAACTCGATAACGTCCTGTACGATGTCCGCGGCCCCGTTGTGGACGAGGCGAACCGCATGGAGGAGGCGGGCACGCACGTACTGAAGCTGAACATCGGCAACCCCGCGCCGTTCGGATTCCGCACGCCGGACGAAGTCATCTACGACATGAAGCGCCAACTGACGGAATGCGAGGGCTATTCGCCTTCGAAAGGCCTGTTCAGCGCCCGCAAGGCCATCATGCAATACGCGCAGACGAAGCACATCCCAAACGTGACGATGGAAGATATCTACACCGGCAACGGCGCAAGCGAGCTTATCAATATCTGCATGTCCGCACTCCTGGATAGCGGCGACGAGATTTTGATACCCAGCCCGGACTACCCGCTATGGACGGCGTGCGCCACGCTCGCGGGCGGCACGCCCGTGCATTACATCTGCGACGAGCAAGCTGAATGGTATCCCGACATGGACGACATCCGCAGCAAGATAACGCCGCGCACGAAGGCCATTGTCATCATCAACCCGAACAACCCCACCGGCGCGCTGTATCCGCGCGAGGTGCTGCAGGAGATCGTCGACATCGCCCGCGAGAACCAGCTGATTATCTTCTCGGACGAGATCTACGACCGGCTGGTCATGGACGGCGAAGAGCACGTTTCCATCGCCTCGCTGGCTCCCGACCTGTTCTGCGTCACCTTCAGCGGCCTGTCGAAGTCGCACATGATCGCCGGCTTCCGCATCGGCTGGATGATCCTGTCCGGCAACAAGCGCATTGCCAAGGATTACATGTTGGGCATCAACATGCTGTCCAACATGCGCCTGTGCTCGAATGTGCCGGCACAGTCCATCGTGCAAACCGCCTTGGGCGGGCATCAATCCGTGAACGACTACATCAAACCGGGCGGACGCGTGTACGAGCAGCGCGAGTACGTGTATAACGCGCTGAACGACATCCCGGGCATCAGCGTCGTGAAGCCGAAGGCGGCGTTCTACATATTCCCGAAGATCGACGCGAAGCGCTTCAACATCACGAACGACGAGCAGTTCGCCCTGGACCTGCTGAAAGACAAGAAGATCCTGATCGTGCAGGGTTCCGGCTTCAACTGGCACGAGCCCGACCACTTCCGCGTGGTGTACCTGCCGCGCATCGAGGTGCTGACGGAGTGCATGGACAAGCTGCGGGATTTCCTGAGCTACTACCGCCAGTAACCGCTACGGTAACGCATGCGGCACGCACGCCGCACCAGCGCCTGCAGCACGCGGGCCGCGGGGCACGGGAAGGAAACGACCTGTGCCCCTTTTCTGTGTTGTGCAGCCGCTTCCAGGGATTATGGAGAAGCATTTGAAGCCCGATTGAATCGTTCAGCCTGTTTTGGGGCGGCATCCGAGCATCGGGGACAGACAGATAACCCGAACGGAAAGGAGCCGATCTACCATGAACAGACACCATGACTACCTTTCAGCGCTGATCTCGATCGGCATCGGCACTGCTGCCTTCCTCATCCTGACCACTTTGGCGACGTATGGCCCGCTGGACGGAGAGTATGTCGATGCCGCGCTGTTCGCCGCATTCATGCTGTCGGCCAACTTGGCCGCAGCCTATGCCGCGCGCCGGATGCCGCGGGATGCTACCCAAGCACGCGCCGCAGCACGTCCACCAGCGCATCCACGGCCGACGGCTGCGTGGCCCAGCTGGTGGCGAAGCGGATGACCGTATGGGATTCATCGGGCTTCTCCCAGAAGCAGTACACCACGTGCTTGCGCAGCTCCGGCAGCACGGCGTCCTCCACCACGGCGAACACCTGGTTCGTGGGGGCGTCGTAGAGCAGCGGAATGTTCAGCTGCCGCAGCTCGTTGCGGATGCGGTTCGCGGCCTTGTTCGCCGATGCCCCGATCCGGCCGTACAGCCCCGTGCGGAACAGCTCCGCGAATTGGATGCCCAGCAAGCGGCCCTTCGCCAGCAAGGCGCCGTGCTGCTTGATGATAGTGAAGAAATGCGGAATGGTATTCGGCTTCGGAATGACCACGGCCTCGCCGAATAGCGTGCCGCACTTCGTGCCGCCGATGTAGAACGCATCGCAGAGGCGGGCCAGGTCGACCAGCGTCACAGCGTTTTCCGGTGCGGCGAGCGCATAAGCCAGGCGGGCGCCGTCCACGTAGAGCTTCGTCCCGTGCACGCTGCAGACGGCGGCGATGTCTTCCAGCTCCTTCAGCGAATACAGCGTGCCGTATTCCGTGGGCTGGGACAGGTACACCACGCCGGGCATGACCATGTGATTGCAGCTCTCGTCGTTCTCCCAGCTGGAGATGCAACCTTCCACAGCGTCGGCCGAAAGCTTGCCCATCACGCCGGGAAGCTCTATCACCTTATGGCCGCCGAATTCGATGGCGCCGGCCTCGTGCATGCTGACATGACCGGTATTCGCCGCCACAACGCCCTGGTAGGAAGCAAGCAGGCCGTCCAGCACCGTCGCATTCGTCTGTGTTCCGCCGATGAGGAAATGGACCTCGGCTTCGGGGCAGCTGCACGCATCCCGGATAAGCGACCGCGCCTCTTCGCAATAGTCGTCCGTGCCGTAGCCGAGCGTCTGATCCATGTTCGTCTCGGCCAAGCGCGCCATGATTACCGGATGCGCGCCCTCCTGGTAATCGCACTCGAAATACAACGGCTTCTCTGCTGCGCCCATATGCCCCCCTTGCCACGCTCCCGAAAGAGCCCACTCGAACCAGACTGTTGCCGACGAACGCCACGAAGAGAACGCGCCCTTGTCCGGCGCCCGCCCCGCCGCATACCGCAACCGCCTATCAATAGGTAACGATGTATGCAACGAGCACTATATCATCATGCCCGAACGCTCTGCTCATCAGCGTATATTCCCGCTTGCACGGATTCGCGCTGCAAGGTGTATCGTTCGAAGCGGAACATTCGCAAGCCAATCGGCGCATGGCATTCCCCGTCGGTTGGCACCAGACGAAGGAGCACGCTATGACGAAAGCATTGGTTGCGTATTTCTCCGCATCGCACGGCAAGGTGACGGAAGCCGTGGCAAAGAAACTGGCCGCCGCAACGGACGCCGACCTTTTTGCGATAGAGCCCGAAACACCCTACTCGCCCGCGGATCTGAATTGGAACAACGCGAATTCCCGCAGCACAAAGGAAAGCAACGACCCGAACAGCCGCCCCGCCCTGAAGAACCCGGTGCCGGACCTTTCCGCCTATAACACGGTGTACGTGGGCTTTCCCATCTGGTGGTACCGCGAACCGCGCATCATCGACACGTTCCTGGAAGCGGGCAACTTCGCCGGCAAGACCATCATCCCGTTCGCTACCAGCGGCAGCAGCCAGATGGGCAACACCGGCGAACTGATGCAGAAGATCGTTCCCGCCGCAAACGTGAAACAGGGCACGCGCTTCCCCGCCAGTGTGACGGAGGAAGAACTGGGAAACTGGGCGGCCCAGCAATAGCCGTTCGGAAATGCCGCCTGCCGGTGCACGTTCCCTGCGGCAAGCGGCAACCGCCGCAGGATGAAGGAGGAGCAGCTGAATGGAAGCCCCGTACGAAAAGGACAAGCCGCTGTTGAGGCGGCTCTGCTGCAGCGCGCTTGCCGCTGCCGAACAAGGCGATGCCGAATCGCTTCGCGCCTATCTCACCGACGATTGCACGTTCCACCTGCCAAACGGGAACGCGCTCTCGAAACAGGAATTCCTGGCAGCCGTGGCAAATGGCGGGATGCACATTGCCGGCATCGCGCATCCCGCCGTGGACGTGCGCATTTCATTCGATGGAAGCCAAGCGCAAATCACGTGCCGGACGGATGCGGAAGAATCCGGTACCGATGCGTTGCAGCTGGAAATTGCTGCTGCGAAGCGGGAGGGCTCCTGGCGCGCCACGGCCGTTCACGTAGCCGCACGCTAGGCACGCAGGGCGCCCCGTTGCCGTCGGGAAATCGGGCCGGCGGACGAAAGCGACGCGGGCTAACAACCGGTACGCGTCGTATGCCCGAAGAGCGCGAGACGCCGGTACGCGTCGTACGTCCTATGCGGCCTGTGCCTGGTCGGCGGCATCGCGCGGCGACGGATACTGCTTGCGCAGGTCGTCTTCCTTCCTCTCCAAGCGGTTGCGCACCAGCAGGTACGCCACAATCATGGCCACGCCCGTGACGATCCACGTGATGGGAAAGATGTAGATCAGCATCTCGTATGTCCCCACCAGCGGGAACACGAAGAACACCCACAGCACGCGCAGGATGCACGTGCCAAAGATGGTGATTACGGCCGGGAGCGTGGACCACTGCATGCCGCGCAGCGAGCCGGCCGAGATCTCATACGTCGAGGGAAGGCATTCCAGCAACTCAACGTTCCACATGCGGATCATGCCGAACGAGATGGCGACTGCGTTGCCGGTGAACAGGCCCAGCCAGAATTCGCCGAATGCCACGAACACGGCGCTCACGCAGATATCCAGCGCGAAGCTGCACGCCATGCAGATCCACCAGATGCGCCGGCAGCGCTGCATATTGCGCGCCGCATAGTTCTGGCTCGTGAACGTGACGGCCGCCTGCGCGAACGAAGCCGTGATGAAGTACGTGAAGCACTCGTAGTTGATGCCGGCGGCGGAACCGGCAATGGCCTCGGCGCCGAATCCGTTGATGGCACCCTGGATGGTCAGGTTCGAGATGGCGAACACCGCACCCTGCACGCCGGCGGGCACGCCGATCTTCAGCACCACCATCAGCGGCTCGCGCACGATGCGCAGTCCGCGTGGTTTGAAGCGCAGCGCCCCGTCCTCATGCATCAGCAGGTAGACGATGATGAACCCGGCCGCCGCGTACGAGATCACCGTCCCCAGCGCGATGCCCACCACGCCCCAGTGCAGCACGCTGACGAACACCAGATCCAGGGCGAAATTCAGAAAGCAGGCCACGGCCAGCGCATACAGCGGACGCTGGGAGTCGCCTTTGCTGCGCAGGATGGCCGAACCGAAGTTATAGAGCATCATGAACGGCATGCTGCAGAAGTACACCTGCAGGTATACGGTGCCGATGCCGATGATGCTATCCGGCGTGGATAGCAGGCGCAAGGCGGGCTCGGATACGAAGAATCCCAGCGCCACCAGCATGATGCCGCTGGCGACGGCCACCGCCATGACGGTATGGACGGCGTCGTCCAGCTTCTGCCGCTCCTTCAGCGCGATGCCCGATGCGATGACCACGTTCGCGCCCACGGAAAGACCCACGAACAGGCTGACGAGCAGGTTGATAAGCGGGCCCGTGGCGCCAATGCCGGCCAGCGCATCGTTGCCCACCAGCTGCCCGGCCACGGCAGAGTCCACGGAGTTGAACAGCTGCTGCAGCACGCTGGTCACCGCCAGCGGCAATGCGAATGCCATGATCTTGCCCAGCAGGGGGCCGTGGAGCATATCTATCTCATGCGTCCGCGAACGGGTGGCGGGGCGCCCGTGCGGATTCGCTGACATATGAATCGACGTAAGCTATCGCCTCTGACTTGCCTTTGAATTTCGGTGGTGGCAACAAGCGCGCCTGCCCCCGATGCCGGCAGAAGGCAGCAGCCTCCGGACGCACCGGACGCTTTCGGTCCGCTGTCGCACATTTTTTTGCATCCGTGATGCTACACCCCGCCCGCCGGCAACGTGGTTTCGAGTTTGTTTCTATATGGAATGACCACGCAGAAATTACGAGGGGAAGCACGGTATTCAACCGACGCATACCGTCTAGGCTCCGAAACCACGCCGCAAAATACCAGCGAAAGTATGAATATCCGCTGCTCATCGCACATTTCACACTAATATGGAAGGTTGGCGGGCAGCACAAGACGACGGCCTTCCGGATACGGGAATCGCCTCCGCAAAACGGCCGCGCCCACTCTTCGCCAACAATGCAACCTGGTCTATAGACCGGCAGAAAGGAGACCCGATGCCTGAAGGACGGTCACGGAACGGCAAGCGAGGCGATATGCCCTGGGGCGAGCGGATAAAACGCTACGCGATCTGCTTCCTGGGCATCTTCTGCATCTCGTTCGGCGTGGCCCTGTTCACGAAATCCGGCACGGGCACTTCGGCCATCTCCGTCATTCCCTACACGCTCTCGCTTGTCCTGACGCAGCTTTCGTACGGCACGTGGGTAGCCCTGTTCAACATGGCGCTGGCACTTGCGCAAGCCGTCATGCTCCGACGCAATACGGACTGGTTCGACATCATCCAGCAGCTGGTGTTCGCCACCGTGTTCGGCTCCATCGTGGACCTGTCCATGTGGATCCTTACGAACTTCAACCCCACGGTGTACTGGCAGTGCTTCCTGACCATGCTCGTCAGCGTGCCCGTCCTGGCGCTGGGAGCGTACCTGACGCTCATCAGCCGCGTGGGCATCATGGCCGGCGACGGATTCGCCCGCACCATATCCCAGCTCACGGGCAAGGAATTCGCCATGATCCGCGTTATCTCGGACTCCACCATGGCGGTCACCGCCATGGTCATGTGCCTGGCATTCTGGGGGCAGCTCATCACCGTCCGCGAGGGAACCATCTGCGCCGCGCTCTTCACCGGCACCGTGGTGGGTTGGTACAGCAAGCATCTGAAGCGCTTCGAGTACGCGCTGCTGCCGAACAACCGCGCGCAGGATCAAGCGACCAAAGCGCAGGCTCCGGTGCCTGCGCAGAACTTCGTGGTCACCATCAGCCGCGAATACGGCAGCGGCGGGCGCAAGATTGGCCGCATGATTGCGGATGAGCTGAACGTGCCGTTCTACGATTCCGAGATCATCAACCGCCTGGCCGTCGAAGAGGGCTTCGACCCCACGTACGTGCAGGACAACGACCAGCGCATACGCAGCTCGGCACGCGAAGCGTTCTACCGCTTCTACGCCGGTGCCGTACCCGACTCCGAGATGCCGAAGGTCGAGCAACTCTACCATGCCGAACAGCGCGTAATCAAGAGGCTTGCCGCGCAGGGCAGCTGCGTCATCGTGGGGCGTCTGTCGAATTATATCCTGCGCGATCACAAGAACCGGCTGGATTTGTTCATCCGCGCGAACATGCCTGATAAGATAACGCACGTCAGGGAACGTGAAGGCCTGAGCGCGGTCGCCGCGAAGACGAAGATCCAGAAAGTGGAGCACGACCGCACCGAGCATTGCCGCTATTTCACACATCGCGAATGGGGCGACTCACGCAGCTACGACGTATCTGTGAATACCAGCAGATACGGCATCAAAAAGACTGGTGACATGCTTGCGCACCTGGCTGCCGCCGCCCGCGACGCGGCGGCGGATGAAGCACCCGCCGCCGAAAAGGAGGCCGCACGATGACCGCGTACGGGCCTGAAAACCAACGCGTACGAACCGGACATATATGCAAGAAACCCCGCAGGCCAGAATGCCTCGCGGGGTTTCTTGCATCGCTGCGCAACTGATGCGCGAATGGCGCGCTACTGCGCGATCTTCACGCGGGCGTCGATGTCCTCGGCCGGCTTCGCATCGGGCTGCGCCGCAATGCCGCCGAACGGCATCTGCGCAAGCAGCTTGTACGATTCCGGCACGTCGAACAGCTTCTTCACAGCTTCGTCAATGACCGGGTTGTAATGCTGGACGTTCGCACCCACGCCCAGTTCGCGCAACGCCGTCCAGATGCTGATCTGCAGCATGCCGTTCGCCTGGTTCGCCCACACGGGGAAGTTGTCCGCATATCCGGGAAACTGCTCCTGCATGCCCTTCACCACGTCCGTGTCGTAGAAATACAGCACCGTGCCGGCGCCGGCCTTGAACCCGTCTATCTTCTCGCGGGCAACCTTGCCGCCGAATGCGTCGTAGATAGCATCCCACAGCGCGTCCTGCTTGCTGCCGAGCGCAACCACCACGCGCGCACTCTTCATGTTGAAGGCGTCGGGCACCAGCTCCGTCACCTTGCGGATGGTGTCCACTACCTGCTCTTCAGTCACGGGAAGCTGCTTGTTGATGCCGTAGATGCTGCGGCGCTCTGCCAAAGATTCGATGATGCCCATGTTCGTCTGCTTTCTCTTCGATGTCCTGTTGGGAAAATCATACTGAAACAATCGGATTCGAGATAGTAGGCACTTTTCCCGCGGCAAGTATGTTTCCCGGTACCGTGCCGTCAACACCGCCGCGCCACGTTCGGCCGGCAGCTTCGCCGATGAGTTGCCGATGCCCTGCAAGCCGACAGCGATGATGAGGGCCACGTATCTGGAGATGTTGGAAACGCAGCCGAAAGATGACGACCCAGCACGCATCGCCATCGCGCAGATATGCGAATACGCTACCCAAAATGCGCAGATGGCGGCGTTCCTCGCGTATCCCTGACGCGGCAACTGCGCGCATTGCGGGACAGTCATACGAATATCGACACAGCGCTGCTACAATCGTGCGGGATAATTTCCCCCGGCCCCCCATTCCGTTAGAACAAAAGGAGCATCATTCGCCATGCGGCAAAAGCTCAACGCCCTATTGAATGACAACGCCCGCTACGGGCACTTCTCCGTAGCCATCATCCTCATCAGCCTGGTGCCGTTGATGTTCAAGGACGAGGACAGCACGCTTCTGATTGTCGACTACGCCACCACCGCCGTCTTCATCTTCGATTACGTGGCCCGTTGGGCGGTAGCGGACCTGAACCTGGGACGCGGGCGCCTATCCTTCCTCATCTACCCGTTCACGCCCATGGCCATCATCGACCTGCTAACGATCCTCCCCACGTTCTTCGCCTTGAACCAGGGATTCAAGGCGCTCCGTATGATCCGCATGGTACGCATCCTGAAGTTCGCGCGTTTCATCCGCCGCTCGCGCAGCTGGCATATCCTGACGCGCGTATTCCAGCGGGAGAAGTCCACGCTCGGCGTAGTCTGCGTAGCTGCGCTTGCCTATGTGTACCTGACAGCGCTCATCACGTTCAATATAGAGCCAGATACGTTCTCCTCGTTTGCCGAGGCCGTATATTGGGCATGCGCCACGTTGACCACCGTGGGCTACGGCGACGTGTACCCCGTGACGCAATTCGGCCGCGCCGTGGCCATGTTCTCCGCCCTTGTGGGCATTGCCGTCGTGGCGCTGCCCGCCGGCATCATCACCGGAGGCTATATCGACGTCATGCACGAAATGCGCGACGAGGAAGCCGAAGCCGAGCATCTGGCGCAGATGGACGCGGCGGATACCGCAGCATATCGGGATAGCCTCGGAGACCAGGGACGGGAACGGACGGACGACAACGTGGACGCAGGACATCCTGCCTCGTGATATTTCCGCTTACGTTCTTTGCGTAAAGCAAGTCCATGTAACCAGTGCTTAACAATCATCGGGTAGAGTGGGTTGCATATCTCACTATGAATAACGAAGCAGCAAGGAAACAGGCAGATCCACATGACCGTCGAACACATTGAACCTGCACCGCAGCCGCAGATCCGCGAGGTTGCCCTCCAGTCGAACAACCTCTACTTCAGCGCGGAGCCCGCAGAAGGCGACATCGTGGAGCAGCGCCTGGTCATCACGGCAGACGGCCACGTGCGCTTCAGCTCGTTCGGCTATTCCCGCGGCACGTGCCAGCTGGCCGACGCCCGACAGGCGCATATCAGGCGCGACGACGCGCAGCGCATCCTGGGCTTCATCCAGACGTTCGTGGATCAGGACGCGCCGCGGCGCGCGCCCGGTTCGGGCACGTGGGAGATGACGATCCGTTATGCCGACGAAACGGAGCGCGAATGCGAAGGGGCCCTGGCGAATGGCGCGCATGTGGGCGACGTGAATCTCTCGCACCTGATCAGGGATGCTATCCCCATTCCGAACCTGATGGCGTTCGGCGGCCGATAGCGAACAAGGAACAGCACGCAAAACAAGAAGCGGCGCTGCCGGAATGGCAGCGTCTGGATGGGGGGGCCGCGGGGAAGGGGCGGCCCCGCTTTGCATTATGCAGAGATGGCGCATTCGACAGCGTGCATCGCCTGTCGAATGGAACCGTCTGCTGTTACGAGCAAATCTTGCCCGGGTTCAGGATGCCCTTCGGGTCGAAGACGTTCTTGATGCCCGCCATGAGATTGATGGAGGTCTCGCCCAGGCTGGCGCGCAGGTAATCCTTCTTCGCATGGCCGATGCCGTGCTCGCCGGACACCTGGCCGCCGAATTCCTCGCACTTCGCGTAGGCGTCCTTCATGACCTGGGCGCTCTGCTCCAGGAACGCCTCGGGGTCATCGCCTTCGCCGCAGCAGTAGATGTGCAGGTTGCCGTCGCCCGCGTGGCCGAAGCTGCGGATGCGCACATCGTACTTGTCGCCCGTCTCGTGGATGAACTCCAGGAATGCGGCGATCTTATCAACGGGCACGCAGACGTCCATCTCGTCCAGGTACTGCGTATCCGCCTCGATAACGGTCAGGAACGCGCTGCGGGCAGCCCATGCCGCCTGCTTCTCGGCCGGCTGGCTCAGCACCAGCACGTCGTACGCGCCCGTAGCGTCCGCAACCTCGACCAGCGTCTCCGCACGCTGGAAGATCTCGTCACCGTCGTTGCCGTCCAGCGTCACCAGGATGTAGGCGCCGGCCTCCTTGCCGTTCACCACCGTGGGGAACGTCTCCTGGCCGGTGTACTCCGCCGAGCTGTCCACGATGTCGCGCTCCATGAACTCGATGGACTGCGGGTCCAGGCCGGCAAGCTTGATCTTCGGCACGGCGCTGATGGCCTTCGAGATGTCCTCGAACGGCAGGATGAAACTCACGTCCTCGCGCGGATTCGGAATCAGTTTCATGGTGAGCTCCGTGATCACGCCAAGCGTGCCCTCGGAGCCGATGATCAGGTGCATCAGGCTGTAACCAGAGCTTGATTTCTCCACAGCACGGCCAGCCTTCAGGATCTCGCCGTTCGGCAGGACCACCGTCAAGGCCATGACGTAATCGCGCGTGGTGCCGTACTTCACGGCGCGCATGCCGCCGGCGTTCGTGCTGACGTTGCCGCCCACGGAACCGGTCTTCTCGCCGGGGTCGGGCGGATACATGAGATCGTGCTTCAAGGCATCAGCAGCCAAATCGCACAGGCGCACGCCGGGCTGGATGCGCACGGTCAGGTTGTTCATGTCGTATTCCAGAATCTGGTTCATGCGCATGGTGCACAGGACCACGCCGCCGTACAGCGGCGTGCTGCCGCCCACCAGGCCGGTGCCCGCACCGCGAACCGTCACGGGAATATTGTTGTCATTGCAGACCTTCATGACGGCGGAGACTTCCTCCGTGCTGCCGGGCAACACCATCATGTCGGGCATACGCGTGCCGTAGATGGGCATCTCGTCATGGGAATAATCTTCGTTGATGTCCTCACCGATCTCGCAGTTATCGGCTCCGACAATAGCCGTCAACCGCTCCACCAATTCAGGGGTGAGTTCTTTGTACTCGGTCATTTCAACCTTTCGAAAAGGCTCGGATGTTGCATATCCGCATTTCAGCAGACGATTCACTATATTTTACCGGGGCAGGTACATTCAATGGCCAACGCATCTTCTTCTGGCAAACGGTCATTCGGCGAACGGCAGTACCAGATGTACTGCCGCGAACGGCATGATTTTCGCGGTGAACGGTACTTCCCGCGACCTCCAGGCCATACAGGGAACGACGATGCGTTAGCGCTCGTCCACACGGACAAGACTGACGAACTCGGCATCCGTCACCTGCGCGATGATCCGGCGCGGATTGAAGCCAGCAAGTTCGACCAAGAATCCCAGGCCTGCCAGTTGGGCGCCAGCCTGCCCCACCAGCTTCACCATAGCGGCTGCCGTGCCACCCGTGGCAATGAGGTCGTCCACAATCAGCACCACATCGTCGGGGCCGATGGAGTCAGTGCATATCTCCAGCGAGTCCGTACCGTATTCCAAATCGTACTGTTGGCGATAGACGGCACGAGCAAGCTTGCCGGGCTTCCGCGCGGGAACGAAGCCGGCGCCCAGGCGATACGCAACCGGCGCACCCACCATGAAGCCGCGTGCTTCGGCGCCCACGACCTTCGTCACCCCTTTGCCGGCGAAATGGTCGGCGATGCCGTCTATGACGGCGGCGAACCCTTCGCTATCGGCAAGCAGCGGCGTGATGTCCCGGAACAGGACTCCCTCGCTGGGGAAATCGGGAATTGCGGCAATCAGATGCCCATACTGAAATGTGCCCATGGGTGCTCTCCTTGCAAGTTGCGGGGATGTTCAGGTAAAGATGCAAACAGCATACGGGATTATCCGGCATCGCGCGAAGCGACCTGCTGCTCTTCGAAATGCTCGGCACGCCATACGCGGTTGTTCTCGATGGCCTCGTCCAACGTCACGGGCATGAACTTGTTCACATCCACGCATACGTTCAAGGCGCGTTCCATGCCACGTAGCACATGCCAATACGGCGCGCGCGTTATCTGATGGACATGTCCGAATGCAAGATAGCCGCCGAACAGCTCGTAGTTGTAATCCAGGCACGGATAGTGGCACAGCATCACGCGGCGGCGGCGATCCTTGATGTTGGCAATCTGGCGCACTTCCAAGAACCAGCGGTCCAAATCGCAATCAGGCTCCCATTTGCCGTCATGGTTGCCTTCGATGAGGTGCAGCTGTCCGGGAAGCTGCCTCAGATACCATTCCACGGGCTTCTTGTTGTTCGCTGCCAGGTCCCCCACCACATATACATGGTCGGCAGGCGTCACGCGGCTTTGCCAGTTCGCAATGATGGCCGCATCCATATCCTCGACGCGCGAGAACGGCCGTCCGCTCAGTTCCATTGCTTTCGTATCGCCGAAGTGCGTGTCGGCAATGTAGTAGATCACAGGTACCCGCATTCTCCAAAACCGGCGCGCAGCCGTGCTGCTAGCGCCATTCGTGTTCTTTAGGAAGATACCGCACTTTGAACGAGGAAAGAGAGATAACACGCATGCCCGGTCGGTCCTGTGGTCGAATGAGACGACCGATGCCCGGCCCATCGGCGACCAGGATATCCTCGGAAGTCCAGTCATGGCAGATGTAGCCGCACCGCATGCAGACACGTGAAACGCGGTACCAGCCATGGCTTTCCAGCATCACCGTCACGAATGCATGCTCGCCCTCGGGACAACTCCGCCGATTCTCTTCGCCATTTCGATCCGTATCCATACATGCCCCCCCAAAGCCTATCCGGCGTACCCGGCACCCCACGGACGAATTCGCCATTGACTCTGTCTCAAGTATGGCAAGGCATTTCCCTCAACATGTACCAGGATAAGTACAGTGCTTGCGTAAATCGATGCGAAAATCGAACGGACAACATTCCCGCCGTCGGAAAATGCGATGCCTTTTGCTCTCTATCGTTTTCTTAATAATCTCTGGTTAGTCAGCAAATAAAGCCACCCCCCCCCGAATTTTTTCGGCAAACGGAAATGACAATTTGCGATTGTTGTCGACGCGGTTTCCCCGAAACGTGCGTATTCCGCACAGCAGACACCCCCGGTAACAGGTGGAACAGGTTATGTGGCACTCTCATGGATATTGCGAACACGTTTACCGCCGCCACATCCCCTCCACGGTGCACCCCTACACTTCGGCACCGACATAATAGACAGAACCGACCCGACTGTAAGCATCGGAACTGGCTGCATTAGACATCCGTCGACTCGTAACAATACCTTCCATCAGAGCCGCATGAATGCCGCTTGAGAGAAAGGCACTGTGATGAACGCTGGCAAGCAACCCTTGCATCCGCGCCTGAGGGAATGCGCGCTCCCCGTTGCCGTGGCAAGCATCCTTGCCGCCCTGTTGGCCGCCAGCATCCCGCTGGCGAACATGAGCGTGCCGAACTGGGTCTACCCGTCCAACCCGTTCAACATCCCGAACATCGCGTTCGCGTGGCTTGCCGTGTTCTTCGGCATGTGGCTGCTGACCGCAGAAAACGCACCGCACCGTTTCGCCGGTATCCTGCGCCGTGCATATTCCCGCACGGTAAGGAAGGGTGCCCCGAAAACCGCGCAAGACGGCGGCCGGGCACGCGTTTCCTTTCCCCGGCTACGCGCTGGGCTTCCGTTCTCCTGGAATCGACGCTCCGTTCTTATCTGCATGCTGTTGATACTTGCCGCCTGGCTGCCGGTGCTGCTGATCACATGGCCTGGCGGCTTCTCGCGCGACACGGTGAACATGCTGTACCAGTTCACCACGCAGGGTCCGGCATGGTATTCCGCAACCGGCACCATGGTCGACACGCATTTCATCAACCATCATCCCATATTCGATACGCTCATCTGCGGATTCTTCTATTGGCTGGGCTCGCTTACCGGCAACAGCGCCTGGGGCATCTTCTTCTTCGCGTGCGCAACGTACGTCTTCGCGTCCGGGGTGTTGGGCGCAACGGTATGCTATCTGCATACGAAGCTGGGCCTGTGCTGGGGATACGCGTTCGCCAGCCTGCTGTTCCTGATGTTCTTCCCCCTGTTCCCGCTGTTCTTCAGCTACATGTCGAAGGATGCCATCTTCGTGCCGTGGTTCCTGCTGTGGACGCTGGGGTATATCGAAGCTTGGCGCACGCGCGGGAAAGTCCTGACCGTGAAGTTCGCCATCTTCCTCTGCCTGGTAAGCGCCATCTGCATCCTATCGAAGCAGACGGCGCTGTACATCGTGCTCGCCAGCGCTGTCGCGCTACTCATCCGGGTACAGGGCGCGCGCCTGAAAGCGGCGTGCGGCGGCGTGTTCGCAGGAGCGTTGCTGGTATCGCTGGCGCTCTTCCCCGCCATCGTCTACCCCGCCCTGGGCGGCGTCACCCCCATCGGCCAGCAGGAGGCGCTGGGCACGCCGCTGAACCAGACGGTCTCGCTGTACCGCGAGCATCCCGACGCATTTAGCGACCAGGATCTCCAAACCATGAACCGCGTCATCAGGCTTGACCGGGCCGTACACGATTACAAGAAGTTCAGCGTGGACGGTGTGAAAGATCGCTGGCGCACCAAGGAGGCCACGGCCCAGGATACCGCGGCGTTTGTCGCCCTCTGGATACAGAAGGGACTCACCGTGCAGGGGGCAAACTGTTATTTCGATTCGACGGTGCGCATCTGCGCGGCATTTTTCGTGCCGGCTTCCGGTCTCAGCGCGCCGAGCTTCCTTCCACCCCGCAAAATCCAGGCATTCGCGCGGTCCGTGGACAGTGCCGGCGGCAATTTCGTAGACCTGCACCTGAAGCAGCCGGAGAAATTCAAGAACAACCGTGCGGCAATTGACGGCGCCATCGCCCAAACGGTGCAAACGCCCTTTGCGGGCATGTTCTTCACCATCGGGTTCTACAGCGGCTTCATCCCAATTGTGTGCCTGGTCGCGCTCATCGCCCAGCGCAAGCGGGCAGAGAAGGGCGCTGTGCTTGCGCTGCTGCCGGTAATCGTACTGCTCCTGTTCCAGGTGATCAGCCCCGTGGCATTCCCCCGCTACGCCATGCCGTTCGTCGTGGGTGCCCCGCTGTTGGTGGGCGCCACCATAGCGCTGATGGAAAAGCGAACCGCCCACAGCGGCCGCGGGAGCGCGCTGCAGGCGGATGGGAACGGCGAGGGGCGCCTGCAGGAAGAAGGCGCCGGACGAAACAAGCGCGGCTAGGCCACCTCTTGCGCCTTCGCCGCTTCCATAGCCTTCACGGACGAGGCGGTCAAATAGCGGACGACATCCGATCGGCTCAGCGTGCCCACCAGCTTTCCCTCCTCCGTAACCGGAATCTTCTTGATCCGCACATCGGAGAGCTTGCGGCACGCCGCTTCCAGCCCCTCGCCACGCTCGATGGACACCACCTGGCGCGTGGCAAGATCCAGCGCGCGCGTATCGCGCAGCTTGTCGAAGCTGTCCGCCAACGAATCCTTGCGCAGCCACTGCGCGTAGTACGAGGCTATGTCGTACGTGCCGTCCATGCCGCGGGAAATCGCACGCATGATGTCGCCGTCGGAGATGAACCCGGCAACCGTGCCGTCGCCATTCACAAGCGGCAGCCCGCTGGTCTTGCGCACCACCATCTCCAGCAGCGCCTCATAGGCCGTCGCGTCCGCAGGCACGGTGTACGCATTCTTGTTCATAACGCGGTCGATATCCGTCGCACCCTCAGCCGGCGCTTGCGCCTGCAAGGCACGGGCGGGGATTTGTCGGTGCGTTTGGCTTCACCGCAATCTGCTTTTCGGACCAGGCT
>USAB01000037.1 GCA_900552585.1 uncultured Coriobacteriaceae bacterium
CACAGTGGCTCAAGGAGAACGACGAAGTCACGCTGCTGTATGCGGGCGATGAGCTCATCGGTCTCGAGCCGCAGATGTTCGTCGAACTCGAGGTTACCGATACCGAGCCGGGCTTCAAGGGCGATACGGTCCAGGGCGGCACGAAACCCGCAACGCTCGAAACCGGCGCGACCATCCAGGTTCCCATGTTCATCGACAAGGGCGATATCCTGCGTATCGATACGCGCGATGGCCGCTATGTTACTCGCGTCTAATCTCTGTTTCGATAACGAAAATACCTTTGATTGCGAGGCGCGTAAGGCGCCTCGTGTCGTATAATGGTCGTTCACTATCATGCAACCCGACCGTACGGGTGCTCTTTGACAAGGAGGTGCGAGTCACTTGGCAAAACTTCAACTTATGGACACAACGATCCGCGACGGACAGCAGAGTCTTTGGGCAACACGTATGTCGATCGGAGATATGCTGCCCATTTTGCCCAAGATGGATCGCGTTGGATACTGGGCCATCGAGGCCTGGGGCGGTGCAACATTCGACACCTGCCTACGCTTTTTGGACGAAAATCCTTGGGATCGTCTGCGACTCATCAAGTCAAAAACGCCGAACACTCGCTTATCCATGCTCTCGCGTGGACAGAACCTTGTGGGCTACAAGCATTATTCCCGCGAGATCTGCTTTCGTTTCATCGAGGCAGCACACCGAAATGGCATCGATGTCTTCCGCGTGTTCGACGCGTTGAACGATATCCGCAATGTGGTGGATAACGCCGAAGCCATCAAGGAGTGCGGAGCCCACTTCGAAGGCGCGATTTCTTACACGGTATCGCCTGTTCATACGCTCGATAGCTTCCTTGAATACGGTCAGCAGCTCAAAGATCTGGGTGTCGATTCCATCGCCATCAAAGACATGGCGGGCATGCTCACGCCGTATCGTACCGAGCGTATCGTGAAGGCATTCAACGCCGAGATCGGTCTGCCCATTCACGTGCATTGCCACTATGTCGGCGGCATGGCACCAGCTAACATCATCAAATCCGCTGAAGCAGGCGCTGCTATCGCTGATACTGCAAGTGCTCCGCTCGCGTTCGGCAACTCGCACCCCGCGGTGGAAATGATCGTGGCCGCCCTGCAGGAGAGCCGCTACGACACGGACCTGGATCTGGACCTGCTGTTCGAGATTGCCGAATACTGGGAGGAAGTGCGCAAGCGCGGACATTACAAGCGCGGCGTTTCTTCCCTGACGCATATGCACGTGTATTCGCACCAGGTGCCGGGCGGAATGATGTCGAACCTGGTCAGCCAGCTGGAGACGCAGAATGCCCTGGACCGCCTGCCCGAGGTTATGAAGGAGATTCCCGAGGTTCGCGCCGAGGTCGGCTATCCGCCGCTGGTCACGCCCATGTCGCAGATTGTGGGCACGCAGGCCGTGTTCAACGTGCTCACGGGCAAGCGCTGGAGCGTTGTGTCCAAGGAGATGAAGGACTACCTGTGCGGCTATTACGGCAAGGCACCGGGACCCATCAAGCAGGAGGTTCTGGACAAGGTCGTGGGCGACTCCGAGCGCCTGGACCCGTCGGTGGCCCCGGGGTCCCTGGTCACTACCACGTTCGACGAGGTTGCCGAAGAGATCGGCGATCTTGCGAAGACCGAAGAAGACGTCCTGATGTACGCGCTGTTCCCGAATGAGGCCCGCACGTACCTCAGCAAGCATCGCACCATCGAGCATGTCGACTTCCTCCTGGAAGAGGAGTCGAGCCAAACCAAGGAGGATGATTACGTGGACATCAACCAGATTCGCGAACTGGTCCGCGTTGCCGAGGAAAGCGGCGTAGGCGAAATCACGGTCGAAGAGGAGGGTGCTCGCATTTCCGTGCGCATGCCCGGCTTCGCCCCTGCCGGTGCGGCTCCTGCCGCCCAGCCCGCTGTTCCCCCCGCAACTGCAGCGCCCGCGCCGAAGAAGGACGCCGCCCCTGCTGAGGACAATCATCCGGCCGGCTGGCATGTGGTCACCTCCCCGATGGTGGGCACGTTCTACGCTGCGCCCGCTCCCGGCGAGGATCCGTTCGTGAAGGTCGGCGACGAGGTTGCCGCAAACCAGACGCTGTGCATCGTCGAGGCCATGAAGCTGATGAACGAGATCGGCGCCGAGGAAATGGGCACCGTCCGCGAGGTCTGCGTGGAAGACGGCACGCCCGTGGAGTTCGGCACGCCGCTGTTCTACATCGAGCCCCACAACACCAATGATGCTATCGGACCGGAGAACGCATAATGTTCGATAAAATCCTCATCGCCAATCGCGGGGAAGTGGCACTGCGCGTTATTCGCGCCTGCAAGGAACTCGGCGTGAAGACCGTCGCGGTCTATTCCACCGAGGACAAGGACACGTACCCGGTGCAGTACGCCGACGAGGCCGTCTGCATCGGGCCCGCTCCGGCGAACAAGAGCTACCTGGTCATGCCGAATATCATCGCCGCTGCGGTGAACACCGGCTGCCAGGCAGTGCATCCGGGTTACGGATTCCTGTCCGAGAACGCGGATTTCGCCCGTGCCTGCGCGGACAACGACCTGGTATTCATCGGCCCTTCTCCCGAATGCATCGAGAGCATGGGCAATAAGAGCCAGGCGCGCGAGACCATGCAGAAGTGCGGCGTGCCCACGGTTCCCGGCAGCGACGGCGTTGTCGAGACCGTCGAGGAGGCGCGCGCGTTCGCCGAGCGCGTGGGCTATCCTGTGCTGATCAAGGCAAGCGCCGGCGGTGGCGGCAAGGGCATGCGCGAGGTGCATGACCCGGCCGACCTGGAGAAGGAGTACATGGCGGCGAAGGCCGAAGCTGCGGCGTCTTTCGCGAACGATGACGTGTACCTGGAGAAGCTGGTGCTGAAACCGCGTCATGTCGAGATTCAGGTCCTCGCAGACGATCACGGCAATCGCGTTGCGCTGTGCGAGCGCGACTGCTCCATCCAGCGCCGCCATCAGAAGCTGCTGGAGGAGGCCCCCAGCCCGGCGCTGAACGACGAGCTGCGCCGCGCTATGGGCGTGGCCGCCCTGAAGGCGGTTCGTGCTGTGGACTACCGCAATGCCGGCACCATCGAATTCCTTCTGGACCAGGACGGCAAGTTCTACTTCATGGAGATGAACACGCGCGTTCAGGTTGAGCATCCGGTGACGGAGCAGATCACGGGTGTGGACATCATCAAGGAGCAGCTGCGCATTGCCTCCGGCGAGCCCATGGAATGCGCGAAGTACGCCCCGTTCTCCCCGAACGGCCACGCAATAGAATTCCGCATCAATGCCGAGGATCCCGAACATGGGTTCCGTCCATGCCCGGGCACCATCACGAAGTTCCGCACTCCCGGTGGCCCGGGTGTGCGCCTGGAGACGTACGTGCACGAGGGATCCCGCATCTCTCCGTATTACGACTCCATGGTCGCGAAGCTCATTGTGTGGGGCTCGACGCGTGAGGAAGCCATTGCCCGCGGCCGCCGCGCACTGGACGAATTCGATATCGAGGGTATCAAGACGACGATTCCGTTCCATCAGCGCGTGCTTGAGAACGAAGCCTATAATGAGGGCAATGTGACTACCGCGTTCATCGAAACCGAGATGGGAGACTTGCTATGATCGACGTTCGCAACGAGGGTATGGCCATCACGCATAGCGTGGTCGAGACTATTGTCTCGCTGGCCGTCAAGGAAATCGATGACGTTGCCAGCATCGGAACCCCGTCTGCCAACCTCATCCATCAGGTCTTCCGCAATGCCGGCACGGATCAGGGCATCGAAGTCCATACGAACGACAAGAACCAGCTTGAGATCACGCTGCATCTGAACGTGCGCTATGGCAAGCCTCTGCCGGACATTGCCGACGAGGTGCGCAGTGCGGTTGCTGATGCCATCACGGTTCAGCTGGGCATGGAAGTGGCCCGCGTAGATATTTACATCGACTCCATCCGCTTTGCGGATTAACGAAAGCGGAAGAGGAAGCACATACATGGCAACGAAGCGACACGAGCGCACGCTCTCACGCCGGCAGGCTATCCAGGTTCTGTATCAGAGCGATATCCTGGACGAATCGCCGATAGCGCTGCTGGAACGCGGCGATGCATTCATCGACGAAGCGAAGCCTTCGGAGTACGCCGATTTCCTGGTGCGGGGCACGGCGGAGCATCTTCCGGAGCTGGATGCGCATATCAAGGCGAATTCGGAGAACTGGTCTATGGACCGCATGCCCTCCGTCGATCGCGCCATCCTGCGCCTGGCCTGCTACGAGATGATGTACGTGGAAGAGGTCCCCATCTCCGTTGCAATCAACGAGGCCGTTGATCTGGCAAAGGATTTCGGCGGCGAAGATGAATCCCCGAAGTTCGTGAACGGCGTGCTGGGAAGCATCGCCACAGAACTGGAGCAGGCTCAGAACGTCCAGGATGCCGTTCAGGAGACTGCGGACGGCGCTCATGATAACGCGCCTGAGATTGCAGCGAATTCTGAAGACGCCGTCGATGCGGATGCCCAGCCCGCTGACGCAGCGGAAGCGCCGGTTGCCGACGGTTCCGAAGCTCAGCCTGTTGCCACAGATGACGTGCCGGCTGCCGACGGCTGTGAAACGAAGTCCGCCGAACCTGACAGTGCTGCCAATGCAGAAGTGGCATCCGATGCCGAATAATCCCGACGAACCTCGTACGCTGCCCGATATGGAGGCAGTGAACGAGCGACTGAAGCAGATTGCGGATTCTGTTTCCGACGAGTCTCTTCCGCTGGAGGATGCCCTTTCGCTGTACGAGGAGGCCGTCGGGCTTGGCATGAAAGCATCCGAGCTGATAGAATCCGATATCTTGCAACGTAACGAAGTAGATAGCGAAAACGCCGAGGAGTAGGGGGTCAGGGCAATGGAACGTATCATTGACATGATCTCGTCCCCGCACGATCTCAAAACTCTGAATAACGCCGAGTTGAAGATTGTCGCGCAGGAGATTCGCGACCAGATTATCGAAACTACCTCGAAGAACGGCGGCCATGTGGGATCCAGCCTCGGCGCCGTTGAAACCATTTTGGCGCTGCATGCGGAGATGGACTGCCCGCAGGACAAGATCGTCTACGACGTGGGCCATCAGGCATATGCGCACAAGATTCTCACGGGACGCCTGGATCGTTTCGACACGCTGCGCCAATACGGCGGTATCTCCGGGTTCCCGAATCCTCATGAGAGCGAATACGACGTCCATTATTCCGGCCATGCCTCGGATTCGCTTTCCATTGCGCTTGGCTTGGCTCGCGCGCGCGATATGCGCGGCGGCAACGAGCATGTGGCGGCGCTCATCGGCGATGCGGCCATTTCCGGCGGCATGGCATTCGAGGCCCTGAACCAAATCGGGCAGGACCAGACGCGCATGCTCATCGTGCTCAACGATAACGCCATGGCCATCTCGCATAATGTGGGCGCCCTGATGACGCATCTGGGCCGCCTGCGCGCCTCAAACGACTACCGCGTCCGGCGCGACAGCATGCAGGAGGTTATGGAGAACGCCGGTCCCGCTGCGCGCATGGCGCTTGACCTGGCGCGCAATGCGAAGGATTCCGCGAAGCACTTCTTCCTTTCCGACCAGTCCATGATATTCGAGCAGCTGGGCATCCTGTGCACGGCTCCCATCGACGGCCATGACATCGTGGCGCTGCGCGAGACCATTCGCATGCTGCTGCGGACGAACGGCCCCACACTCATGCACGTGGTCACGAAGAAGGGTGCCGGATACACGCCGGCAGAAGAACATCCCGAGGCCTTCCATGGCCCGAGCGGCTTTGACATTGCAACGGGAAAGTTGAAGGCGTCGTCTTCGAAGGCCCCGAAATATATGAACGTCTTCGGTTCGTGCCTGGAGCGCGAAGCGGAGCACGACAAGGATATCGTCGCCATCACGGCGGCGATGAAGGACGGGACGGGCCTCTCCGGGTTTGCGAAACGGTTCCCGGACCGTTTCATCGATACGGGTATCGCCGAAGAGCACGCCGTGGGCCTTGCAGCCGGCCTTGCGCTGGGCGGCAAGCGTCCGGTGGTCGCCATCTATTCCACGTTCCTACAACGTGCTATTGACCAGATCATCATCGATGTGGCGTTGGCGAAGGCGAATGTGGTGTTTTGCATTGACCGGGCGGGCCTGGTAGGCGACGACGGTGCCACGCATCATGGCGCGTTCGACTTGGTATATACGCGTATGGTCCCGAATATGCGGGTGCTGGTTCCCTCGAACGAGGAGGAGCTGGCAAACGCGCTCCATACGGCACTTGCCGGACAGGGCCCGTATGCCATCCGCTATCCGCGCGGCGAAGCGCGCGGCGTCCCTGTGCCCGAATCGCCGATCTGCCTCGAAGAGGGCAAGAGCCGTCTGGTTCGCTTGGGCGACGACATCGCCATCCTGGCGCTCGGTTCCATGGTTGCCAGCGCGGAGGAAGCCGCCGACATCCTGGAAGGGAAGGGCGTGCACGCCCGCGTTGTGGACCTGCGCTGGGCGAAGCCCCTCGACTGCGATGCCATACGGGGAGCGGCGGACACGAAGCTCGTCGTGACCGTTGAGGAAGGCGTTGTTTCCGGCGGTGTGGGCGAGGAGGTCCTCAGGATTCTGGCGCAGTCCGGGAAATCCGTTCCTGCGCTGACGCTGGGCATTCCCGACCAGTTCGTGGTGCATGGCAAGAAGCCGCTGCTGCTGCGCGAGATCGGGTTGGATGCCCAGGGCGTTGCGGATGCGATCCTGCACAAGCTGGGCTGCTAGAGCCGTTCGCGGGCCTTATAGGTAAGGCCCGCATTGTCATTTTCAACAGCACTGCAGCGCATGCCGATGACCCTTCGGAATGGGCGCTCGGCAAAAACTGTGCAGGCCGTGCGAATCGTGCGTAAACATGCGGTAAACAGGCTGGAGTCTATGCTACTATGAACAGGCTTGCGTAGAAGGCAAGTAGTAACTGTTGGCCCCCGAGACATGTTTGTAACAGGCGCATGCGGCGCCGGTGGACATGGAAATGTTGGACAATCATGACGAAGGGTCCCCGAAATTTTTGAAAGGGGTCCATTTTGACCGAAATCAAGAACACCGATGTCATCGATTTCGAAGACGTGTCCGATGACGCGTTGAATCAGATGATCGACGGCACTCTGACCGAGTTCGACGAAGGCGACCTGGTCACGGGCAAAGTCGTTCAGATCGAGCACGATGAGGTGCTGGTCGACATCGGATTCAAGAGCGAGGGCGTTGTTCCCGCTCGTGAGCTCTCCATCCGCAAGGATGCGAACCCCGACGACGTCGTCAAGCTGGGCGACGAGATCGAGGTCTGGGTTCTGCAGAAGGAGGACAAGGACGGCCGTCTGATCCTGTCCAAGAAGCGTGCCGAGTACGAGCGCGCCTGGATTTCCGTGGAAGAGAAGTTCAAGGCCGGAGAGCCCGTTACGGGCGAGGTCATCGAGGTCGTCAAGGGCGGCCTGATCCTGGACATCGGCCTGCGCGGCTTCCTGCCGGCATCCCTGGTTGACCTGCATCGCGTCAAGAACCTGGATATGTATCTGAACACCGAGCTCGAGGCCCGCGTCATTGAGATGGACCGCAACCGCAACAACGTTGTTCTGTCTCGCCGCGTGCTGCTGGAGGAGGGCCGCAAGAACGAGCGCGCCGAGATCCTCTCCAAGCTGTCCAAGGGCATGCGCCTGAAGGGCACGGTTTCCAGCATCGTCGATTTCGGTGCTTTCGTGGACCTGGGCGGCATCGACGGCCTGGTGCACATCTCCGAGCTGTCTTGGAGCCACGTGAACCATCCGTCCGAGGTTGTCAAGGTTGGCGAAGAGGTCGAGGTCGAGGTCCTGGATGTGGACCTGCAGCGCGAGCGCATCTCCCTGGGCCTGAAGCAGACCACCGAGGATCCGTGGAAGAAGCTCATTGAGTCCTACCCGCTGGGATCCATCGTCGACGGCAAGGTTACGAAGACCGTCCCGTTCGGCGCATTCGTGGAGCTGGCCAATGGCGTCGAGGGCCTGGTGCACATCTCCGAGATGTCCCCGAAGCATATCGATACGCCGACGCAGGTTGTCCATGCCGGTGACGAGGTCAAGGTCAAGGTCATGGAGATCAACCCCGAGCGTCGTCGCATCAGCCTGTCCATGAAGGCAGCTGCTGCCGATCTGGGTTACGAGATCGAAGTTGCCGATCCGCCCGAGGGCGAAGAGCGTCCGGCCCGCAAGCCGCGCAAGCAGAACGATGAGAAGGACGCCGAGTAGTCTTTTCTCTTCTCTTTGCTGATGGAAGGTCCGCTGTGCATGCAGCGGGCCTTTTTCGTTCCGGACGTCAGGGTGGCAGTGCGTGTTTATGATTTCGCACTTGCAAGTGCTCCTTGTCTCGGTTGCGCTCTGTTGTACGCTATGGGCGAAGGTATTTCGTTCGCTCGCGGGGCGCAGTGGCATGAAGGAAGTGTTCCATGAAGATTATCGTGGTTATCGGCGGCATTGGTTCGGGCAAATCGACGGTGTCGAAGGGATTCGTCTCCCATGGTGCGGCATTTATCGATTTGGACGAGGTAGGGCATGACGTCCTGCTGCGTGTAGACGTGATTCACGACATGGTTGCGGCATTCGGGAGCGACATTCTTACCGAAGACGGCTCCGTTGATCGTAAGGCGCTGGCAGCCAAGGCGTTCGCGTCGCCCGAGGCGACGGCAACGCTCAACGGCATCTCCCATCCGCGTCTGATTGCGGAGGCGAAGGATCGCCTGAAAGCGTTCGAAAACGGCGGCAGGGCCGCCTGCGTCATCGAGATTTCCCCTTACGACGGACCGCAGGGAACATTCGGGGTGTTTACGGATATGGCAGACGCCACCGTTGCGGTTGTCGCCCCGCTCGAGCTCCGTGTGGAACGGGCGGTGGCGCGCGGCTTCTCTGAGGCGGATGTGCGCAACCGCATCGCGCGCCAGGTAAGCGACGACCAGCGCCGTTTGTGGGCGGATTTCGTCATAGAGAACGATTCCGACCTGCATACGCTCCAGCAGCGTATCGACACGGTGTGGGATCAGATCGTCAACCGCTAACCGCACGCAGGCAAAGCAGCGGCAGCGAGACAAGGAGGGAAACGCGGTATGGCCCATCTGAGGAACATCGAAGGTCATGATATGGAGGGCAAGCTGTCCGAAGTGCGGCTTTCCGACACGCCGTTCAAGGGTGTTTCCCCCTTCGAGCCCGCCGGAGACCAGCCGGAAGCCATCCAGGCGCTTGCGGATGGCGTCGAGAAGGGGCTGCGCTACCAAAATCTGCTGGGCGTGACGGGTTCGGGGAAGACGTTCACGATGGCGAAGGTCATCGAGGCCGTTCAAAAGCCCACGCTGGTCTTGGCGCCGAACAAGACGCTTGCGGCGCAGCTGGCAGGGGAGCTGCGCGAATTCTTCCCGAACAATGCTGTGGTCTATTTCGTCTCGTATTACGACTATTACCAGCCAGAGGCCTATGTGCCTACCACGGATACGTTCATCGAGAAGGACTCCTCCATCAACGAAGAGGTGGAAAAGCTGCGCCATGCCGCCACGGCGGCACTGCTGTCCCGGCGCGATGTCATCGTCGTTGCCTCCGTCTCGTGTATTTACGGCATCGGCTCGCCTATGGATTATGCCGGCATGGCCGTGTTCGTAGACAAGGACAAGCCGTATGACCGCGATGACTTGATCTACGACCTCATCGACATCCAATACGACCGGAATGATTACGAGCTGACGCGAGGCACGTTCCGCGTACGCGGCGATTCCCTGGACGTGTTCCCCCCGTATGCCGACAATCCGCTGCATCTGGAATTCTGGGGCGACGAGATAGAGACCATCGACGAGGTCGACTTGGTCACGGGCGAGAAGCTGAACAGCTTTTCGGCCATTCCCATCTGGCCTGCCTCGCACTATGTCACGGCGAAGCCGAAGATGGAGCGTGCCCTGAAATCCATCCGCGACGAGCTGCAGCAGCGCCTGGCCCAGTTCAAGGATGAGGGCAAGCTGCTGGAAGCGGAGCGGCTGGAGATGCGCACGACGTACGATCTCGAGATGATGGAGACCATGGGATTCTGCAGCGGCATCGAGAACTACTCCCGCCATCTGGATGGCCGTAAGCCCGGCGAGCCGCCATACACGCTGCTGGATTACTTCCCGAAGGATTTCCTGTGCATGGTGGATGAGAGCCACGTGACCATCCCGCAGGTGCGCGGCATGCACGAAGGCGACCGCTCGCGTAAGGTCACGCTGGTAGACCACGGGTTCCGCCTACCCAGCTGCCTGGACAACCGTCCGCTGCGCTTTGACGAATTCGAGGCGCGCATCCCGCAGTTCATCTACATGAGCGCCACGCCCGGCGATTACGAGCTGAAGGTCACGCAGAACCAGGTGGAGCAGATCATTCGCCCCACGGGCCTGCTTGATCCCGAGGTCATCGTGCGTCCCACGAAGTCGCAAATCGACGACATCATCGAGGAATCGCGCGCACGTGCCGAAAAGAACGAGCGCGTGCTGATTACAACGCTGACGAAGAAGATGGCGGAGGACCTGACAGACCATTTGCTTGACCAGGGTATTCGCGCGCGGTATATGCATTCGGACATCGGCACGCTGGAACGCGTCGAGATCCTGCACGACCTGCGCGCAGGCGCGTTCGATGTGCTTGTGGGCATCAACCTGCTTCGCGAGGGTCTTGACCTGCCGGAGGTGTCGCTGGTTGCCATCCTGGATGCTGACAAAGAGGGCTTCCTGCGCAATCACCGCTCGCTTATCCAGACCATGGGTCGCGCCGCCCGTAACGTCAGCGGCCAGGTAATCATGTACGCGGACCGCATCACGGACTCCATGAAGCGGGCCATCGATGAGACGAAGCGTCGCCGCACGTTGCAGATTGCGTTCAACAAGGAACACGGCATCGAGCCAAAGACCGTCCGCAAGGCCATCAACGACATCATGGATTACGTCAATCAGGACGAGGAGAACACCACCTCGGAGCAGGTGAACAAGGAGCTGGCGCGCATGTCGCGCGCCGAGGTCATGCGCCTGGTCTCTTCGCTGGAAGGCGATATGGCCGAGGCATCGCGCAACATGGATTTCGAAGAAGCCGCCCGCCTGCGCGACCAGCTGGTGAAACTGCGCACCGGCATCGAGGGCGGCACGGAGGACGAGGCCCTGCAGCGCCTGAAGAAGGATGCGCGCAAGGGTTCGAAATACGGTTCGTCGCGGCATAAACGGTAGCGCTTACACGTGCCCGGACAGGTGCTGAGGGCGGCGCAGGCGTCCATAGGCCAGGCAAGGCGCCGGGTGGGGGAGCGGCCGGGGGGGGGCAAATAGATGCGCCGTCCGGATGCGGTGATTAGGTACCGGCGCATGCAACTGTACCCGCGCACGCAGGCGCGCGTACCATACGATTAGTCGCTGCTCGGCGCCTGCGCATCCACGCGGATGCTGTCGGAGTTCGTGATCCTGTACAGCGTGAAGTTCTGCTGGCTGCCAGCATTCGTCTTCTGCACGTTGTTCGACTCGAATGTGATCTTCTGGTTCTTGTTCACCAAGATGTAGTCGATATGCGCAAGCGATTGCGTCATCTTACTGGAATCCTGGTACTCGCGGTCGCCCGCCAATCCGGCCATTCCCATAACGGCTGCCTGATTCAGCACGCCATGCGTCGAATCGTTCGCGAATGACGTGTCCGTGCAATAGCGGTACGTCATCTTGCGGTTCTGGATGTACGTGTCCGTGAGGTTGTTCAGCTGCGTGCGATCCGTATCGTTCACAATCAGCACCTTCGCATCCTGCGGCAGGCTGTCCAGGTACTCGTCGATCTCGACAACCTCCTGGATCTGGCTTTCGTCGATGCCGTAGGCCTTCCAGTTGTACTTCACGGCGCCGACGTTGTTCCCGATGCAGCAGGCGAATATCACGGCCATGATGGCCAGATACGCACCGCGTTTGCGGCGTCCCATCAGGCGGATGGTGCCGGCGAGTATGAACGCGATGACGGCGGCGCGCGACAGCCATACACCCGGGTTGATCTCCAACAGCGTCTCGCTGTCGTCGATGTCCGTCATCGTCTTCGCTGTGATGTCGAATTCCTGCTGGTCAAGCGGTTCGAACTGCGAAATAAAGTCGCGCAGCATGTGGAATTGCGAGTTGTCGAAGCCCTGCGACAGGTTCGCCGAACCGAACATGGTGGCAACCAGCAGGCATGCGGCCACGACGGTTCCGGTAAGGACGCAGGATGTGCGCACGTTGCGCTTCCAGGCGGAGAAATCCTGCTGCCGCACCTGCTGCATGAACAGGATCATGAGCGGGATGAACAGAGGGATGACGTAGCGCAGATGCTGCCGTAACGCCACATGGCCCACGTCCTCGCGGATGGAGATGGTGTACAGCACGGTCAGGAGCCCCACGCCGATGGCCAGCAGGCTGAATGCCAGCAGGCGCTTCTGGTCCGAGTCGAATTTTTTCCAGCCCAGCAGCGGGAACGCAAGGCAGAAGAAGCCGAATCCCACCACCAGGTACGTGAAATCCGTAACCAGCGCGTAGATGGCGAACGCCCACGTATAGGGGCTGAACAGGATGCCGGGATCCATTTGGTTGTACGAGTTGCCCATTCCGTCGAACAGCGTGGCCTTCAAGATGACGAACGGTGCCAGGAATCCCACCAGGAAGCAGGCGATGCCCATGATGCAGTCCGTCCGGGGGCGCGACTTCCGTATGGCCAGGATAACGAGCATCACGCAGAACGCGATTGCGTAGGCGGCAGCGACTTCCTTGCACAGGTACACGGCGTAGCAGGCAAGGCCGCTGCACAGGCAGAGCACGGGGTAGCGGCGGGTGGTGTTGCACAGCGTTACCCACATGAGGTAGGCAAGCCAGAGCGCCAGCGGGAAGAAGACGCTCTCGCTCATGAAAGTCATGGAGTAGCACATGTCCGGCATAGCCAGCACCAGCACCTGTGCCGTGACGTTCGGCAGCAGGCGGTTGCCAAAGACGCGCTTGGCAATCAGGAACGTGGGGAATACGGCGGTGCATACATAGAGCGAGCTCAGCACTCCGATGGCGCGCACCTGCGAAACCGTGTCGTTGAAGAACATAGCGGGGAAGAGCAGGAGCGGGTAGAGGATCTTCTGGAACGTGGAGTCCTCGCCGCGGATGGTCAGCGTTCCGTCTGTGAACAGGCTGCGCGCAAGATCCAGGTAGCGCAACTCGTCCGGCATGACGTCGATGGTCTTCGGGAACAGGGCCAGCGCAATGCGGATGGCGGCGAACGCCGCGTACAGCCCGATGGCGATCCAGAGCAGCGTTCGCGCGCTCACCGTACGGTGGACAAGTTTGGAAAACCGCTGGTTAACAGCGTGCTTGCTGCGTTTCGGCGCGGGTCGTTCCTCCGCTGACGCATCGTGTTTCCGGGCGGGTGCGGGCCGGTCCTGCGAATCTTGCCGGCTGAGTTCGGTGTGTTCTTCTAGCGGTTCGATTGCTGCTCCTTAGAATGGTTTGGAACCTCAAGTCTACCCATGACCGGTGGGCGAAGATGTGCAGATGTGCTGCGTTTTGCAAATAATGCGAAAAGATGGTCGGCATATCCGGCCGGACGTCCGACCGCTACTACCTTTACTGATAGGCAATTTCCGTCTGCGGCGACGCGCGCGCCGATTATGCAGCATTTCTTGTGAAGCGCATGCAGACGTAGTATAAATATGACTGAAAAACTAGGATTTACCGTTTACCCGAGTTGCAACGAGGTGGATGCTTGTGATGAAGATCTCGACGAAGGGACGCTATGCACTGCGTCTGATGATCGAAATCGGCCGTAAGGAAGAGGGTAAGCTGACGACGCTGCGCGAGGTTGCCGAGCAGCAGGATATTTCCATGAAGTACCTGGAACAGCTGGTCGGCCACCTGACGAAGGCCGGCCTCATCGTAGGCCATCGGGGTATCCATGGCGGATATTCCCTTGCTCGCGCCGCCCATGATATCACTGCCGGCGATATATTGCGCGCCAGCGAAGGCGGGACGGCCCCGGTGGCCTGCCTGGAACGTGAGGCGCCCGCCTGCCCGCGCCGTTCCATGTGCGATACCATCGATTTCTGGGAGGGCCTGGATAACGTCATCGAAGGCTATGTCGACGGCGTGACGCTAGCCGACCTGGTCGCTCAGAACAAGAAGAGCAACGACGAGCTGGTGGAGCGCCTTCTGAAGCCCACGGCCTAACCGGAGCGTCGGGCGGATGGCGGCTTCTCCCCGTATCTCCGACAGGAAAGAAGAGTGCGCCAAGCGATTCCCGTGCAGTGCCTGCGCGGGAATCCTTTTATGGAGACATAAGCGCGCGCTGTTATACTCCAGGGCAGAGACGAAGAAGGAAGGCCCGGCATGATCGATGAAATTCACCTGCATGATGTGGCGTTGATCCACGACGCCGATCTGGTGCCCTCTGCCGGGCTGACGGTGGTCACTGGCGAGAGCGGCTCGGGCAAAAGCGCCCTGCTTTCGGGCATCAAGTTGCTGGTAGGCGAACGCGGCGGTGCGGATATGGTGCGCGAAGGCGCCGATAAGCTGTCCGTGGAAGGGCGCTTTTTCTACCCCTTGCCGGACGACGCCGATCCCGCCCAGGCAAGCGATGCTCAGAATGCCGCGGCAAGCGAAGACGGCTTAGTCGCGAAGCGCACGGTGAGCGCCGAGGGCCGTTCGCGCGTGCAGCTGGACGGCTCGCTTGCCTCCGTGCGCGATTTGGCGAACGGGCCGGGCATGCACGTGGACCTTTGCGGCCAGCACGAGCATCAACGTCTGCTGAAGCCCGCCGAGCAGGCGGCGATGCTGGATGCTTGGATCGGCCATGATGCCGTTCGTGCGCGGTCCGACTACAAGGCGGCGTATCGGGCGGTTATGCGTGCGACGGAGGAACTCGAGCATGTTCGCGAGCTGGGACGCTCCGATGCCGCGCGGGTCGAGGATGCACGCTTCGTGTTGCGCTCCATCGATGCCGTGGACCCGAAAGAGGGCGAATACGAGGAGCTGCTGGCTTCGGCCGAGCGTGCAGAGAATGCGGAGGCCATAGCGCAGGGCCGGAATGCGGCTTCGTGCGCGCTGTCCGACGAAGGTGGCGCGCTAGAGCAGGTGGGCGCTGCCGCGGAGGGGCTCGAGTCCATCGCGCGGTTCGATGGGCGCTACGAGAACCTGGCGAAGGCGCTTCGGGAAGCGGGATATCTGCTGGAGGATGCGGCGCGCGAGGTCTCTTCGCTTCGCGATGACGACGAATCGTTCGACCTGCAGGCCCTGGAGCAGCTTCAGGAGCGCGTTGCCGCCTACCAGGGGCTCCGTCGAAATTACGGTCCCACGATGGACGAGGTGTTCGCCGCCCGCGAACGGGCAGCTGCCGTAATCGCCGCCGTGGATTCGTTCGACGAGCAGGTGGCTGCTGCAGAGAAGCGCCTGGCAGCAGAGGAGGAGAAGCTTCAGAAGGCTGCACAGGCTTTTCGGAGTATCCGGATGGAGGGTGCGCCGCGCTTCGCGGAGGAGGTCGGTGCCTGTCTGGCCGAGTTGGACATGGCGGGCGCGGGCTTCTCCTGCAACGTGGAGCAGCTGGAACGGGAGAATTGGACGGTGGCGGAACCGTGCCGCGTGGAGTTCCTGTTTCGCCCCGGCGCGGGCATGGGCTACCGTCCGCTGCGCCGCATTGCCTCCGGCGGCGAGATCAGCCGGGTCATGCTGGCGGTGAAGGCTGCGCTCGGCGAAGCGGACGGCGTCGATACGCTCGTGTTCGACGAGGTCGACGCCGGCATCGGTGGCAAGGCGGCCCTGGCCGTGGCAGCCGTGCTGCGACGGCGTGCCCCCCCCCCGCAGGGGTCTTGCGATT
>USAB01000038.1 GCA_900552585.1 uncultured Coriobacteriaceae bacterium
TACTCTTTTGCCCTGAAATTCTTCACCTGGTATGGCAGACGGCAAGGCTGGGCACAACGACCTCTGTTTCCGCTTCGGCCGCCAATAAGACTGCTCATCAGGCATTGGCCGGAATAGCAGATGCACAGCGCGCCATGGGCGAACATCTCGGTGTCCATGCCCAGATCGCGCGCCAAGCGGGAAAGCTCACTTACCTCAGCCAGCGAGAGCTCGCGCGCGAACGTGACGCGCTTGGCTCCCAACGCCGCCATTGCCTGGACGCCGGCGGCGTTGTGGATGTTCATCTGCGTGGACGCATGCCATTCCGCCTGCGGGAGCGTGCGGTGAATCTCGGCGGCAAGGCCCAGATCCTGCACGATGAAGCCGTCGATGCCCGCCCGGTACGCCTGGCGCACCAGCTCCATGGCAGATGCCAATTCGCGCGGCAGCACGACGGTATTCACCGTCAGATAAAGCAAGACGCCGCGCAGATGCGCATAGGCGCATGCCTCATCGAGCTCTTCCATCGTGAAGTTTCCCGCATTGCGGCGGGCATTGAATTCGCCTGCACCCAGATAGACGGCATCGGCTCCCGCCGAGACGGCCGCATGCAGGCAGGCCATGTTCCCAGCGGGTGCCAGCAGCTCCATGCGATGGGGTTTCACAGGGGTTTCTTCAGCCAAAACGGCACCTTCCTCGCCAAATGGCACGCTGTTTTCCGAGCCTGCCCGTTCATTGCATTCGCTACACTTTATAATAGTTCGCATCATGGGAGAGGCAGAACACATAAGACCCCGAAAGAAGGGCCGCCTGCGTCACCGCGTCCTTCTCATTATACTCGGCCTGCTGGTAGCAGCCGCGGCAGCGTGCGTTGCCCTGTGCTCGTATTGGCTGCAGGACCTTCCCTCCACCGACACGATCACGGATTACCAGGTCTCCGGGACCACGACCGTCTATGCGAGCGACAAGAAGACGGTGCTGGCCAAGTTCTACCTGGAAGACCGCCAGCCGGTGGACTTGGACCAGATCAGCAACAGCGCCGTCCAGGCAACGCTTGCCACGGAGGACAACCGCTTCTACGACCACGGCGCTGTAGACCCCATCGGCATCGCACGCGCGGTGGCGAACAACGTCTTCCGCTTAGGATCGCGCCAAGGCGCCTCCACAATCACGCAGCAGCTGGTGCGCAATACGATCCTGCAGGACGAGGCACAGGAAAGCACGTTCAAACGCAAGGTGCGCGAAGCGGCGCTTGCGTATCAGCTTGAGGACAAGCTGAGCAAGGACGAGATACTGAACCTGTACCTGAACACCGTCAATTACGGCGACAACTGCTATGGCATCGAAGCAGCGGCGCAACATTACTTCTCGAAGAGCGCGAAAGACCTGACCATGCTGCAGGCTGCCGCGCTCGTGGGCATTCCCCAGTCGCCGAACGCCTACACGCCCACCGTGCATCCGAAAGCGTGCAAGAAACGCCGCAACACGGTACTGCAGCGCCTGGCGGATACCGGGCGCATCAGCCAGGACAAGGCGGATGCGCTGAAGAAGAAGGCGCTGAATCTGAATGTGTCGGATACGGGCTCCTCGACAGACGGCATCTACAAATACCCGTACTTCACCAGCTACGTGCGCGACCAGCTGCTGAACGACCGGGGCGTCGAAGGCGTGTATGAAGGCGGCCTGAAGGTCTACACCACGTTGGACCCGGCGCTGCAAGAGGACGCTGAAGCCGCCTGCGAATCCCAGTACAGCCAGTGGTACGACACGGACGCCGAGATCGCCCTGGTCTCCATCGACCCGGACAACGGCTACATCAAGGCCATGGTGGGTGGCAAGGACTATCGCACGGACCAATTCAATCTGGTCACACAAGCTTCGCGCCAGGCCGGATCGTCATTCAAGGCGTTCACGCTTGCCGCGGCCATAGAGGACGGCATCAACCCCGCCACGATGATCGACTGCACATCCCCCGCCCAGCTGGGCAATTGGAAAGTGGAGAACATCGACAACAACAACTACGGCATCCGTAGCATCCAGAGTGCGTTCGCCGTGTCTTCGAACACCGGCTTTGCACGGTTGTGCCAGGAAGTCGGCGCCGACAAGGTGGTGCAGATGGCGAAGCGCCTGGGCATCACGTCTGACCTGGCCGAAGTGGACTCCATCACACTGGGAACGTCCGGCGTCTCGCCGCTGGAGATGTGCGGCGCGTATGCCACGTTCGCGAACGGCGGCACGCAGCGCACGCCCACGGCCATCACGAAAGTGGTGGACCGCAACGGGCAGACGACATACGAATGGAAGGACGAAGGCGCGAAGGTGCTTTCCGACGAGGTGTGTTACGCCTCCACGAAGGTCATGGAGACCGTGTTCGCGCAGGGAACGGCCGTGAGCGGGCAGCTGAACACGGCGCAGCCCTGCGCCGGCAAGACCGGCACGTCCGAAAAGGAGCGCGACCACTGGCTGTGCGGCTACACGCCGCAGCTGAGCACGACGGTCTGGATCGGCTCGCGCCAGGAGAAGAGTCTGCCGAACCTGGATCCGTGCTACGTCTGGCGCACATACATGGACGCCGCGCTGGCCTACTCCCCCATCGAAGCGTTCCCCACGGCAGACGACCCAAAGTACGAAAACGCGTTCAACAGCAGCCAGGCCGCGAAATACGGCACCTCCAGCACGGCCGCAAGCGCATCGACGGGTTCGCAATCCTCCAGCGCCTCGTCGAAGACCGAGAGCTCCTCGTCTTCCGCAGCCACCGAATCGTCTTCGAGCTCGAAGAGCTCGTACCACTACGAAGACGAGAATGGCAACGTATACAAGTACGACAAGAGCACCGGCAAGTACACGTACACGGATGCGAACGGCGGCAAGTACACGTACAACGAGAAGACGAACACGTATTCGTTCGAAGACGCCTCCCGTGCATCTTCGAGCTCGAGCAGCCGTTAGAGCGCGCACCGTCACCGCCTTGCAAAGCGCCGGCGCCCGGCAGGCTGCAGGCCAGCGCCGTGCGGCGCGCTCGAAAGGCACTTGGGGAACACCCGACGAGCACCCGGGAGCCCGCACCGCAGCCGCGCCGGATTCGGAAGCCGTCCCGGCCGATAGACGCAAAGAGGGCGCCCGGCATTCGGCTGGGCGCCCTCTTCTTTCGCGATGCGATGCCTTGTTGCGGGCTTACAGCGACGTTGCCTGCTCGTCGCCCTTCTTCAGATGCGCGATGCCGCCGTTGTACTTGTCCTGGATCTTCTTCAGGCGGCTTTTGTACTCGCTGGTGGAAAGCTTCGACTTCTTCTGATCGGAGTATAGGTCGATGTAATCGTCCAAGGCCTCCTTCAGCTCGTCGCAGCCCTTCGTGTATTCCTGATGCACGGACTTCAGCGTATCCGTGGGCTGCAGCTTCTCGAAGTCGTCGATGCTGCTCGATGCCTTCTTCGCTGCGGCCTTCATGGATACCAGGTCGTCATTCGCCACGGCATCCGAGAAATCGTTCAGGTTATCCTGCAGTTGGCCGATGATTGTATTCGCGTTCGACATGTACTCGCGATTCGCAGAAGCGGAATCGGAGCTCGACGACGACGCCGTGGTTCCGTTCGAACCGCACCCGGCCAGCACGCCGGCAAGCGCCACGCAGAGGACGGTCATCATGATTGCGAGGAACTTCTTCTTCATTTGCCTGCTTTCTGCGCCGTTGCCCTAGGCAACCAGCGTCTTGTTACTCGATGACGATTCGGGATAGAAACGCGCGGCCTCCCGCACGGAGTTCGCAGTGCCTTTCGATTCGAACAGCCTGGACCCGTTCGGATCCTCGGAGGATTCCAGGCGGTATGCCACCTTGTTCGTGGTGGACGAAGAGGCAGCGGAAGACGACGTGCCGGACGACGAGCTGCTCGAAGAGCCGGTCGAAGACGACGAGCCGCTGGACGATGAGGAGTACGTGCCCGTGGCGCTGGTGGCGCTGCTGGAGCTGTAGTACGCGCCGCTGCTAGACGACGAAGAGGACGACGAGCTGGACGAAGACGACGAGCTGCCGCTGTGGATATCCAGGTCGGAGTCGTTGATAGGCTTGTAATCCGGGTTGTCCGCGTCCGGGAAATTCTCCGTCTTCTGCCCGGCCAGCGCCGTGTCCATGAAGTCCGCGAACACGTCCGCCACCTCAAGGCCCGCGCTCATGGAGCGCTCTTCGCGGGCACCCATCCAGCAGGCCACGGAGTATTGCGGCGTGAATCCGACGAACCAGCTGTCGCGGTACTCCTCGGATGTGCCCGTCTTGCCGGCAGCCACCTGGCCGTTCGACGGCTTCGCCGCCGTGCCGGTGCCGCCGCTCTTCAGGACGCTTTCCATGGACTTCTCGGCCGCCATGGCAACTTCCGTGCTGAGCACCTTGTTGCCCGTGGTGTCCGCCGTGTAGATGGTGTTGCCGGACGAATCCTGGATGTCGGAGATGCAGCGCGCATCGTGATGCGTGCCGCCGTTCGCGATGGTGGCATAGGCATCCGCCATCTCCAATGTGGTGACGCCGTACGAGCCGAGCGTGATGGACGGCACGGCGTACAGGTCGGACGTGATGCCCATGCGCTTCGCCACGTCCACGACCTTGTCGGCGCCCAGCCATTCGCACAAGCGCGCGAAGCCGGTGTTCGAAGATACGGCGAACGCGCCTGTGACGGTCCGCGTGCCGTAGTCGTTCTGGTCGATGTTCGAGACGGTCCAGTTGCCCAGCGTGGCCGTTGAGCCGCAGTTCACGTACGTGTTATTCGGGTTCATATGGTTCTCAATGCAACCCACGAGCGTGAACGTCTTGAACGACGAACCGGGCTGGCGCTTCGCCTGCGTTGCCAGGTTGTACTGGTTCTTCGAGTAATCCCTGCCGCCCACGATGGCCTTGATGTAGCCGTTATCCGGGTCGATGACCGTCATGGCCACTTCCAAGTCGCTGTCGATAGTGGCTTCCTTGTTCTTCGCCGCCTGGTTCGCCGCCTTCTGGACCTTCGGGTCCAGCGTGGTGTAGACCGTCAGGCCGCCCTTGTACACCGTGTCGGACGGGTACATGTCAAGCAGCGTGTCGCGCACGTAGCTGGTGAAGTACGGGTACTTGTAGATGCCGTTCTGCGACGTCTTCGAGCTGACCTTAAGCCCCAGCTTCTGCTTCACGGCCTTGCCGTACTCGTCCTGCGTGATGGTGCCGTTCGTCAGCATGCGCTGCAACACCACGTTGCGGCGCTTCTTGCATGCATCCGGATGGTCGACGGGGTTGTTCTCCGTCGGCGATTGCGGAATGCCGATCAGTGTTGCCGCCTGAGCGATGGTGAGGTCCTTCGCGTCCTTCGAATAGTACTTCTGAGCCGCAGCCTGAATGCCGTAGACGCCCGAGCCGTAGTTGATGGTGTTCAGGTACATGAGCAGGATCTCGTCCTTCGAGTACATCTGCTCCAGCTTGATGGCGATATACGCCTCGCGCACCTTGCGCTTCAGCGTGCTCTCGCTGGCCTCGGAGGCCAGCACGGTGTTGCGCACGAGCTGCTGCGTGATGGTGGAAGCGCCTTCGGAGCCCTGTCCCGTCAGATTCACGTACACGGCGCGCAGGATACCCTGGACATCGACGCCGTTATGCTCGTAGAAGCGGACGTCCTCCGTGTCCACGGTGCCCTTCCATACGTATTCGCTGATCTGGTCCTGGGTCACCGGATCGCGGTCCTCCAGATAGAATTCTGCAAGCAGCGTCTTGCGGTCGTTTGCGTACACGCGCGTCTTCTGCGACATCTCGTAATACGACTGGTCGGTGTAATCGGGCAGGTCCTGAAGCCAGGACTGGCAGACCGCGCACACACCCAGAACGCCCATCACCAGAAGGATGGTGAGCGCCGCAAGCACATAGAGCACGCCGATGATGGGGTGCTTGCGCTTGGTTCCGCGCCTGTTCTTGATTACTCTCGAGCCCAAGGTACCTCCAAATGCGATACAACCCGTTTATTCTAGCATCGCACGGTCGTCGGAAAGTACTCCCTTCGCTTTCTCCATTTGTACGCGCACGGCCGCATTTCCGGTGCCGCCTTCCGTGGTACGGGCGGCAACGATGGCCGGCAGGTCCAACGCGCCGGCGATATCCGCTTCAAATAGATCGCTTTCGCGTTTGAAATCGTCCAGTGTCAGGTCGGACAGGTCGCAGCCGCGTTTCTCGCATTCCAGCACCAGATGGCCCACGATCTCGTGCGCCTTGCGGAACGGCAAGCCCTTCTTCGCCAGGTAGTCGGCCACATCCGTTGCGGCCAGGAAACCCTTCTGCGCTTGGGCCAGCATGGCATCCGCATTCACCTTCATGGTGGAAATCATGCCGTCCACGCACGCCAGCGCATCATGCAGCGTCTTCGTGGCGTCGATGACGCCCTCCTTGTCCTCCTGCAGGTCCTTGTTGTACGCAAGGGGCAGCGACTTCATGGTGACCAGCAGCGCCACCAGGTCGCCCACGACGCGGCCGGTCTTGCCGCGCGTCAGCTCCGCGAAGTCGGGGTTCTTCTTCTGCGGCATGATGGAGCTGCCCGTGCTGAACGAGTCGGACAGCGTGATGAAGCCGAACTCGGACGTGGACCACAGCACAATCTCCTCGCACAGGCGCGACAAGTGCATCATGGCCACGGCGCACGCGTAATCCAGATCCAGGAGGAAATCGCGGTCGGAGACGGCATCGAGCGAATTCGGCGTGACACCGGAGAATCCCAGCAGGTCCGCCGTCATGTGGCGGTCCAGCGCATACGTGGTGCCCGCCAGCGCCGCCGAGCCCAGCGGGTTCACGTCCGCGGCGCGCCGTGCCGCCCGGATGCGCGTGAAGTCGCGCGAGAACATCCAGAAATACGCCAGCATATGATGCGAGAACAGCACCGGCTGCGCATGCTGCATGTGCGTGTAGCCCGGCAGGATAACGTCGAAGTGCTTTTCTGCCTGGTCGATGAGCGTCTGGCGAATCTCGCACAAGTCCTCCGAAAGCTCGTCGCAGAGGTGCTTCGCGAACAGGCGGTCGTCCGTGGCCACCTGGTCGTTGCGGCTGCGGCCCGTATGCAGGCGCGCGCCGGGGGCGCCAATCTTCTCCGTGAGCGCCCGCTCCACGGACATGTGGATGTCCTCGTCGTTGATGTCGAACGCGAAGTTGCCGTTGTCGATATCGGCCTCGACGTCATCCAGGCCCTTGACGATGGCCTCCGCATCCGCATCTGTGATGACGCCCTGGTGGGCCAGCATGCGCGCATGCGCGCGGGATCCGGCAATGTCCTGTTTGTACATTGCCTTGTCAACCGGCAGCGACGCGCCGTACTGCTGCGTGAATTCGCTGACGCCCTGCTCGAAGCGTCCGGACCAAAGTGCCATCGTCGGCCTCCTTCAATGAAGATGCCGGCCACTGGCGGACCGGCATCGATTTCGGCATGTGTTGTGCGGCAAACCTTCCGCGTAAATCTACCCCGCCGTCAGCAGAAACGCAACGGCTGGCAGGGAATCCCTATCAATTACTCGGAGACGCCGTTCTCGCGGCGGTTCGCAGCCCACGTCTTCACGGGCAGCTGGTACAGCTGGATGAAGCCCTTCGACAGTGTGCGGTCGAAGGCGTCACCCTCGCCGTACGTTGCCAGGCTGTGGTCGTACAGGGAGAACTTGCTCTTGCGGCCGATGACCGTGCAGCTGCCCTTGTAGAACTTCAGGCGGATGGTGCCGGTCACGCATGTCTGCGCATACGCCATGAACGCGTCAATGGCGTTCTTCAGCGGGCTGAACCACTGGCCGTTGTACACCAGGATGGCCCATTCGGCCTCCAGCTGCGGCTTGTAATGCTGCAGCTCCAGCTCCAGGCAGCAGTCTTCCAGCGCCTGATGCGCCGTGATGAGCGCCAGCGCGCCGGGCTGCTCGTAGCATTCGCGGCTCTTCAGGCCCACAAGGCGGTTTTCCACCATGTCCAGACGGCCGTAGCCGTTGCGGCCGGAGATCTCGTTCATCTTGTAGATGCAGTCCAGATAGCTCATCTTCTCGCCGTTGATGGCAACCGGCAGGCCGCTCTCGAAGTCGATGTCGACGATTTCGGGCGTGTCCGGCGCCTTCTCCGGGTCGACCGTGACGGTCCAGATGTCGGCCGGCGGCTCGTTCCAGGGATCCTCCAGCACGCCGCATTCGATGGCGCGGCCCCACAGGTTGTCGTCGATGGAATACGGCGACTTCTTCGTGACGTCGATCTCCACACCGTGCGCCGCGGCATATTCCATCTCGGATTCGCGCGTGGTCAGATCCCACTCGCGGACCGGGGCGATGATCTCGATGGAGGGATCGAGCGCGGCGATGGACGTCTCGAAGCGGACCTGGTCGTTGCCCTTACCGGTGCAGCCGTGCGCGATGTACTTCGCGCCCACCTGATGCGCGTAATCAACCAGGTGCTTCGAGATGAGCGGGCGGGTCAGGGCGGACAGCAGCGGGTACTTGCCCTCGTACAGGGCGTTTGCCGCCAGCGCCTTGTCCAGGTACTCGTCAGCAAGCTCCTGGCGCATGTCGGCGATGACGCATTCCTTGGCGCCGACCTTCAGGGCGCGGTCGCGGACCTTCTCCAAACCGTCGTGCTCCTGGCCGACCTCGCCGACCATGCAGTAGACGTCCAGGTCCTTCTCGTCCATGAGCCACTTCACGCAGACGGACGTATCCAGTCCGCCGGAGTAGGCCAGAACAACCTTATCCTTCGCCATGTCCTCTTCCTTTCCTTCAGCCGAAGCTGCGTCTCATCAGTTCGTGGCTCATTATCCTACACCACGTTGCTTTGTTTGTATATGATTATTGAAATATACACTATTTGCGCATATTAATGAACATATTTTCAATTATTGCTGCATATTCTGGCGTTTTCGCAACCACCAGAATCGTGTTGTCGCCCGCTACGGATCCCACCAAGCCCTCGATCTCCGTGTTGTCGATGGCCTCGGCCAGGATGGGGGCGCCGCCCGAACGTGTCTTGATGACCAGCAGGTTCCCCGCGTTCTCGAACGTTTCGGCCATATCGCCGATCACGCGCTCCAGCACCATGTCCTCCGGCAGGGCGTAGAATCCCTGCGCGGATTTCAGCAGGCCGATCTCGCCGATATCGCGCGAAACGGTGGCCTGCGTGCACTCGAAGCCGCGCTGCTTCAGCTGGTCGGCCAACCCGCGCTGCGTGCGTATCTGCTGGCGCCGGACGATATCGCGGATAGCCGCCTGCCGGTCTTCGCGCTTGCCCATATCTCGGATCACCCGTTCCCTTCGACGCCGACCTACCCGGCGATAAGCGCCGGCAGCTTCGCAACAAGCGCGTCCACGTGCTTCTTCTCGCAGATCAGCGGCGGAAGGAAGCGCAGCGTGCTGGGACCCGTGGCGTTCAGCAGCAGGCCGGCGTCGAGCGCCTTCAGAACAACCTGGAACGCATCCACGCCCTCCGGCAGGTCGCAAGCCACCATGAGGCCCTTGCCGCGCACGTCTTGCAGGCCGGGCACCTGGGACAGCTGCTGCATCAGGTAGTCGCCCACCTCCGTCACGTGCTGCGCGATGCCCTGCTCCTGCAGGGCGTTCAGCGTGGCATACGAGGCGGATACGGCCAGGTTGCTGCCGCCGAACGTGGAGCCGTGCAGCCCCGGCTGGAAGACCTCGGCCACTTCCGCGCGCGCCGAGCAGGCGCCCATGGGGAAGCCGCCGGCGATGCCCTTCGCCGTGCTCACGATGTCGGGCAGCAGGTTGGCATGCTGGTAGGCGAACGGATACGTACCGGCGCGGTAGATGCCGCACTGCACCTCGTCGCAGATGAGCAGCGCGCCGTTGTCATGCGCCAGCTTCAGCGCCGCCTGCAGGTACTCCTTCGACAGCGGATGCACGCCGCTTTCGCCCTGGATGGGCTCCAGCAGGATGGCGGCGATGCCGTCCGGATGCGCGGCGAACGTTTGCTCCAGCGCCGCGACATCGTTCGGCTTCACGGCCAGGAAGCCGCCGGGCAGCGGCTGGAACGCCGCCTGCTTCACCGGCTGCTGCGTGGCGGCCAAAGTGACCAGCGTGCGCCCATGGAAGCTGTGCTCCAGCGAGATGATATTCTGACCGCCGGAGCCCTTTTCGCGCGAGTACAGGCGCGCAAGCTTGATGGCGCATTCGTTCGCCTCGGCGCCGGAATTCGCGAAGAACGTCTTCCACGGCTTACGGTCGGCTACAGCAACACGCTCGTTCAACATATCGGAGAGCATATGCGCTAGCTGGCCGCGCTTCTCAATGTAATAGTAGTTGCTGACATGAATGAGCTTATGCGCCTGATCCGCGATAGCGTCCGCCACGACAGGCGCGCAATGGCCCAGGCAGCACACGCCGATGCCGCCGATGAAATCCACGTATTCGTTGCCCTTGTCGTCCCGGACCGTCATGCCGCTGCCGGAAACCAGCTGCACCGGTTTGCGGGCGAACGTATGCATGACGTATTCGTCTTCGAGCTCCTGCTGTTCTTCAAGTGACATATCCATCCTCTTTCCCGTTATCGGCACCGCAGGAATACGGGCGGCGCCGGTTCGTTTTCGTTCGTGCCGTGCTCCGAGCGGCGCGGGCCGCATGCGTTATTCCTCCAGATTCTCCACCAATTTCGAGGCCACGGAACCGAGCGAGTGCTCATCATGGTTGTCCGCCGAATCCGTGCGGTACACCAATGTGCCGGCGCCCTCGTCCGTCAGCAGCTCTAGGAGGATGGAATGCGGTGCCGTGCCGTTCACGATGTGCGCACGGTACACGCCCTGATCGAGGGCATTCGTACAGGCCGTGATCTTCGGAATCATGCCCGACGACAGCTTCCCGCTTTCCACCAGGTCCTTCGCCTCTTCCAGCGTCATGTTCGAGATGAGTGTCGATTTGTCGCTGAAGTCCAGGTACACGCCGTCAACATCCGTGAGGAAGATCACCTTCTGCGCCCCGATGGCGCCCGCGATGGCTCCGGCCACCAAATCGGCGTTCACATTGAAGTACCCGCCGTCGTCGCCCAGCGCCACGGACGCGATGACCGGGATGTAGCCGTCATCCACAAGCGCGTTGACGTAGTCCGCGTTGATGCGCGTCACGGTGCCAACACGGCCCAGCGCCGGGTCGGACTGCTCGGCTACGACGGTGCCGGCGTCGCTGCCCGACACGCCCACGGCCAGGTTGCCGTGGGCGTTCATGGCGCGCACGAGCTCCTGGTTCACCTGCCCCACCAGAACCATCTTCACCACGTCCATGGCCTCCTCGGAGGTCACGCGCAGGCCGTTGCGAAATTCAACCGGCAGGCCGAAGCGATCCATGACGGTGCTGATAGCCGTGCCGCCGCCATGGATGATCACGGGATTCACACCCATGATCTTCAGCAGCACGATGTCGCTCATGACCTGGGAACGCAGCTCCTCGTTGACCATGGCGCTGCCGCCGTACTTGATAACGACGGTCTTGCCGGTGATGCCCTTGATCCACGGCAGCGCACGCGAGATGACGCGCGCCGTCTCGCGCTGATCGTACTGGTCGGCGCGCGTGTCGTTCGCAAATTTCATATACTTGCCCTTCCTCCTTCGCAACAGCACCTGCGGGCAGCGCCCCTAGCTGCGGTAATCCGCATTGATGGCAATGTAGTCGTGCGTCAGGTCGCACGTCCAGATGGTGGTCTGCGCCGGGCCGGCATGCAGGTCCACATCCAGCACGATCTCGGGGTCCTCGAAGCGCTTCAGCGCCTCGTCCTCGTCGAACGCCACGGACAGCCCGCCGCGGCAGACCGGTAGCCCCATGATGTCGATGTCTGTCTGCCGCTGCTCGAACTTTGCGCCGGACTTGCCCAGCGCCGCAGCGATACGGCCCCAGTTCGCATCGTGGCCCGCCACCGCCGTCTTCACCAGCGGGGAGTTCGCCACGGCACGGGCGGCCAGATCGGCATCCTCGTCCGTAGCCGCGCCGCGCACGTTCACCGTCACGAGCTTCGTGCAGCCCTCGCCGTCGCCGGCGATCTTGCGCGCAAGGTTCTGCGCCACGTAGTTCAGTGCCTCGCAGAATTCCGCGAATGCCGGGGAGTCCGGTGTGATGGAGGCGTTCGCGGCGAACCCGCCGCCCGCCGCTGCCTTGCCGCTGGCGAACAGGAGGCACGTATCGTTCGTGGACGTGTCGGAGTCCACGGTGACGCGGTTGAAGCTCTTGTCCGCTGCCTGCTTCAGCGCCTGCTTCAGCGCATGGGGCGTCAGCGGCGCGTCCGTGGTGATGACGGCGATCATCGTGGCCATGTTCGGCATGATCATGCCGGAGCCCTTCACCATGCCGCCCACCGTGAACGTCTTGCCCACGAACGGCGCGCAGGCGCTGACGAAGCTGACGGCGCATTCCTTCGAGACGGTGTCCGTAGTCATGATGGCGCGGGCCGCGTCGTGCATGCCCTCCTTGGACAGCGACGCGTGCAGCTCCGGCAGCGCGGAGCGGAACGGATCCAGCGGAAGGAACTGACCGATGACGCCCGTGGACGCCACCAGCACGTCCTGCGCGTCGCAGCCGATGACGTCGGCGGCGATCTGCGCCGTCTCCTCCGCCGCCGTCAGGCCCTTATCGCCCGTAGCCGCATTCGCGATGCCCGAGTTGATGACCACTGCGCGCGCCACGCCGGCCGCGTCGGCGCCCAGGTGCTTCTTCGAGACCTGCACCGGTGCGGCGCAGAACACGTTCTGCGTGAAGACGCCAGCGGCCGGGCACAGCTCGTCCGCCTCGACGAGCGCCGTGTCCAAGCGGTTCGGGTCCTTGCGGAACCCGGCATGAATGCCCGCTGCTGTGAATCCCTGGGCGCTTGCGACGCCGCCGCCTTCGATGATTTTCAGTTCGTTCTTCATATTCGCCGCTCCTCTACACCGGCTGACCGATACCCGGCAGGCCGCATGTCTCGTTGAATCCGCATACGATGTTCGCGCACTGGAGCGCCTGCCCGGCGGCCCCCTTACATAGGTTGTCGATGGCGCCCGTTGCCACGATGGCGCCCACGCGCTCCGCATACACAACGCCCACATGGGCGCGCGCCGTCCCCACGACGGAGGACGTCTTCGGCTGGACGCCCGCCGGCAGCACCGTCACGAGCGCGGAATCGCGGTAGAAGTCCTCGTAGAGCTTCTGCAGCCCTTCGGCTGTGACGTCCGCGCCGGGAGCCACCCGCAGCGTGACCGTGGAAAGCAAGCCGCGGCCCAACGGGGCCAGATGCGGCGTGAACAGCACTTCGCCCGGCTTGCCCAGGATCTGCTCGATCTCCGGCGTGTGGCGATGGCTGCCCACGCCGTACGCTTCCAAGTTCTCGTTCGCGAAGCAGAAATGCGTGCGCGGCGTGGCCTTCTTGCCCGCGCCGGTCACGCCGGACGCGCAGTTTGCGATGATACCGGTCGTCTCGATATAGCCCTTTTCCAGTGCCGGCACAAGTGCAAGCGGCACCGCCGTGGTGTAGCAGCCCGGGTTTGCAACGAGCTTTGTCTTCTTAATTTCCTCGCGGAACAGCTCCGGCAGACCGTACACGGCTTTTTCGTGCAGCGCCTTATCCGTAAATGTGCCGCCGTACCACTCGGTGTATTCTTCCTCGCTCTTTAAGCGGAAGTCCGCGCCGAGGTCGATGAACGCCTTGCCTTTTTTGTCACACTCCGCAGCAAGCTCCTGCGAAAGGCCGTGCGGCAAAGCGGCAAAGATGACATCGCTTTTTTCCACAACCGCTTCCTGCGTGGTGCAGATGAGGTCGCACATTTCGCGGTATGCCGGGTAAACGTCCGACAAAGCCTGTCCCTCAAAGCTTACAGAGCTGATGGCCGCAAGCTCCGCTGCGGGATGCCCCGCAATCAGGCGGCAGATCTCCGCGCCCGCATAACCGGTGGCGCCCACGACGCCGACCTTAATCTTTTCCATTTTGATACCCCCAACAAAGGTAAAATTGAATTTATAGCCCGTTTACGATCGTGCGCACTTCTTTTGCCGCCGCGCGGACGTTCTCCGGGCACGGCGCACCCTTGACCTTGCGGTCGCGCACGCATTTTTCAAGGTTGATGGCCTCGTACACGCCCTCGTCGAACGCATTACAGACCTTTTTGTATTCGTCGATCGGCAGCGTCTCCAGCGTCAGGCCGCGCTCGATGCACAAGGCGACAAGCTCGCCCGTAATCTTATACGCATCGCGGAACGGCAGGCCCTTTGAAGCCACCAGATAATCCGCGCAATCCGTTGCATTGATGAAGCCCTTTGCCGCTGCGGCGCGCATGTTCTCTTTTAAAACGCGCATTGTTTTCAGCATCGGGATAAACGGCGTCAGGCACAGGCGCAGGGTATCCACCGCGTCAAACACGGCTTCCTTGTCCTCCTGCATGTCCTTGTTGTACGCGAGCGGCAGACCCTTCATCATGGTCAAAAGCGCCATCAGGTCGCCGAACACGCGGCCGCTCTTGCCGCGGATAAGCTCCGTAATATCCGGGTTCTTCTTCTGCGGCATGATGCTGGAGCCGGTGGAAAACGCGTCGTCCAGCTCGATGAATTTAAACTCCCACGAGCACCAAAGAATGATCTCCTCGGAAAATCTCGAAAGATGCACCATCGCAAGCGAAATCGCCGCGGCGATTTCCGCGCAGAAATCGCGGTCGGCAACGCCGTCGAGGCTGTTGCGGCTCACGCCGGAGAAGCCGAGCAGCTTCGCCGTCAAATCACGGTCGAGCGGGTACGTCGTTCCGGCCAAAGCGCCGGAGCCGAGCGGGCAAACGTCCATACGCTTTAACGCGTCCTGCATACGGCCGATGTCGCGCAGGAACATTTCGGCATACGCCATTAAATGATGCCCGAACGTGATGGGCTGTGCGCGCTGCAAATGCGTGTAGCCCGGCATAACGGTGTCGGCATATTCCTCCGCCTGGTCGCACAGTACGTTGATGAGCTCTTTTAACTGTTCCATGAGCCCCGCGCACTCCTTGCGCAGCGTCAGACGAACATCCAGCGCAACCTGATCGTTGCGGCTGCGGGCGGTATGTAATCTCTTGCCTGCGTCGCCGATGCGCGCCGTCAGCTCGCCCTCGATAAACGTGTGAATATCTTCGGCATCGGGGTCAATGTGCAGAGCGCCCGTCTCGATGTCCTTTTCGATTTTCTCAAGCTCCGCGCAGATCTTTTCGCTTTCGCCTTTATCGATGATTCCCGCCGCGCCGAGCATTGTGGCATGCGCAATGCTGCCCTCAATGTCCTCTTTGTACATGCGGCTGTCAATAGAAATAGACGAGTTAAAGTCGTTCGTCTTCGGGTCTGCCTCCTTCTGGAAGCGGCCTTTCCATAATTTCATGGCTGAATCTTTCCTTCCCGTTTATGGCAGAAAAGGGCAGGCAGATGAATGCCTACCCTAAATCTACTTTTGGATTATTTATTTTCGGTCTTTGCCTTCATGTGTGCATAAACCTTGATCGGCAGGCCGAACAGGTTGATGAAGCCGTCTGCATCCGCCTGATTGTAGACCTCATCCTCATCGAACGTTGCGATCTCCGGGTCATACAGGCTGTACGGAGAAGTGACACCTGCATCAATGATGTTGCCCTTATAAAGCTTCAGCTTGACATCGCCGGTGACGGTCTGCTGGGTGGAATCTACAAATGCGGAAAGCGCCTCGCGCAGCGGGGTAAACCACTGGCCGTAGTAAACAAGTTCCGCAAACTTCAAACCGATCTGCTGCTTGTAGTGGAACGTGTCTCTTAGATAATAATCGAAAGCATATTTAGCATTAAACTTCAACCAGTCGGTTACG
>USAB01000039.1 GCA_900552585.1 uncultured Coriobacteriaceae bacterium
CCATGGCGTAGGTGCCCCCCGGCCGCGGGGGCAGCGCCGCACCTGCCGTAACGGCGGAAGGCTACGTGTCTCTGGAAATGGAGCGCGTCATGGCGAACATGCCGGGTGCCGACCAGAGCCTGAAGAGCGAGCGCGTGCTTGAGATCAACCCCGAACATCCCGTGTTCGCTACGCTGAAGGCCGCTCAGGAAGCCGGCGACACCGAGAAGGTGAAGGATTACACGGGCATCCTGTACGACCAGGCGCTGCTGGTGGAGGGTCTGCCCATCGACGACCCTGCGGATTATGCGGAGAAGGTCATCGGCCTGATGAAGTAGCGGATGTCCTTTCGCTGCTGTAAACGGGCAGCCGCCGTTGCGCGACATGCCGTTCGCACTCTAAGCCTGCCGAAGCGCTTGCGCGGTCGTTCGCTCCCATTAGAATGGAGGCAAACCGCGCGAGCGCTTCTTGCGTCTCGACCCGAAATCGCATGTAAGGAGACATCATGCCAGATAGCGAAGCCCCTCAGTCGGCGCCTCAGCCGAATCCGGAATTCGATCCTCGCATCCCGCCGAAGGAGAAGCCCAACGAGGGCTCCCACATCGGAAAGGTCATCGCCGTCATCTCCGGCAAGGGAGGCGTGGGCAAGTCCACCGTCACCGGTCTGTTGGCATCTGCCGTGGCACGCACCGGCGCTAGCGTGGGCATCATGGATTCTGACATCACCGGCCCGTCAATGCCGAAGGCGTTCGGCGTGAGCGAGCGCCTGTCCACAGACGGCCAGGCCATGATTCCCTCCGTGACACCGGAAGGAATCAAGATGGTATCCACGAACCTGATTCTGGAACGCGATGACCTGCCCGTGGTGTGGCGCGGTCCCATCCTGTCGAATGTCGTGCGCCAGTTCTTCGGCGAGACGAATTGGGGTTCCCTGGACTATCTGTTCGTGGATATGCCCCCGGGAACGGCCGATGTCACGCTGACGGCGTTTCAGGCGCTGCCCATCGACGGCGTGGTGGTGGTCACGTCGCCGCAGGATCTGGTGGAGATGATCGTGGACAAGGCCGTGAACATGGCGCGCGAGATGAACGTGCCCATCATCGGCATCGTGGAGAACATGGCCGCCTATACGTGCCCGGACTGCGGCAAGACACAGTACCTGTTCGGCAAGCCGAAGGGCGCGGAACTGGCGAAGAAGCGAGGCATTCCCTCGTATGCCATGCTTCCCATCGACCCGCGTGTGGCGGAGCGGGAAGATGCCGGTCGCATCTACGATGCGAACGAGGACGAGGCGCTGGCGCCTGTGCTGGATTTCATCATGGAGCGCTAACCGGCTATGTCCGAATGGAAGGAACGCTCTGAATACACGCCGGTGCCCCGGATGGCGCCGGCGCGCGGCGCGGGGCAGCGCATGCCGGATGCTTTCGAGGGCGGGAACACTGCGAGGGGCGCCGATTCCGCCGACGAGGCGGATGGGCTGCGGATCTTCCGTTCCTCCGGCGAGGGGGATGGCAGTTGCGAGGAAGAGCCTGCCGTGCCGTCCGGGGCACCTGTTCGTGCCATCAACGAGGATGACGACGGATACGACCCGTATTCCGACTGGCACGACCAGGGGCCATCGATGCCGCTGTTCGAACGGGACCCGTGGGAATGAACGGGTGCGCGGCCGCGTGCCGAGCGGCGGGGCGGTCACCGCGCCGCGGCTGTGCGGCCGCGTAGCCGCGCGAATCATGGTGGAGCTGTGACGCGAAAAACTTTTTCGAATAACCCCTTGACGTGCTGCGCTCACACCGATATATTCTTTCTTGCACTTTTCGGGGCCTTAGCTCAGCTGGGAGAGCGCATGGCTGGCAGCCATGAGGTCAGGGGTTCGAACCCCCTAGGCTCCACCACGTATTCAAGCCAGGATTTCGGTCCTGGCTTTTTTGTTGCATGCAGGATGCGCCGCGCGGTTGCGGGGAATGCGGCCGCAACGCCTCCTGCGTCGAGCAAAGGAGGTCGGCATGGCTGTCAAGCTATACCATTTCACCAGCAAGCGCCATTTCCAGGAGATTCTGGATAGCGGAGTCTTGAAGGTGAGCCCCAGCAACCTGGTGAAGCCGAAGAACCTGCATTTCGACAAGACGTTGGACCGCTGGGATTGGGATACGTACGACTACAAGCCCGTTGTGTGGCTGACGGAGTCGCCAACGGCGCGCGACGAGGTTATGCAGGCCACCGGCAAGGAAGGCTCGGGCGAGCGCAAGGACGAGGTGCGCATTGCCGTGGAGAAGACGCCGGGCATGCAGAAATGGACGAAGTGGGCGGAGGCGAACGGCATCGACCGCAAGTGGTTTAAGGACGTGAAGCGCGCCAGCAGGGACCATCAGGCCTGGTACGTGTCCGAGATTCCGATTCCCGTAGAGGACTTCGCCGCCGTGGAGATCGACGGTGAGCCGTTCCACGCAGAGGGTTACCGCTGGTAACCGCTCTGTTTCCGTACTGTCACCCGCTGTCTGCCGAGCACCTGCCGCGGCGAGGGGACAGGTGTTGGTATACTCGTGAACGATGAATGAGACCGCTGCATGCTCCTTTTCGCAGGACGGGGTGCTTGCAGCAGCCGGAACGGAGGACCGCATGAAGACCCGCAAGAGCAAGGCAAGCGAAAGCCGCTATTTGATCTTCGTCGAGACGGAGGCCCCGGAAACAGATGCCGCTATCCGTGAGGGCGTGCCGATGTTCCTGGATCGGGTGCATGCCTCTCAGTTGGGTGAAGATGAGGATCTTCACGAAGGCCTGGTGAAGCGCTTCGGCGAAGAGCGCGCCGACCAGGCGCTGTCCGACGCCGTGATGAACTACCTGCTGCCACTTGCACTGCGCAATTTGGAACTCGAGCCTGCGTGCTCTCCCGTCCCCGTGGGCGAGCCCACGCCCCATGCCGGCGAGCCGTTCTCCTTCGAGGCGAATGTGTATGTGCTGCCCCAGATGGAACTGAGCGACTACGAGACGCCCGTGTCCGTGTCCGTCGAGCGCAGCTATACCACGGAAAGCGAGATCGACCAGCAGCTTCTGGCGCTGGCCGCGCATTTCTCAACCGTGGGGGAAAGCGAGCTCACGGGAAACCAGGTGCGTACTATGCCCGCCATCGACGACGAATGGGTGGCCACCGTCTACCCGGTGCCCGGCATCAACACCGTGGAGGACTTGCGCGCGCAGCTGCGCAACCGCCTTGATACGTACAAGGAAGGCGATTTCGAGAACCGAAAGGTGAATGCCGCCGTCGCGGCCCTTTCCCAGCGTTTGGAGGGAGAAGCTCCGCAGGAAATCGTCGACATCATTGCGAAGGACATGATCGCGGATGTCGAGGAGGAGGTCCTGGCCGAGCAGGGCAAGGTACTCGATACGGTGTTGAAGGAGCAGAAGATCAAGCGTGAGGATTTCGACCGCGCCATGTACGACCGCGCCCGCGATTCTGTGCGGGAGGGTCTGACCATGGATGCCGTGTTCCGCCATGAAGGCATGGAAGTCACGGATGGGGATATCGAGGACGCCATCCGGCGCATCTCCGCGAACGCCGGCGATGAGGCGGCCGTGCTGCAGGCGCAGACGAACCTGCGCGAGATGGGTCGTACGCCCGAGCTGGTGGAGGTTGCGCGCCGTCTGAAAGCCGGCCAATGGATTGCCGACCATGCTCAGATCACGGTCGAGGTATAGCGTTCGCAGCGGCTCGCATCTTTCTGTGCGCGGTGTTTTTGCGCTCAAGTATGCCGTGAATGCGGCTTTTCGGTAATCAAGTTCTTCATTTCGGGGGTTTCGCCCACGTGGCGGGACCCCCGAATACCGTATGTTTTACGTTACACTGGCAATAAGCGTTAGATATCGGTTTGGACGGCATGTCCTGCAGGGTTTGAGCGCATGCGGTCCCTTGAGGAAAGATGGGTGATTGTATGGCTGCTCCCGAAACAGGGCACGTGAGGAATATCGCCTTAGTTGGCCAGGACGGTGCGGGCAAGACTTCGTTTGCCGAGGCGATGCTGCATATTTCCGGACGAACGCCACGCATGGGAACGACGCACGACGGCAAATCGTACCTCGACTACGACGAGGAAGAAATTCGCCGCAAGTTCACGTTGAGCACCTCCATTGCTCCCATCCTGTACAAAGATTTCAAGATCAACCTGCTGGACACGTCGGGGCAGGCGGATTTCATGGGCGACACGCTGGCGTCCATGCAGGCGGTGGAGATGGCCATGTTCGTCATCGATGCCGTGGAAGGTCCTGCTCCCATGACGGACCGCCTGTGGCGCGAAGCAGAGAAGATGCGCCTGTGCCGCAGCGTGTTCATCAACCACATCGATCGTGAGGGTGCGGACTTCGACACGTCCATGGCTATCCTGCATGCCCGCTACGGAACGCGCCTGGGCGCCGTAGCCATCCCCATCGGCGTCGGTTCGGATTTCAAGGGCGTCATCGATGTGCTGCGCATGAAGGCGCGCTACTTCGAAAACGGCGCGGAGCGTATTGAGGAGATTCCCGAAGAGTATGTGGCGCGTGCCGAGAATGCGCGCGACCACCTGTGCGATCTGGTTGCCGAAGCGGATGACGACTTGATGATGAAGTATCTGGAAGGCGATGACCGCCTGACGCAAGAAGAACTGGAGGATGCCTTCGGCAAGGCCATCGCGCAAGAGCTGTTCATCCCTGTCTTCGTGGGCTCCACCATCATCGAGCAGGGTATCTCGAACATCATGGATGACATCTGCAGCTATTTTCCCAGTCCCACGGCATACGGATCGTTCTACACCGCCGATGGCGAATCGCATCCGGTCACGGCAGATGGAGAGCCCACTGCCTTCGTGTTCAAAACGCAGGCGGATCCGTTCGTTGGCAGGCTGAGTTTTCTGAAGGTGGCAACAGGCCGCCTGGAGCCGGGCATGGAGCTTATCAACGCCCGCACCGGCAAGAAAGACCGTCTGGGCCATCTGTATGTCATGATGGGGAAGGAATCCACGGATGTGAAGGCCGCGAAGGCGGGCGACATCATCGTGGTGCCGAAGCTTTCGGATGCGCGCACGGGCGATACGCTGTCGGAATCCGGCAATGTGGCCATCGAGCCGCGATTCCAGGTGACTCCGCAATACCCAGTTGCTATCGAGGCTGTGAACAAGAACGAGGAAGACAAGCTGGGCGCATTTCTGACGCGCCAGGCAGATGCCGATCCCACCATCAGGATCGAACGCAACGAAGAGACGCGCCAGACCATCCTTACCGCCATGGGCGAAATGCAGGTTGACACGCTGCTGCGCCGCATGAAGGAGCAGAGCGGCATCGAGGCGAAGCTGGTGCCCGTGCGCATTCCGTATCGCGAGACCATCCGCAAGACGGCCGAGGCGCAGGGCCGTCACAAAAAGCAGACGGGTGGTGCCGGACAGTTCGGCGACTGCTGGCTGCGCATAGAGCCGAATCCGGGCAAGGGGTATGAATTCGAGGATGAAATTGTGGGCGGCAAGATTCCGCGCAATTACATCCCTGCAGTCGACAAAGGCGTGCAGGAGGCCATGGCGGAAGGCTTCCTGGCCGGCTACCCCATGGTGGATATCAAATGCGCCGTCTTCGACGGATCGTACCACCCGGTGGACTCGAACGACATGGCATTCAAAACGGCGGCTCGCATTGCATTCCGTGCAGCGTGCGAGAAGGCTGATCCCGTTTTGCTGGAACCGATGGCCGATCTGGCCATTACCGTGGAAGAGGAATATGCCGGCACGGTCATGGGTGACATCTCCATGCGTCGCGGCCGCATTGTAGGAACGGATGCCGGCGAACCTGGCCAGACCGTCATTTTGGTGAGGGTCCCCTATGCCGAGGTCGTCACGTACACGAAGGATCTGCGGGCCATGACGCGCGGATCCGGCAGCTATCGTGTGACCCTGAACGGCTGCCAGGAGGCGCCCCGCGAGGTAACGCAGAAGCTGGTGGAAGAGTATCGCCAGAAGCGCGAGGCGGGCAATAAGAAATAACGGGCAGTCTGGGATTCGATCGAAGGTATCTCTGCTGCGCGCGATACACCGGGAAGGCTCGCGTCCTTCCCGGTGCTTCTTTTCTCTCTATACACAGCGGCCTGCCTGTTTATGCGGTTCGGGCTGCATGCCCGCGCGCCCTGGTCGTTCGGTGGAGCCGTAGGGGGATTCTCTGTATTTCGGTACAATGGAAGGCCAAACCGAATCCAAGGAGGAATTCCATGTGCGGCATTGTCGGCTATACGGGCACAAAGCCTGCCAAAACCGAGCTGTTCGATAACCTGAAGAAACTGGAGTATCGCGGATATGATTCCGCCGGTATCGCACTGCAAACGGAAGGCGGCTTGCAGGTCATCCGCCGAATGGGCAAGGTAAGCAACCTTATTGCCGCATCAAAGGATGCGGACATGAACTCTACCTGCGGTATTGCGCACACGCGTTGGGCCACGCACGGCCGTCCCAGCCAGGCGAACGCGCATCCGCAGTGCTCGTGCGACAACACCATCGCCGTCGTGCACAACGGCATCATCGAGAACTATGCCGAACTGCGCGAGCGCCTAATCTCCGAAGGTCACGTGTTCCGCAGCGAGACGGACACGGAAGTGGTGGCGCATCTGGTGGAGGAAGCGTACGACGGCGATTTGATCCGTGCCGTCCGCCGTGCCGTGCGCCAACTGGTGGGCGCCTGGTCGCTGCTCGTAACATGCGCGGAGGAGCCGGGCATCATCGTTGCCACGCGTAAGGACAACCCGCTTGTCATTGCCCAGGGCGAAGACGGCTGCTATGCAGCCAGCGATATCATCGCCGTTGCGCATGCGAATCGGTGCGTGACCGTGATGGAAGACTACGAATTCGCCCGCATCACGCCCGATGGCATCTCGTACACGAACATCGACGGCGATTCCATCGAGCCGAACCGCATGCAGGTGGGTTGGGAACTCGACGACGTGGACAAGGGCGAATGGCCCGACTTTATGCTGAAGGAGATCTACGAGCAGCCGCGCGTCATCCGCGATACGCTTGCCGGCCGCATGGTGAACGGCAACCTGAACATAGACGAGCTGGAGCTTTCGCCCGACGAGTTGGGCTTCATCGACCGCGTGTACATCATCGCGTGCGGCACCAGCTACCATGCCGGCCTTATTGCGAAGAACCTCATAGAGATGTGGGCGCGCATTCCCACGGAGGTGGAGGTGGCGTCTGAATTCCGCTACCGCCATCCCATCATCACGCCGTCCACGCTGGTCGTGGGCATCTCTCAGTCCGGCGAGACGGCCGACACGCTGGCGGCCATCCGCGAAGCACGCCTTTCCGGCGCGAAGGTGTTCGGCATCACGAACGTCATTGGCAGCCCCGTGGCGCGCGAAAGCGACGGCGTCATCTACACCCAGGCGCACAAGGAGATCGCCGTCGCCTCCACGAAGAGCTTCACTGGCCAGGTGGCCAGTCTGACGCTGTTGGCCATGCTGCTGGGCCAGAGTAAGGGCCGCCTGTCCACGCCGCAGATCCGCGTGCTATTCCGCGAGCTTGCCGACACGGCCGGTCAGGTGGAAAGCATCCTCTCCGACACGTCCGCCATCGAGGCGGCGGCGCAGGACATCAAGGACGCGGCGAGCGCGTTCTACATCGGTCGCGGCCTGGGAGCGGCGGTGTGCTACGAGGGTGCGCTGAAGATGAAAGAGATCAGCTACATCCATGCCGAGGCGTATGCGGCGGGCGAGATGAAGCACGGTCCCATTGCGCTGGTGGAATCCGGCTTCCCGGTTGTCGCCGTCGCCACAGCCAGCCCCATCTACGACAAGACCATCAGCAACATCGAGGAGAGCAAGGCGCGCGGCGCGAAGGTCGTGGCCGTTGCCACGGAGGGCGACGCGGAGATTCGGAAGTATGCCGACCATGTGCTCTACATTCCGAAGGTCCGCGACGCATTCATGCCCATCACGGCTACCGTGGTGCTGCAGCTGCTGAGCCGCTTCGTGGCCATTGCCCGCGGCTGCGACGTTGACCAGCCGCGCAACCTGGCAAAATCGGTGACCGTTGAGTAGCCGCATGGGCAGCACGGACGATATCCTGCAGCACGCCGCGCAACGGGCGCCCCAGGACCCGGCGCCTGCAACCGCCGGCAGCCGGGAAGCAGGCGATGCGCAGGAACAGTCTGCCGACGCGGCCCGCGCTGTTGCGGACGGCGTGGGGCTGGGCATCGACATCGTCGACATCGCGCGCATGGAGCGCATCCTGCAGCGCACGCCGTCGTTCCCCGACCGCGTGTTCTCGGAAGACGAATGCCGCTACTGCCGCAAGACCGCGAATCCGGCCGCGCATTTCGCAACGCGCTTCGCGGCGAAGGAAGCTGTCCTGAAAGCGCTCGGCACGGGCTTTTCGGCCGGTATCCGCCCGCGCGATATAGAGGTTAAGCGCAATGCAAAGGGCCAGCCGCGCGCCGCGTTGTACAATGCCGCCAAGGCCGCCGCCGAGGAGCAGGGCGTGGTGGGGCTGCCCATCTCGCTGTCGTTCACGCACACGGAGGCCGTGGCGTGCGCCCTGGCGGTCACCCGCAGTTCTGTGGCGGCCATGCAGAAGCGCGCCGATCCCATGAAGGAACTGGCCAAGCAATTCAAGGAAGTGCGCGGCCTACTGGACGATTTGCCCTCGAAAGGCGTGAGTGCAGATGACGAACAGCAAGTCAATTGATCTGGCGGCGCTGCTGCCTATCCCCGCCAGCAACGCGAACAAGTACACGCGCGGGAAGCTGACGTTGGTCGTCGGCGGTTCGTCGTATCCGGGCGCGGCATTTCTGGCTACGCGTGCGGCGCAGCGCGCCGGCGCCGGATACTGCGAGGTGTTCACGGCGCAGCAGAACGTGTCGAAGATCCAGACGTGCGCCCCGTCTTCCGTGGTGCGCTGCTGGGACGAGCTGAACCGCCTGGGCGTCACGCCCAGCAACGAGCACCATCCCACGGCCTGCGTGGTGGGTAGCGGCTTCGATCCCGACGATGCCGAGGCGCGCGAGCAGCTGGTGTACGTGCTGCAGAACGTGGAGGCTCCCGTGCTGGTTGATGGCGGCGCTATCCGCATGCTGGCCACAAAGGGCCTGCGCGAGACCGTGCTGCAGCGCACGGAGCAGGGCCTGGACACCGTCATCACGCCGCACACCGGCGAGGCCATCGCACTTGCGGCCGCCCTGCCTAGCGGCATTGCGAAGACGCCCGATTTGGCCATGTGCCTGGCGGATGCGTTCAAATCCACAGTCGTGCTCAAGGGCCCTGACACGGAAATCGTTTCGGGCGAGCGCAGCTATACCATGACAGAAGGCACGGCGGCGCTGTCGAAAGCCGGCACAGGCGATGTGCTGGCAGGTATCATCGGTTCGCTGCTGGCGCAGCGGCTGGATGCGTTCTCAGCAGCCGTGCTGGGTACCACCCTGCATGCGCGCGCGGGTTTGCGTGCCGAAAAGCAGTTCGGCGTCATCTCTGTGCTGCCGGAAGACGTGGTTGACGCCCTTCCCGCGGCTATCATGGCAACGGCGAAGTCGGGCCGGTAACCGGAGTGCGGGCGGCGCGCGGATGCGCCGCCGGACAAGAGCGAATTCATACGATCGCTACGGCGCCGGGTGCGATTTCGCACGTCCGGTGTGCGGTCGTCTACAGGAAAGAGGATCAGGCATGGCGGATAAGGAACCCTTGCGCAGCGGTATGGAGACGCTGTTGGATACGGATCAGCTGGTGGCATCCGTTTCCGACCCTGCGGCACGCGTGGAAGAGCTGCGCCGCGAGATAGAGCACAACGCGTACCTGTATTACGCCGAGGATCGCCCGGTGCTTTCCGATGCCGCCTACGATTCGCTCATGCGCGAGCTGCGCGCGCTTGAGGCCGCCCATCCGGAGCTCGTCGATCCGACGTCACCCACGCAGCGCATCGGTGGCTATGTGGGCGAGCAGTTCGCGCCCGTTCGCCATGCCCAGCGCATGTATTCGCTGGACGATGCGATGGGTCTGGAAGAGCTGGATGCCTGGATGGATCGCACGTTCGAGGCGCTGGGGCGCACGGTGCCGTTGTGCTGCGAGCTGAAGATAGACGGCAGCGGTATCGCGCTGACATACGAGGATGGTCGCCTGATCCGTGCCGCCACGCGTGGTGATGGCACGACGGGTGAAGACGTGACGGCGAATATCCGCACCGTTCGCGACGTGCCGCTGCGCCTGCGGCACCAGAGTTTGGATGCACTCGCCGTGCGCGATGCAGCTGTCGAACTGCGCGGCGAGGTCTATATGCCGAAGAAGAGCTTCGAGACGCTGAATGCCGCCGCGGAGGCGGACGGCAGGACGCCGTTTGCGAACCCGCGCAACGCGGCAGCTGGCAGCCTGCGCCAGAAGGACTACACCATCACCGGCAAACGCGATTTGTCCACATTTATCTACGCCACGGCATCGAACGGTCAGTTCGCCCTGCCCGGTCAATTCGAGCTGCTGGAATGGATGCGCAGTGCGGGCTTTCACGTAAATCCGGACGTGAAGCTGTGCAAGAGCGCGGAAGAGGTGCGTGCGTTCTGCCGTGCCGCGCTTGATCGTCGCGAAGACCTGCCGTACGAGATTGACGGTGTGGTGGTGAAGGTGAACGAGTTCGCCCTGCAGGATTCCCTGGGCTTCACGGCCCGTGCGCCGCGCTGGGCCATTGCCTACAAGTTCCCACCGGAAGAGAAGACCACGCTGCTCCGCGACATTACCGTGCAGGTGGGCCGCACGGGTGCCCTGACGCCCGTGGCGGAGCTGGTGCCGGTTACCGTTGCAGGGTCGGTTGTGGCCCGCGCGACGCTGCATAACGAGGACGAGGTGCATCGCAAGGATGTGCGCGTGGGCGACACCGTCATTGTGCGCAAGGCGGGCGATGTCATTCCCGAGGTGGTGGGTCCCGTGCTGAGCTTGCGTCCGGCAGACGCCGTCGAGTGGCGTATGCCCGCCACGTGCCCCAGCTGCGGCAGCCCCGTGGTGCGCGAGAAGGGCGAAGCGGCGTTTCGCTGCCTGTCCATCGACTGCCCGGCGCAGGCGGCCGAGCGCCTGGTGCACTGGTGTAGCCGCGATGCTATGGACATCGACGGCATGGGTGACGAGATTATCGCCCGCTTGAATGCATCGGGCCTGGTCACCGATGTAGCGGACTTCTATCACCTGAGTGAATACGACCTGGCAACGCTCGATATGGGGCGCATCAACAAGGACGGCGAGCCCATCCATCTGGGCGGGGTCATGGCGAAGAAGCTGATCGCCTCCATCGAGAACAGCAAACAGGCAGACTTCTCGCGCGTGCTGTTCGGCCTGGGTGTGCGCCATGTGGGCAAGAAGACGGCCGAGAACATCGTGGCCGCATTCCCCAGCATGGAAGCGCTGCGCAAAGCAGATGTGGAGCAGCTTGCCGCCGTCGACGGCGTGGGCGCCATCATTGCAGAGAGCTTGTATGCGTTCCTGCGCACGCCGCAGAACGTACAGGTCATCGACCGTTTGCAACACCACGGCGTGTCCATGGAATCGCGCGCGGCAGCTCCTGCAGGACCGCAGCCGCTTGCCGGCCTGACGTTCGTGCTCACCGGCAGCTTGACGAAAAGCGGCATGACGCGCACAGAGGCCGGCGACCGCTTGAAGGCGCTCGGTGCGAAGGTAACGGGCAGCGTTTCCAAGAAGACCAGCTATGTCATTGCCGGTGATGCTGCGGGTAGTAAGCGCGACAAGGCCGAGAGTCTAGGTGTCCCCGTGCTTTCCGAGGATGATTTCCTGCATATTCTGGATACCGGGGAAGTAAGACAATAAAACAAAGCTGCCGGTAGCTCATCGCTTTCACTGGCGCTTTATGTTATCGATTCTCTGTCCTGCATAAATAATTTCTTGTGGTTGCTATACGAGGGAGGAGTAGGAATGGAGAAGACGAAGGGTATACGAGTTGCTGCGCTGGCGGCGGCGCTGGTCGCTGTGATGCTGCTGATGGTACCGCAGCTTATTCGGGGATCGATACCGCAGGCGGAAGCGGCAACGGCATCCAGCGTGAAGGTGATGCCTGTAACGAAGCAGGTCGGGAAGTATTCTGTCAAGGCAACCCAGAAAGCCATAGACAGCACCGCTCTTTCCGTTTCGCTGAAGCAAGCCAAGGCCTTGAAAAAGGCAAAGGTGAGCAAAGTTAAGGTTACCGCTACGTTGTTCTATGGGAAGAAAGCCCTGGTCGTAAAAAGCACAACGAAGACGCTCAAGCCCTTGTTGAAAACGATTCCTCCTTCGAGCACTCGTACTTGGCGAAACTAAACGATGGAACCGGCACGATTGCGATCTTCAACGACAAAACGGACAACATCACGACGTATTCGTACGATAAGAATTCGAAGCAGTATTCGAAGGTCATAACAGACACGTCAACGGCTGTGATGTGCGATACCCCGTCCGAGAAATAAGCGGACGGGGTATTTTTCGTCCGAAGCTCCTGTGGAAACTGGAGGCTTTCCTGCACGGTATCTGCATAACCTATATAATAGAAGCATCGAAAACGGCAAAATGCATGCAAATAGTTAACTAATTCGCCAGTTTGACCTATAGATATCGGCGTTATTCGTCATGAATGAAAAGCGGTAGAATCAATTCAGAAATGAGTATGTTGTTTTCGTGTGAGGAGGAGATCTTATGTTGTACAAGAAGTTGCTGGTTCCATTCGATCGCTCGGAGCATTCGCAGCATGCATTGAAGCTTGCCGTCAAAATGGTGGCAGACGATCCTGCGGCTGAGATTGTGGTGTTCCGCTCCATCGCCGGTGTAAGGGATGTCGGAATCGTTTACGGCCGTGGCATGGAAGGCACGGGCTACGTAGACGAGAACACGAAAGACCGCATCCTGAACCTGCGCGCCAAGCAGCTGGATGTTGCGAAGAAGCAGACGGAAGAGGATGCCGCCCCGCATCTCGAGGGTGTGAAGAACCCGGTTACGTATCTGGTGGAGTTCGATCCCACGCCGGTGGAGGGCGTGCTGGACGCCATCAAGAAGACCGGCGCGGACGGCGTCGTTATCGGCTGCCGCGGCATGAATGCCGTGTCCGGCATGCTGGGTTCCGTGAGCTACGGCGTTGCCCGTTCCGCCGACGTTCCGGTGACCGTGGTGAAATAGCTGCATGCATTTCCCTGCGCAGCAGCGGAAAGCAAACAGAACATGCGAGGGTCCTTCTGCGGAGGGCCCTCGCTTTTTCATTTCCCGCCGCATCGTCGCACGACGGGCGCACGGTAGGGCGCGCGGGCGGGCCTGTCGCACCGGATGCCGCCTTCCGTATAATGGCGGCATGAAGAAGATACGATTGGATACCCTGCTGGTGGAACGCGGCTATTTCGCTGCGCCGGAAGATGTGCTGCCCGCCGTGGTGGCGCACGAGGTGAAGGTGAACGACGTGTATGCCACCAGCGCCGCAATGAAGGTTTCCCCCGATGCGGATGTGCAGGTGAAGGGCAGCGGGCCGTACGTGTCGCGCGGCGGCTTGAAGCTGCGCGGGGCGCTGGATGCTTTCCATCAGGACGTCACGGGCATGCGCTGCTGCGACATCGGGTCGTCCACCGGCGGCTTCACGGACTGCCTGCTGCAGGCAGGCGCGGCATCTGTTGCCTGCGTGGATGTGAATTACGGCCAGCTGGCGTGGAAGATCCGCTCGGATCCGCGTGTGGAGGTGCATGAGCGCACGAACATCCGCATCGCCACGCCCGGGGAACTGGGCGCGCCGTTCGACTTGCTGGTGGCGGACCTCAGCTTCATCGGCCTTGCGGGGCTGGCAGAGACATTCGCCGCGCTCACAGAGCCGGGCGGGCTGTTCGTTGGCTTGGTGAAGCCGCAGTTCGAAAGCCGCCACAGCGAAACGGAGCAGGGTGTGGTCCTGGATCCGGGCGTGCGGAGGCGCGTGGTGGATGAAGTATGCGACGCACTTCAGGAGGCGGGCTTCGACGTGACCGGCTGCATCGAATCGCCCATCACCGGCCGCAAGAAGCACAACGTGGAGTTTCTGGTGCGCGCCGTGCGCCGTTAACCGTCGCGGTTCAGCGGGTACTTCGAAATCGGCCGCATGTTTCCTTTTCGTAAAATACTGCGTGCTTCAGCGGTGAAAAGCGCACGTTCGCGGGCGATAGACGTACGAAATCGTTTCTATGCGGTACACTTTGCGGCAACACTATAAGAAAGGAAGATTATGTCCAGGGTTTACAACTTTTCCGCCGGTCCGGCCACGCTGCCCGAAGAGGTCCTGAAACAGGCAGCCGATGAGATGCTCGATTACCATGGTTGCGGCATGTCCGTTATGGAAATGAGCCATCGTTCCCCCGAGTTCCAGAACATCATCGATACCGCCGAGGCTGACATCCGAGAGCTGATGAACATCCCTGACAACTACAAGGTGCTGTTCATGCAGGGCGGTGCTACGTTGCAGTTCGCGGCAATCCCCATGAATCTGATGAAGGCGGAGAACGGCTGCGCCGACTACATCGTCTCCGGCGGCTGGTCGAAGAAGGCTGCCAAAGAGGCGGAGAAATACGGCAAGGTGAACGTCATCGCCTCTTCCGAAGATGACAATTTCACCCACGTGCCCGACCTGACGAATCTCGAGATCGATGATGATGCGGATTACGTGTACATCTGCCAGAACGAAACAGTGTACGGAACCACCTACCACACGCTTCCCGACACGAAGGGCAAGCCGCTGGTAGCCGATGTCAGCTCCATGTTCCTGTCCGAGCCTATCGACGTTTCGAAGTACGGCCTGATCTACGGCGGCGTTCAGAAGAACGTCGGTCCCGCCGGCTTGGCCATCGTGATTATCCGCGAGGACCTTATCCGCGACGACATCAACCCGTACACGCCCGTCTACATGAACTATAAGACGCAGGCGGAGAAGGGCAGCCTGTACAACACACCTGCCTGCTACACTATCTACATCTGCGGCCTGGTCTTCAAGTGGCTGAAGAAGCAGGGCGGCTTGGAAGGCATCGGCAAGCGTAACCGCGCCAAGGCGGAGCTGCTGTACAACTACCTGGATAGCTCGAAGCTGTTCAAGGGCACCGCTGCCAAGGAAGACCGCTCCATCATGAACGTCCCGTTCGTGACCGGCGACAAGGATTTGGACGCGAAGTTCGTCGCCGAGGCCAAGGAGCACGGCATCGCGAACATCAAGGGCCATCGTTCCGTGGGCGGCATGCGCGCCAGCATCTACAACGCCATGACCATCGAGGGCGTTCAGGCGCTGGTGGACTTCATGAAGGAGTTCGAGAAGGAGAACGCCTAGCATCTCGGCGTTCCGCGCATCCTGAGATTGCGCAGTTTCTCTGCAGGGTGCCAGCCGCTCCACGCAATCCATTTGCTATTGCATGCAGAGCAGATATACTTTCATATCAATCTGGAAAGGGGCTTTCGGGCCCCTTTCCCATCATTATCGTCAAGAGAAGGGACAGAATTGAACGCCAAGAGCGATCAACCTCCGAGTACTAAGAACGCTACGGACGCAGAGCGCGCACACTCTGCCGAAGCACGCCCTGAAGCGCTGGCATCCGCCGCGGGTTTGGGCGTAGGAGCGCAAGGGGCGGCAAATCCCGACGCGCCCCATGTGCAGAATCCCGCCGGACAGCCCATTCCCGGCGCCGCCGCCACTCAGCAGGAGGGCGGCAATTCCACCATCGCCGTCGTCGCTGCCATTATCGGCGACATTCTCGTCGGTATCGTCAAGCTTATTGCGGCAGCCA
>USAB01000040.1 GCA_900552585.1 uncultured Coriobacteriaceae bacterium
TATTCTGGACTACATGGTCGGCATCTTCCAGCCGCTGGTGCCCGCCATTGCAGGCGCAGGCGTTCTGAAGGCCCTCATGGTGCTGCTGAGCACTCTGGGCGTGATGAGCAGCGGAGACATCGCCTATAAGGTGTTCGTCGGCGTGGCAGATGCAGCTCTGTATTACCTGCCCGTCATGGTCGCCTTCACCACTGCAACCAAGTTCAACTGCAACAAGCTGGTGTCGGTAGCTCTGGCTGCTGCCATGATCCACCCCAGCGTTTCCGCTCTGCTGGCTACCGAGGGCGGTGCTTACTTCTTCGGCATCAAGCTGCAGAACATCGCTTACGGCGGGCAGGTGTTCCCGGCCATCCTGACCGTCATTTTCATGTCCTTCATTGAAAAATGGGCCAACAAGTGGTGCCCCAAGGCCATCCGCGTGTTCTTTGTGCCCATGCTGTGCTTCGGCATTGGCTTCCCTGTGGCACTGGTCGTCCTCGGACCTCTGGGCTACAACATCGGTGCTCTGCTGACCACCGTGATCCTGGCTCTGTACAACACGCTGGGCTGGCTGGCCGTTGCTCTGCTGGCTGCTGTGCTGCCCTTCATGATCTCCATGGGCATGCACAAGGCTCTGGTCCCCTATGCAGTTGCTTCTATTTCTGACCCCGGTTTTGAAATGCTGTACATGCCCGCTTCTTTGGCACACAACATTTCCGAGGGCGGTGCCTGCCTGGGCGTTGCACTGAAGACCAAGGACGAGAACCTGCGCGCTACCGCAATTTCCGCTGGTATCTCCGGCCTGTTCGGCATCACGAACGTGACCGTCAAGGGCTGCGAGCATCTGACGGCGGAAGAGGTCTCCAGCTTGGCGGCCGTGCCCGAGAACAGCACGCTGCTGCGCGTGGACTCGTCCGGCATCTGCAGCCGCTTGGAGTCGAACCCGTGGGTGGAGAGCGCGTCCGTTACGCCGGTATTTCCTGACACGTTGGAGCTGGATATCACGGAGCGCAAGATCGACGCCGTGGTGGAGGTCACGTCCTCGGGCGGCGACTCCACGGAGAATTGGGCCATCGCCTCTGACGACATGTGGCTCATGAAGATCCCGGATCAGAATTCCGCAGAGGCAGCGCAGGTCAGCTCGAAGGTGTACGAGGACGCGAACAGCGCCCTGCACATCACGAACGTGCCGTACGGCGTTGCACCCGAGGCGGGCTCGTACTGCACGGACGACAGTGTGAAGAATGCGCTTGCCATTGTGTCCGGCATGACAACAGAGCTTGCGGACCAGGTGAAGAGCGTTGCGGCGGACAGCGCGGACAACGCCACGCTGACGCTGAACAACGGCGTGGAGATTGCGTTCGGCTCGTCCGACGACATCCGCGACAAGGAACGCGTGTGCCTGCAGCTTATGCAGGAGCATCAGGGCACTATCGCGTACATCAACGTCCGCACGCCCAGCAGCCCCACCTGGCGTTCCCTCTAGCGCGGGCCCTGCGCGCGCCCCGCAGGGGGCGCCGCATGCGTCTCGCCGCTGGGAAAAGTTGTGCAGAGCCTGCGATGCAAGCTGTCGAAAGAGTGTGTTGACAAGCCCTTTCGTTTGCAAACCAACACTCATCGTGTAGAATAATCAGGTGCTCGGACGGCGGAACAGCTCGAGTGCCGTAGGTACGAACCCTTTATGGAGGCTTCAATGGCAAATCAAATCGGTTCCGACAACAACGCCCTCATCCGCGTCGTGGGTGTCGGCGGCGGCGGAACAAACGCAATCAACCGCATGGTTGAGGCTGGAATCAAGGGCGTTGAGTTCATCGCCATTAATACGGACAACCAGGCTCTTCTGATGTCCGATGCAGATAAAACCGTTCATATCGGTGAAGATCTTACGCGCGGCTTGGGAGCCGGCGCGAATCCCGAGATCGGCGCTCAGGCAGCTGAGGAAAGCCGCAACGAGATCGCAGAGGTCCTGGCCGAATCCGACATGGTGTTCATCACCGCCGGCGAAGGTGGCGGCACGGGTACCGGCGCCGCTCCCGTTGTTGCCGAGATTGCCCGCGAGGAGATCGGCGCGCTGACCGTCGGCGTGGTCACGAAGCCGTTCAGCTTCGAAGGCCGCCTGCGCCGCAACCAGGCGGAGCAGGGCATCGAGCTGCTGTCCCAGAAGGTCGACACGCTGATTGTCATCCCGAACGACCGCCTGCTGGAGATCGTGGAGAAGAAGACCAGCATGCTGGACGCCTTCCGCATTGCAGACGATACGCTGCGCCAGGGCATCCAGGGCGTCACGGACCTGATCACCATCCCCGGTTTGATCAACCTTGACTTCGCCGACATCCGCACCGTCATGAAGGACGCCGGTTCCGCCATGATGGGCATCGGCATCGCCTCCGGCGAGAGCCGTGCGCTGGACGCCGCGCAGCAGGCCATCAACTCCAGCCTGCTGGAGTCCTCCATCGCCGGTGCATCGCGCGTGCTGTTCTCCATCGCCGGCGCCCCGGACCTCACACTTGCCGAGGTCGACGAGGCGGCCCGCACCGTGGAAGCCTGCGCAGACGAGAACGCGAACATCATCTATGGCCAGATCATCGACGAGAGCCTGGGCGACCAGGTCCGCATCACGGTCATCGCCACCGGATTCACGAACAACCCGCAGCAGGGCAATTCGTACGACCAGCGCAACCTGTTCGCGAACACGTCGCAGGCGCCGAAGCCCGCGCAGCCGGCAGCAGAGACGTACAATCCCGCACCTTCGTACAACAGCAACAACGATTCGAACCGCTTCAGCGACGAGGATTACATCCCCGACTTCCTGAAGAGGTAAATCGCCCGATTCGGACGGACCATCATGAGCACGCCCTTTGAACTGCCGCTTCCGCAGCTGGTCAAAGGGCGTTTTGCGTATACGGACGCGCAGGGCGCGCCGGCGGGCGCGATAGAAGCGTACACGGATCCGGCGCTCTTCAAGACCACGGGCGTGCGCATTGCGTTCACGCTGCGCCACGGCGGCGCCAGCAAGCCTCCGTACGATTCGCTGAATCTGGGCACGCATGTGAAGGACGATCCCGCTGCCGTGGCCGAGAACCGCCGCCGCGTACTGTCCGCGTTCGCCGCGCCGCAGGCGCCGCTTCTGGTGCCGAACCAGGTGCATGGCAGCCACGTGCAGGTGGTGGACTCCGTCGCGCCCGAAAGCGTGGCATCGACGCGCGAGCATATCGCGAAAGGGGCGGCCGCCCGGGCGCCCGGCCCAGCCGATACGGCTGCGCTGCTGTGCTACGCGGATTGCACGCCCCTTATCCTGGTGGCACCGCGCGGAACGTTCGCAGTCGTCCATGCCGGTTGGCGCGGCGTGGACAACGGCATCGCCGTCAAGGCGCTGGAGCAGCTCCTGGAACAGGACGGTGCCGATACGGCTGCGGGCGTCAACGTCTACCGCGGCCCGTACATCCATGCGGAATGCTTCGAGACGGGCCCCGATGTCTACAACCGCTTCATTGGGCAGTTCGGGTCCGTTGCTGCCTACGACGAAACGCACATCGACATGGGTGCCTGCCTGGACCAGGCGCTTGTGGCGGCAGGTGTGGAGGCTCGGCGCATAGCGGATGTGAACTGCTGCACGGTGTGCGATAATCGGAACTGGTTCTCATATCGGGCACAAGGAGGCGTGTGCGGCCGCCATGGCGCATTCGCCGTTAGGACCGCCGCAGCTTCCGCGTAGCCCGCAGTCTTTAGGAGGCGAAGGGTTCGCAATGAGCATTGCGACGCGTTATCGCGCTATTCGCGCAGAGATCGACGACATCTGCCGGGAATGCGGCAGGGATCCGCAGGAAGTCAAGCTGGTGGCCGTTTCGAAGACGGTCGGCATTCCTGAAGTGAAGGAGGCCCTGGATGCCGGCGCTGTGGCGTTCGGAGAGAACAGGCCGGACCAGATTGTGCCGAAGCAGGCCGCCTATCCCGATGCCGAATGGCACTTCATCGGCAACATCCAATCCCGACGTATCAACGACATCGTCGGTGCCGCGTCCCTTATCCATTCCGTGTACCAGGAGCACCATCTGGCGCGCATCGACCGCGCCGCTCAGGAGCACGGCAAGGTGCAGCCCATCCTGCTGGAGGTGAATGTGTCCGGCGAGGAGAGCAAATCGGGGTTGGCCCCGAACGCCGTGGAGGACATGATGGCCGCCGTGGACAAGTTCGAGCACATTGAGCTGCGCGGGCTCATGACCATGGCGCCGCAAGGCGATATCGCCGTTGCCGAGAAGACGTTCGCGGACCTGGAAGCGCTCCGCAACAAGCTACGCACCTGCGTTTTTCCTGTACACGGCACGTTTGACCTTGATGAACTTTCTATGGGTATGAGCGAAGACTGGCGCGTGGCAATACCCCATGGCGCTACGATGGTGCGAGTCGGTCGTGCGATTTTCAGCGACGATTTCGAACCGACAGCACAAACGCAGCCCAGCTGAAACGGTCACGCGCGGGCAACCCGCCGTGTTCCGACACGATCAGGAGATAAAGAAATGGCAAATAGAGCTTCTGAATGGGCGGGACGCGCCTCGGGCGCTTTCTCCGGCCTGAGGGATAGGCTGTCCGGCCGTAAAGACGACGGCTACGACGACGGCTACGATGACTACGACGATTACGGGTACTCGGACGACGGCTATTCGAACGATTACGGCGAATACGGGTACGACCCCGAAGCGGAAGAGGACTACGAGACTTCCTCGACCGGTCCCGTCTCCACCCGCGCGGTGAGCTCCGGCTCCGGTTATTCCAGCAGTTCCACCGGCTACTCTTCGAATCCGCGCCTGGTGAGCATGGACGAGGCGCGCTCCAGCGTCACGGCCCGCACCAGCGCTGTCGACCCGGCAACGCGCGTACCGTCGTACCGTCAGAGCTCCACCACGGCCAGCTACCGTGCAGCGTCCACGGCTTCGGATTCCAGCCGTTCGCGCGGCTATGATTCGCTGTTCTCGTCCACGTCCTCCGCAACGGATACCGATGCGGCCGGCTCTTCGGCCTCCGCCGCGAAGACGCCCGTCTTCCAGATTCCGCTGACGAAGGCCCCGGACGACCGCAGTCTGGAGATTGTCCGCCCGAAGGAATACGGCGATGTGGCAGATGTCGCCGGCATCCTGAAGAAGGGCGATGCCGTGGTCCTCAGCCTGAAGATGGCGCCGAGCGCCATCTCCACGCGCGTGCTGGACTTCGCATTCGGCGTCGCCAGCGCGCTTGATGCGAACGTGGAGTGCGTGGGCGAAAAGGTCTTCTTCGTGGTCCGCGGCAAGGGCATCTCCGACGGTGAGCGCGAGAAGCTGCGCCTGCAGGGGGTTGTCCAGTGAGCTTCCAGCTGACAGCCGATACGCGCATCGCCATCATCGGCGGCGGTAAGATGGGCGAGGCCATCATGGGCGGTTGGATTTCCGCCCAGGAAGGTCCCGCGAAGCTGCTTGCCGCCGAGAACTTCATCGTGGCGAATCCCGGTCAGGAGCGGCGCGATTACCTGACGGACAACTACGGCGTTGCCTGCGTGGCGGATGCATCTGAGATTGATGCGGCGGACGTGGTACTGATTGCGGTGAAGCCCCAGAAGATGGCGGAGGTGCTGCCCGTCGTGGCCTCGCGTCCGTTCGCGGGCAATGCGTTCTACATCAGCGTCGCGGCCGGTTGGACCACGGCGCGCATCGAGGGCCTGCTGCCGCAGGGCGTGCACCTGTGCCGCCTGATGCCGAACACGCCGCTGCTGGTGCAATGCGGTGCCACGGCCGTGTGCAAGGGTGCGAACACCGACGATGCCGAATGCGCGCTGGTGCGCGACTTGTTCGCCTGCCTGGGCCGCGCATGGATTGTGGACGAGGATCAGATCGACGCCGTGTGCGCCATTAGCGGCTCCGGCCCGGCATATGTGGCGCGGCTGGTAGAGGTCCTGGGATTCATGGGCCCGGAGGTCGGCCTGCCGGACGGCATGGCCGAGCAGCTTGCGCTTCAGACGGTGCTTGGCACGGCGCAGCTCATGCGGCAGATGGACCAAAGCGCCGAGAAGACGCGCATCGATGTCAGCAGTCCCGGCGGCACCACGATCGCCGCATTGGACGCAATGGACGAAGCTGGCTTTTCCGACTCTATCCAAAAAGGCGTCCGAGCGGCCATCCGCCGTGCGGAAGAATTGGGGAACATGTAGATGACCTGGCAATATGTCGTAGTCCAGATTGCAGATCTGTATGCCATGATCCTGGTGGTGTACATCTGCCTGACCTGGATTCCCATGCGTCAAGGGGTATTCGCAGATGTGATGAACTTCTTGGAGAAGATCTGCGAGCCGTTTTTGAGGCCGTTTCGCAAACTCATTCCGCCTATTGGGGGAATGATTGATATAACCCCAATCATCGCGTTACTTGTATTACAATTCGGCGTAAGGCTTATCGTAAGCGTGTTTTAGAGCGCTTCGGGCGCTCGTGCGCTTATAGACAAGATGGAAGGAAGATCAATGGCGATCACTTCAACCGACATTCAGAACCAAAGCTTCTCGATTGATCGAAAAGGCTATGACGTCGACGAGGTCGACGTTTTCCTGGAGCGCATGTGCGAGGAAGTTGACGCACTGAACGGCCAGGTGGCAGAGCTGCAGGCTCAGCTGCGCGAGGCGAACGAGCGCGCCGATGATGCCGAGACCCGTGCGGCCGAGGCTGAGGAGGCCGCTGCATCCGCTGCTTCCACCCCGGTCATCGAGACCCGCCGCGAGCCGGCCGCCCCGGTGCTCTACACGGAGACCGAGAAGGACGCCCGCATCGCGAATCTGGAGCGTCAGCTTGAGGAGCGCCGTCGCGACGTGGACGCCATCGCGCAGGCCCTCATCACGGCCCAGCGCTCCGGCGAGGAGATCGTCGCAAACGCGAAGAAGGCCGCACTCGGCACGCAGCAGGATGCCGAGGAGGAAGCGAAGCGCATCTTGGACAAGGCGAACGCCGAGAAGCAGCGCATCCTGGGCGTCATCTCCGACCTGCAGGAGAGCCGTGAGCAGGTTCGCGCCGACTACCAGGATATGCTGAAGGAGTTCATCTCCTCCGCCACGAAGACGCTGACCGAGATCGGCGGAGACCTGGACAACACGCACAGCCTGCATGTGACGTCCAGCCGTTCCGCGACCACGCATCGCCGCACCGTCGATGCCGATGCCGAAGCTCTGGCGGCAACGTACACCACGCCCTCCGTGGGCCGCAGCCATGTGGTTGCCCCGAAGTCCCCGACGCCATCGAAGCCGGGCAAGGACCTGACCGGCTTCGGCGATGCTGCCGACGATTTCGAGTTCGACGATATCGACTAGCAGCGCATCTGCCGCAACGAGACAACGGCCGCAGCCCGAAATGGGTTGCGGCCGTTTTCTGTATGCCGAGACGATGCGCGTTCCTGCGGCAGAGGGCGCTTGCAGGAGTCGAATATACGGGAGAAGAAATAACAGGGAATACGGAGCGGGTCTATAAGCCGGGTTCTGTAATCGGCAACCATTTATCTAGGACCTGCGTCGCCGCAGGCCTCGAGCACGCAACCCGGATGCACGAACAGACAATCGTATTGCACCCCTATTTGCGCTTGCTTCGGATGGGGTTTTCCAAGCCGGACCATTGCTGGCCCGCTGGTGCGCTTTTACCGCACCGTTTCAGCTTTTCTCCCGCAAAGCGGGGGAGTTTACTTTTCTGTGGCACTTTCCATCGGGTCGCCCCGCCCAGCCGTTAGCTGGCATCCTGTCTGTCGAAGCCCGGACTTTCCTCATACCCCGAAGGGTTCCGCGGTCGCCCGACCCGCTCCGACGGGAGATTCTACCATGTTGGCGCGCCGCGTGCGACGGAGAGGACCGTATAGAATGAGGTGAGGAGAACGGAAGGAAGGGTGGATGTCATGAGGGCAGCGCTCGTCGGTGCGGTGTATTTCAATGCGGACCATTTCAAGGCGCAGCATTTCGATTGCGTGATTGCGGTCGATCGGGGCTATGCGTCGTTGCGGCGCGCCGGCATCGCGCCCGACGTGGCCGTGGGCGACTTCGACAGTCTGGGTTTCGCCCCGGACTGTCCCACGCGCACGTTCCCCGTGGAAAAGGATGCGAGCGACATGGAGCTGGCCATGCGCGAGGCCCTTGAGCGCGGTGCGGACGAGGTGCTGCTGTACGGGGCGTTCTCGGCGCGCCTGGACCATACGCTTGCGAACGTGCAGATGCTGTGCGGGTATGCGCAGCGGGGCGTGCGCGTGTTCGGCATCGGCGACGCTTTCGCCATCACGGCGCTTGCGGGAGGGGCCGGCATGCCGTCGCGCACAGCGTGCCTGTCGTTTAACGGGCGGATGCTGCAGGCTGCCGGCCTAGCGCAGGAGGGCCATGCGAACGACCCCGTGCATTCCGAGGACGACTTGCCGGAACCGGTGCGCGAAGGGGTGGCGGCCCCGGGGGCGTACGGCAACTTCGTGTCCGTGTTCGCGTTCTGCGGCACAGCGCACGATGTCAGCGAAAACGGCTTGAAGTACGGTCTGGCTCATGCGGATCTGCCCGACACCACGAGCCGAGGGCTCTCGAACGAGTTCACGGCTGCCGATGCGCACATCCGAGTGGGGGACGGCACGCTGGTGGTCACGTTCCCCCTGCCGGCATGGGATGCCCTGGAGCGCTGAGGACGCTGTGTCCCCGGAGCATCGAGGCGCGCTCCCGGGTCCCGCGACAGCCGCGCCGGCTGCTGTAAGCCGCTGTGGTTGCGGGTGGGCATTCCGCTGCGGCAAGGCTATACTCGAAGAGCATCCGTATTTCGGATGCCGGGGTGCTTGCGCGAGCAGGCTGAGATCCGGTCTGGGCAGCAGCGGCGAACCGTTGCCGCCGGCGGCCGCAACCCGTCGAACCTGATTGGATAATGCCAGCGAAGGGAGCATTTCGCATGACCATCACGCAGATCGACGCCGCGCGCGCCGGCCTTGTCACGCCGCAGATGCAGCGTGTTGCCGAAAAGGAGGGTCGGGATCCCGAATGGATTCGGGAACGTGTGGCGAAGGGAACCATTGCCATCCCGGCAAACGTCAACCATACGAGTCTGGATGCACACGGCGTGGGAGAGGGCCTGCGCACGAAGGTCAACGTGAACCTGGGCATCTCGGGCGACTTGCACGACGAGCCCGAAGAGTGGAAGAAGGTCGATATCGCCCACGAGCTGGGCGCCGAGGCAATCATGGATCTGTCGAACGCCGGCAAGACGCGCGATTTCCGCCGCAAGCTCATTCAGCGCTCCACGGCCATGATCGGCACGGTGCCCATGTACGATGCCATCGGCTACCTTGAAAAGGCGCTTATCGCCATCACGCCGCAGGATTTCCTGGATGTCGTTCGCGCGCATGCCGAAGATGGCGTGGATTTCGTCACCATCCATGCCGGCATGAACCGCCGCACCATCGAGTCGTTCAAGGAGACCGGCCGCCTGATGAACATCGTCAGCCGCGGGGGATCCCTGATCTTCGCCTGGATGGAGGCTACCGGAAACGAGAACCCGTTCTACGAGTACTACGACCAGGTGTTGGAGATCCTGCACGAGTACGATGTGACCATTTCCATCGGCGACGCCATGCGCCCGGGCTGCAATTTCGATTCCACGGATGCCGGCCAGATTTCCGAGCTCATCGAAATCGGCAAGCTGACCCAACGCGCGTGGGATGCAGGTGTGCAGGTGATGGTGGAAGGGCCTGGCCATATGGCCATCGACGAGATTGCGGCGAATATGAAGCTCGAGAAGCGGTTGTGCCACAATGCGCCGTTCTACGTGCTGGGGCCGCTCGTCACGGATATCGCCCCGGGCTATGATCACATCACAGCCGCAATCGGCGGGGCTGTCGCGGCCACGGCAGGCGCGGACTTCCTGTGCTACGTGACGCCTGCCGAGCACCTGCGCTTGCCGGATGCGGACGATGTGCGAGAGGGCCTGGTGGCCACGAAGATCGCCGCGCATGCCGCGGACATCGCGAAGCACCTTCCGGGTGCGCGCGATCAGGATATTCGCATGAGCCAGGCGCGCCACAATCTGGATTGGGAGGCGCAGTTCGCCGAGGCGCTCGATCCGGTTAAGGCGCGCGAATATTACGAGAGCGCTCCGCCCGAGGAGCCGAATACATGCAGCATGTGCGGCAAGATGTGCGCCATCCGCACGGTGAACGAGGTCATGGGCGGCAAGGTCATCGACTTGGACTACTGCTAGCACGCTAGCGGGGGAGGGAGAGAAAGATGAAGACGGTATTGAGCATTGCGGGTTCGGATTCCAGCGGCGGCGCCGGCATCCAGGCCGATATAAAAACCATCACGGTCCACGGCATGTATGCGGAAACGGCAATCACGGCCGTGACGGCGCAGAATACGCAGGGCGTCGACGGTATCGCGGTGCTCGACCCGGCATTCGTGGCGCAGCAGATCCGCGCGTGCTTCGAGGACATCCGCCCCGACGCCGTGAAGGTGGGCATGGTCGCCACTGCGGAGACCGTAGCGGCCATCGCGGACGAACTGGAGCGCTACGACGCCAAGAACATCGTGGTGGACCCGGTGCTGGCGGCCACGAGCGGCGCGTCGCTTGCGGAAGACGACGTGGCGCAGGCCATCATGGAGCGCCTGGTGCCGCTGGCCACGGTCGTCACCCCGAACATGTACGAAGCCGCCGTGCTGTCCGGCCGCACCGTGGAATCGCGCGACGACATGGAAGAGGCCGCCGCCGTCATCAAGGACAAGACGCGCGGCGCCGTGCTGGTGAAGGGCGGCCATCTGGAAGGCGATGCGGACGACCTGCTGCTCACGGAGCACCTCCGCGTGGTGTGGCTGGGCCATCGCCGCATCAAGACGGACAGCACGCACGGCACGGGATGCACGCTGTCCAGTGCCATCGCATGCGGCCTGGCGCGTGACTACGACGTGCAGGCCTCCGTGTCGAAGGCGAAATCGTTCGTTGCGGGCGCGCTGGAGAACGCGCCGCATCTGGGGCATGGCAACGGTCCGCTGAACCATATGTGGGACCTGTTCTAGGGACATCTGGCAGCGAAACGCGGCAACGGAATCCGTCCCTGCGGGCGGAGGCATTCTACAGGCGGTATGCGGCGTCATGTCGCATACCGCCTGCTGCTATTCATACGGCAGACACCCGGTTCCGACAGCGCGCGGCATTCCACAAATCTCGTTTTTGCCCATCTTTTCGCACGCTGTTGACCTATGACGATGTTACGTAACGACGTCCGTTCCGTTACACTTAAAGGGTCTTCAGGAACGTATCTGCAAGACGGGACAGTTTGTGAATCCCTCGATATTCGGCACCACCAAGCGGTGAGGCGCCGCTTGTGAATCGCATCGGCAAGAAGATCGCAAGAAAAGGAGTTTCACATGAAAGGTTTCGTTGCTACGTCTACTGCCGCCACGCCTGCCGAGGCAGGCAAGGAAGTCGCCGGCAAGATTGCCGCAGGCATCTCGGATGCAAAGTTGGCCATGGCCTACGGCAGCTGTGATTATGACTCGAAGGCCCTCCTCGAGGCGGTGGCAGCGAATCTGCCCGGCGTTCCCGTGGTGGGCAACACGTCTTTCACCGGCATCGTCACGCCCGAAGGCTTCGTGGGCGGAGACACGCCGTTCGTGGGTATCCTGGCCCTGGGCGGCGATGATGTGACCGTCGGCACGGCAGGCTCGCCGCGCGGCGACGACTGCCCGCGCAAGACCGGCGCCCGCCTGGCGCGTGAGGCCATGGCGGCGGCCGGCAAGGACACGGCGCCCGACTACTGGTACATGGCGGCATCTCCCGCCGAAGAGGAGTACTACATCAAGGGCGTGACGGAGGTCATCGGCCGCGTCCCGTATTTCGGCGGCAGTGCAGCGGACAACACCATCGAGGGCAACTGGATGCTCTACAGCGGCACCGAGGCGTTCCCCGACGGCTGCGTCGTCGCGTTCTTCTATACGGACACCCCGTTTACGAACAAATTTACCGGTGCCTACGCCGAGACGGACGACTTCGGCGTGGTCACGAAGATGAACGGCGACCGTACCATTGCCGAGATTGACGGCAAGCCCGCGCTGCAGGTGTATGCGGACTGGCGCGGCTTGAAGACGGATGAACTCATGGGCGGCGACCTGCTGGCGAAGTCCGTCGTGAGCCCGATCGGCGTTAAGGACCGTCTGGGCGACCTGGTGGCCATCCGCCATCCCATGGGAGGCAACGAGGACCTTTCCATCAACGTGGGCAACAAGGTGGTGGAGAAGACGTGCGTCATCCGCATGGAGGGCGACGTCGACTGCCTGGTGAACTCCGTGGCGAAGACGGCGGAAGAGCTGAAGGAGAAGGCTGGCAGGAAGCCCGCCGCGTACTTCTTCGTGCACTGCGGCGGCCGCCGCGCGGCCATCGGCGACCGCATCGACGAGGTTGCGGACGAGTTCGTGAAGGAAGCGGACGGCGTGCCGTTCATCGCCGAGTTCACGTTCGGCGAATACGGCTTCGAGGATGACGGCCTGAATACGGCCGGCGGCCTGATGCTGTCGTTCACCGCCCTGGGCTAGTCCCCGGCGAAAACCACGGTTGCCGCTTTACCTGAGGGCGGGCGAAGGCGCTGTTCCGCTGCGGCGGGGCAGCGCCGTTCACTGTGCGGGGCGGTCTCTGTTAACGCGCGGTTCGTTCTTGCGCTTGCGGGGCTTTCCGCGTAATATAAACGCAACCGGCATACCTGCCGAATTTCCCTTTTTTTCAACATGATGTGCGCAGCGCATATCTCTGCGCCTGCCCGTACATCCCTGCACAAGGAGGATCCCGTGAAGTTCTTTCTGGATACCGCAGACCTCGATGAGATCGAAGAGGCGGCTAGCTGGGGCGCCATCGCCGGCGTGACCACGAACCCGTCCCTGTATTCGCGCATCGGCGGAAAGCTGTCCGATTTCAATAACCATATCAAGCGCATCTGCGATATCGTGGGCCCGGATTGCCCGGTGTCCGCCGAAAGCGTGGCCATGGACCGCGAGGGCATTATCCGCGATGGCCGCGAGCTGGCCGCCATCGCCCCGAACGTGGTCGTGAAGGTCCCCACGATGGTGGAGGGCCTGGCCGCTACTCGCGTGCTGGCGAACGAGGGCATTCCCGTGAACATGACGCTGTGCTTCAGCGTGCCGCAGGCCATCCTGGCTGCCCGTGCCGGCGCCCGCTACATCAGCCCGTTCATCGGCCGCTTCGACGACATCTCCGAAGACGGCTTGGACCAGGTGGCGAACATCGTGACGGCTATTGGCAACTACGACTTCACGGCGAATACCGTGAACCACGAGCAGGTGGAAATCATCGCCGCGTCCGTCCGTAGCGCGAATCACGTCACGCAGTGCGCGCTGATGGGTGCCGACATCGCCACCGTTCCGTTCGCCGTGCTGAAGAAGATGGTCGAGCATCCTCTGACGGACCGCGGTCTTAAGTCCTTCCTCAAGGATTGGGAGAAAGTGCAGAACGCATGAGTTCCGTAGAAGAAGCGCAGCCGACGGCAACGCCGGCTACACCCATTGCGGCCGCGGCATCCGCCGCTGCCCCTGCGCTGGTGGATTCCCCTGAGAAGAAGCCTGCGCGCCGCACGCGCAAGAAGGCGGATGCGACCGACGGTTCAGCGCAGGAGGCCCCGAAGGCGTTCGCGCGGCGTTCGGCTTCGGAAGCATCCGAGGCAGCCGAAAAGCCCGCCGACAAGCCCCGTAAGACGCGCAAGACGCGCGCGAAGGCCGACAAGCCTGCCGAGAAGTCCGACAAGACTGAGAAGGCCGACAAGGACGACAAGGCCGAGAAGTCCGTGGAGAATTCCGGCGACAGCCATGCCGAGGGCTCCGGTACGCGCAACAACGGCGCGCATGCGGAAAGCGACAACGCGCACGGCGAAGGCCGTGACGGCGGGTCTCACGAGGGACGTTCCCCCTACGAGGGCCGCCAGACGCGCCAGCGCAACCAGCGCAACCAGAACCACGGCAAGGGCAATCGCAACAACAATAACAACAACGACCGGCACAACCGCCGTCAGCGCCGCAAGCACCAGGGCCGCGGCAACGCGCCCGTGGAACCGCAGACGAAGCGCGAGGACCTGGCGAAGCTGAAGGTTGCGGAGCTGCGCGAGAAAGCGGCCGAGCTCGACTTGGAAACGAAGGGCCTGCTCAAGGCCGACCTGGTCGAAGCCGTGTATCAGGCGCTGGTGAAGAAGGAGGGCTTCCAGGAAGTCTCCGGCGTGCTGGACATCATGCAGGACGGCTACGGCTTTCTGCGCACGAACGGCTATCTGCCCGGCGAGAACGACGCCTACGTTGCCGCGAACATGATTCGTCGGAACGGCCTGCGCAAGGGCGACCTGGTCGCCGGCCAAATCCGCCCGGCCCGCGACAACGAGAAGTACGGTGCGCTGCAGCGCATTGCCACCGTGAACGGCATTCCACTGGAAGAGCTGGGCAAGCGCGTGCGCTTCTCCGACCTGACGCCGGTGTTCCCGGATGAGCGCCTGGTCATGGAGCGTGGCCGCAATTCCATCACGGCGCGGGTCATCGACCTGGCTGCACCCATCGGCAAGGGCCAGCGCGGACTGATCGTGTCGCCGCCGAAGGCCGGCAAGACCACCGTCTTGAAGGATATCGCGGCCTCCATCACGGAGAACAACCCGGAGGTGCACCTGATGTGCCTTCTGGTGGATGAACGTCCCGAGGAAGTCACGGACATGGAGCGCTCCGTACACGGCGAGGTCATCGCCAGCACGTTCGACATGCCGTCCGAGAACCACATCGCCGTGGCCGAGATGGTCATCGAGCGGGCGAAGCGCATGGTGGAGAACGGCGAGGACGTTGTGATCCTGCTGGATTCCATCACCCGCCTGGCACGCGCCTACAACCTGGCGCAGCCCGCCAGCGGGCGCATCCTGTCCGGCGGCGTGGATTCCACGGCGCTGTACCCGCCGAAGCGCTTCCTGGGCGCCGCGCGCAACATCGAGCACGGTGGCAGCCTGACCATCCTGGCATCCGCGCTGATCGAGACCGGATCGAAGATGGACGAGGTCATCTTCGAGGAGTTCAAGGGCACGGGCAACATGGAGCTGCGCCTGGACCGCAACCTGGCGGACCGCCGCATCTTCCCGGCCATCGACCCGATTGCGTCCGGCACGCGCAAGGAGGACCTGCTGCTCGATCCGCAGGAGGCACCGCTCATCTGGGCCGTGCGCCGTATCCTGGCGAACCTGAACAACACGGAGCGCGCTATGGATATGCTGATCAAGTCCCTGAAGCAGACGGAGAGCAACCGCGAGTTCCTGCTGCGCACGGCGCGCAAGGCACAGGGACGCATGGCGGCGGACCTCAAGGAGTTCTAGCATCCGCGCCGCCGCTGCGCGGTCGGTAAGGGAGGTTGCCGAATATGGACAGCGAACAGAACGACAACGCCGCCGGGGCCGGACGGCCGGAGCCGCAGGCGCCTTCG
>USAB01000041.1 GCA_900552585.1 uncultured Coriobacteriaceae bacterium
AATGTGCGGCACGGCCCCCAGCGACAAGCGTCCGTCGCGCCTGCTACGCCGGCTCCGCAACAGTCCGCTGCACAGCCTGCAGCGGAGCTCGTTGCACCTGCCGAAAAACCCGCTGCGCCCGCTGTGAAGCCCGCTGCGCCGGCGGTAGAGTCCGCGCCGGCACCCGAACAATCCGCAGAGCCGGAGAAACAGCCTGTTGCAACGGCGCCAGCCATTACTGAAACAACGCCCGCTGTCAACGCAGTGAAGCCGGTGCAGATGTCGGAACCTGCCTCCAAGCCTGCGCCTGAGCCGACGCCTGAGCCTCGCTCCCAGGTTACGCATGCGCCCGCCATCGAGACCCAGATTCCAGCCGCTCAGACACCGCGTCCATCGGCGGCTCCTCAGCCCGCACCGGTTGTGCCTGCGCCTGCGCCCGAACAGGCTAAGCCTGTGAATGATGCCGCTATGCCGCAAGTACAGCAGGAAGCGCAGCCTGCTCCTCAGGCAGTAGAGTCCGCTCCCGCTTCGGTTCAGATTCCGGAAATTCCGGTCGCTCAGGAAACGAAAGAAACGCAAGATTACGTTGACGCGGCCCCTGCTCCGATTCCCGCTCAATCCATTCCCGACCCGAATAAGGTGTATCAAGATAATCCCGAACTGGGTGAGACCATTGCCATGAAGCCGATTCAGATGCCTGCATCGCTGTACTCCGATCGCATGCCGAAACCGGCTCCCATGAAGGCAACGAGCGATACCGTTCGTCCGCGCGTGAAGCTGCCTGAGATTCCCAGTGCGAACCTGGCGCCGATTGCCGATACTACGAAGCAGAATGCCCCGCTTGCGGAAGCTGCCGAAGCTGACGGCAAGACTGCCGCGAAATCCCTGCTGAGCGGCATGATTCCGAAAATCGATGCGGCTTCGCTTTCCGGTGACCTGGGTAACCCCGCAGCCAACGCCGATTCCGGCGTTGTGAGCAAGCGACAGAACCTGATGCAGAACCTGCCGTCGCTCAGCGGATCCATCACGAACGAGCCCGGTCTCATGACCGACAAGCCCGAAAAGGTAGTCAGCGCTACCGGTTCGTTCACCGCCGTCAGCGCCACCGGCGCGTTCAAGCCGGTTGGAGATGAATTGGTGGCAGACGTCGCACCCGAAGATCGCTACGTTGAAGATGCCGATGACTCCGTTGAGGAAGGCGGTGTCACCGAGACGGGCGCCTTCGCCGGTCCCGACTATGTGGATATGCCCAAATCTCGCCGCGGACACTTCTTCAGCCGTTTCCGTCGTAAGAACAAGCGCAAGGATCGCGATAACGAAAGCACGCCGCAGGAATGGCTGAACGTCGAAGATGATTTCGATGCGCGCGAAGTCGGTCGCGAGCGTGGCGATTGGGATAGCTTCCAAGAAGGCAATGAGCGCGGTCATGTGGCCGATCGCCAGAACGATATGTATGAAGATGCGCCCTACGATGGTTATGAGACGTATGACGCAAACGACGGCACCGTGCCCAACGGCGCGTATGCCGACAACGGTGCCTACGCCGAAACAGACGTGTACGGCGACCCCAATTATCCCAACAATGGGACGTACAGCCAGGACAATCTTTCCGAGACGTACGACGATTATTACGAGGATGACTACACGGAGTATCCGGACGACAATAATGACGCGGGTAAGACGCAGAAATGGCAGGGCGGCGCTTTCTCCGGCCGTCGTTCTTCTGCAGGCCGTACCGTTGTGGAGCAGGATGACGAGGAGCCCGAGGACCTGTACAACGATGTTCCCACTGCCGACGAGGAGCGCGCTTCTGAGCGCAAGGGCAAATCCGGGGGACTGTTCAATCGCGTGAAGGAGGCAGCGGGCAGTGCCGCCGGGGCCGTGAACCGCAAGAACCGTTCGCCGCGCGACGGTGCGCAAGACGAGCAGCGTTCGTCCCGTTCGTCCCGCCCGCGTCGCGCTCCGCGCGAAGGCGCTCCTGCCCGTGCACCGCACACTACTCCGAACGCGCCTGTGCGTACGCCGCGCGTTTCCGAAGAGCTGCAGGAGGTCTACCAATTCGCGGAAGACACGCTGGACACGGAAGTCTGGTTCGTTGCTCTTGGCGCTCAGGAATCCGGCAATGCCGGCATCAACCAATTTATTGAAGCGCATCGCGAGGATTTGCGTGGCGCGATGATCGTGAGCTTGGAGGGATTGGGCGCCGGCACGCTGGGTTATGGCAACACGGAAGGCATCTTCAAGAAGCATTCGCCTTCTACGCGCCTGAAGCGCTTCCTGCATACGGCGTCCCAGGCAACGGGCATCTCGCTTGCCCAGTCCGATCAGACGTGGCGCAACAGCACCGCGAACGCTGCCATGGCCGCAGGTCTGCAGGCGGTAAGCATCATGGGCTTGGATGGCAACAAACCTGCCCTGTATGCGCAAAGTGATGACGTTCTGGAAAATATCGACGAAGAACTGATGAAACGGAATGCCGATTTCGTCATGGAGTTCCTGAAGGCGTTCTAACGCTTACACATACTCAGACTCAGATTTCGGAGATTCATAGCGGCGAGCCATTCGGTTCGCCGCTTTTTTTATGGTGGTCAGGCCGCTGGACTGCGAAAATGCCGCGTGCGCCTGTAGGCATTGCGGCCATATGCTATCGTGAACAAAACTTGTGAGCGCGACTTGCAAGGAAGACGGTTTCTACACCCAATAACAGGGAGGAGGACGATATGGCTGACGTTGAAGCGCGTTGCATGAAATGCGGTGAGAAGAAAGTCATGGTTGATCCGCAGAAGACCAAGACGAAGAACAACCGCACTATGATCAAGGGCAAGTGCCCCGATTGCGGCACTACCATGTGTCTGTTCGTTTCGGATAAGAAATAATTCCCTCAATTGAATGTGCTTTTGCGGGCGCTCTGGCGTCCGCTTTTCTTTTCAACAAAGGGAACTTTGCTATAATCAGAAAACCGTCGAGCGGAAGGCTCAACGGTTGCCGGTAACATGCGGGTGTCGCCAAGTGGTAAGGCCCAAGCTTCCCAAGCTTGTATCCGCGGGTTCGAGTCCCGTCACCCGCTCCATTTTTTTCTGAAGCGATTTCAATGAAATTCAAAGCACTTATCTTTGATTTGGACGGTACGCTGCTTAACACGCTCGCCGACATGGTCGTCGTGACGAACAAGGCGCTGGCAAGCGTGGGATATCCCGAACGCACGGAGCAGGATATTCTCAGCTATATCGGCAATGGCGGTCTGAGATTGGTGCAACAGGCCGTTCCTGAAGACGCCTCCCCCTCTATTGTCGATCATGTCTATGAAACCTGGAAGATGCTGTATGCGGCGTACGGCGATCAGCAGACCAAGGTCTATCCCGGCATGGCTCAGGCCTTGGAAGGTCTGAAAGCGGCCGGTGTGAAGCTGGGTGTTCTTTCGAACAAGAACGATCGGCTGGTTCATATGCTCATAGAAAAGCACCTCCCTGGCTATTTCGATGTCGTGCATGGAGAACGCAAGGGCGTTCCGCGCAAACCTGATCCGGCCGGTCTGCTGGCATGCATAGAAGAGCTCGGTTTAAACAAAGATGAAGTTGCCTATGTGGGCGATTCCCAGCCGGACGTGCTGGCCGCATCAAGCGGCGGCGTGTATCTGATCGGCGTTTCCTGGGGCTTCGGTGGCAGCGAGTTTCGCGCGGATCCGCGTATCGATACCCTGATACAAAGCCCGAAAGAGCTGCTGGACCTGGTCTGATTTACAAGAAATGCGGGAGATTTATGGGATGCTTGTGTCTATGCGCCAGGCAACAGGTGAGGAAAAACGTCCTGATAAGGACGCATGATACAATTACTCATTAGCGAGTAAGGAGTATTCATGCCATTTAGCAAAAAGTCCGGTGCGCATGCGGCCGGGCGAAGCAAGAAAGCTAAAGGCAATAACCCGAAGAACAAAGATGCGGGAGTACGCTCTGGCACCCAATTCGCCTATGAATTCGACAAAGAAGAAGTGGGTTCTGGTGCAACAATCCCCATCCCGGCAGTAGACACGGGGTATTCCCGGTACAACGCTGGCAATACCTATAGCAGCGGCTCACATTCGAAAAAACACAAGAAGAAATGGAGCACGAAGCGAAAGGTAGTGACAGTTCTTCTTGTTATTGTCGCAATAGTGGCTGCGGCTGCTATCGCAGGGGCGCTGTATCTGAATAACCTCAACAGCATTCTGAAGGGCAGCAATTCCGAAGAGAACGCTCAAATTGCCGATTCTCTGGCGCCATCCGTCGGAGACGACCCGTTTTATATGGTGCTTTTGGGCTGCGATGACCGCGAAGGCGTCGAGGGAGCCCGATCCGATACCACTATCCTCGCTCGCGTGGACCCGGGCAATGCGGAGGTTACGCTTCTCTCCATCCCGCGTGACACCGCTATCAACTACGGAGATTACGGCACCGTGAAATTCAACGCTGCCTACGCGTATGACGGCACCTCCGGAACCATCAATGCCACTTCTCAGCTGTGCGGCGTGAAAATCTCGCATTACGCTGAAGTGCACTTCGAAGACTTGGTCGATCTTATCGACTATATGGGTGGCGTTGAAGTGGACGTTCCCATGGATATCGACGATGCGGATGCCGGCGGCAAGCTGAAGGCCGGCAAGCAGACTCTGAATGGCACGCAAGCCATGATCTTCGCCCGTTCACGATCGTACGCATCCGGCGACTTCCAGCGCACCACGAATCAGCGCCTGCTGATAGAGGCCATGGTCAAGAAGTTGATGAGCATGTCTGCAACGGATATGCCTGGCGTAATTGAGAGGATGGCGAAATGCATCACCACGGATTACGACGTGAGCAGCCTTATTGCCCTGGCAGGCAAGTTCAAGGACTCCAGCGATATGACGGTGTACTCTGCGCTCATGCCCAACACAACTGCAACAGGCAGTGACGGTGCGTCTTACGTTGTTGCAGATACGAAGAAGCTGACGAAAATGATGCAGGTCATCGACCAGGGTGGCGATCCGTCGACGGTCGTGTCGGACGATTCTACCGTTACGTCTTCAAAGGAAGCGAAGAAGAAGGGTACGGAATCGTATGTGAACAAGGGAGACGGCATGCCGGATGCGGGGGCTGAATCTACAGCAACGGGAATCGCAGCGAACTGATGGCCAATCAGGGGTAACGGGGCAAGCTACGGAATTTTGGGCAGCGTCTTGAGCGCTGCCCATATTTTTTGGTGACCGTCATCCGTGGTCATAAGCTCGTCAAGGGAATCAAATGCCAACGCCCTTCTTCCGAACACGCGCAATTGCGTCATGCTGGGAACGGAACAGCGGTAGGCGGAGGCCAGGAAGTCAGCAGAAGCGCGATCGGCGGCAATAAGAATAGCTGGGTCGACGGATTCGACTGCTGCCATGAGGTCATGGTCTGAAAGCATATCGTGTGTTGCAACAAGATATGTGCATGCGTCAGACCCATACCCCAAGGCGTCGAAGCTCTTCTGCAACGCGACCTTTGCATCGGAAGACACGGACGTTTCGGAAACAACGAGGATGTATCCATTCGGGCAACCAGCGAGCATATCTGCATAGAGCTGCCACGCCTGCGCCCGGTTGTAGCTGTAGCTATCGGAGTTCTGTTCCATAGCTGCATTGTAGCAAGCAGTTTGCCACTTGCACGCATTTTGAATCCTGCATGGGCAAATTGTGTCCTATCAGGCTTCACTTGCATGTTGTGCGAAAATACCTCCTGATTAATGACCCTATGAGAGAGGTTTACATGAAGACGGCGAAGATTAGCCTTATCGGTTCCTGTATAGCCGTTGCTTCTCTGTCACTGGTGCTGCTGGCTGGTTGCAACAGCAACGGCATGACCGGTGGAGTAGCTGCAACAGTGAATGGCACGGAGATTTCCGAAGATACCATCACTCAATACATCAATGATATGCGTTCCTCGAACGGCTTGACCGATGATGATTCGTGGGCGGAATACCTCTCTACGTACGGTGAAACTCCCGAGTCCGTTCGCTCCGACGTCATTGACTATTACGTCAAGCTGGAACTTGAGAAGCAGTACGCAAACGATAACAACATCTCCGTCAGCGACGACGAGGTGAATTCCGCTATCAGCTCCATGAAGTCGAATTACTCGACTGATGAGGCCTGGCAGTCTGCCCTGAGCAGCGCTGGTTTGACGGAGGACAAATACAAGGAGAACGTGACGAACGCGCTGCTGGAGCAGAAGGTCTCCGATGCGGTGACGAAGGGCAAGATTACGCCGTCAAAGAAGAAGGTCCTCAGCACTATCAAAACATACAAGAGCTACTTCAGCGGCATGAAGAAGTCTTCCCAGATTCTGTTCTCCAGCAAGGATAAGAAGAAGGCGAAGAAGGTGCTGGCCCAGATCAAGGCCGGCACGATCTCCTTCGAAGATGCGGCGAAGAAATATTCCACTGACAGTGCAAGTGCCAAGAACGGCGGCAATGTGGGCTGGGATAAGCTGAACAGCTTCGTGACGGAATACACGGATGCGCTTGATAAGTTGAAGAAGGGCCAGGTCAGCGGTCTTGTCACGAGCGACTACGGCATTCATATCATCAAGTGCACGGACGTGTGGACGGCTCCGAAGAAGCTGACGAGCCTGGATCAGGTACCCGATGCGCTGACGAAGTACATCACCAGCTATCTGAAGAACAACAACGAGTCCACGAAGTTCCAGGAATGGTACGACGACTACAAGTCTCAGCAGGACATCAAGGTGAACGACATGCCTTCGAACGTCTCCTACAACGTGGATATGTCGAAGTACAGCTCCAGCACCTCTGACGAGACGGCTTCCAGCAGCTCCGATTCCTCTTCTACGGATTCGTCCAGCACGGAGAGCTCGTCCGTCAGCAGCTCCAGCTCGGCTTTGGAATCCAACTCCAGCAGCTCCAGCAGCAAGTAACGCAAGGAACATTCGTGGAAGAACATGACATGATGAGGAACTCCGTGGGGTATGACCCCACGGCTCCTCTTATCGAAATGCACGATGCGGTGGTACGCCGCGGTGGAAAAGAACTGCTTCACGTGGATGACTTCGTGCTTGACCGCGGAGAGAACATGGTGCTCCTTGGCCCGAACGGTGCCGGTAAGTCCACATTTATTCGCCTGATCACGCGCGAAATGCACCCGCTGTATCGAGAGAATCCGCCGGTGCGGTTCTGCGGCAGCGACCGCATTGCCCTTGCGGATGTGAAGAAGTTTCTGGGTATTGTGTCCGCCTCCATGCAGGACGAGATCACCGTTCATCTTCCCGTCATCGAAGTGGTCGTCGGCGGCCTGTACGGTGCGCTGGGTGTGCCGCGGCATGTCGAGGCAACGGACGACGATTATCGTCTTGCGCAGGAGACCATCGACCTCATGGGCATCGGTTCCCTTGCAGACCGCGACGTGAAAACGCTTTCGTCCGGCCAGGCGCGCCGCGTGCTTATTGCGCGGGCGCTTATCCATGATCCGAGAGTCGTCGTGTTCGACGAGCCGTGCAACGGCCTGGATCCCGAAGGCATGTTCTATGTACGGCAGGCGCTGCGGCGCTTGGCCCAGCGCGGCAAGGGCATTATCATGGTGACGCACTACCCCGAAGACATCCTTCCCGAGATCGATCGCATTGTCATGATCAAAAACGGGGCGATTTTTGCCGACGGACCGAAAAAAGAACTCATGACAAGTCTGCAGCTGACCTCGCTCTTTGATGTTCCTTTGGAAGTAGAGGAGCAGAATGGCTATTATTCTCTTGTCAGCGAGTACTAGATGAAGTAAAATACTAATCTGCGTTGCGAAGCAGCGGCGCATATATCAGCCGGAGAGATGTCCGAGTCAGGCTGAAGGAGCACGATTGGAAATCGTGTATACGCCATAAGCGTATCTGGGGTTCGAATCCCCATCTCTCCGCCAGAATTACAGGCGCCCAACGAAAGCTGGGCGCTTTTAAGTAATTGAATATGGAGAGGTGGCAGAGCGGCTGAATGCGGCGGTCTCGAAAACCGTTTAGCCGGTACTCCCGGCTACCGGGGTTCAAATCCCCGCCTCTCCGCCAGCTCCATCAAACGCCCGAGAAATCGGGCGTTTTTTTCATGCCTTGTTGGTGTGCGACTTTGCCGGGCTACATTCTGTTGACTGCGCTTCGCGGGCCGCTTTATCCATTGTTTGGCAACGCTCGCGATTCGCGTCCCAGCGGCCTGCGGCTTCGATGCTACACTTGAGCGCAACAAAGAACAGGCGAAAGGAGACGCCATGGCGGATCGCGTAGTTAAGCCGGGGCAGAATACTGCGCCCGATATGCCCGAACTGCTTCAGAAACTGCTGCAGTACCTGGTGCGTGAAGCACGGAAGAATATGGAGGAGCAGCAGGGCTTCTCGCCATTTGTGGGCGTTGCTGTGGGCGAGTCGTTGGTTCTGGAGGAAATCGCCGGCGAAGAGCCGACCGATGTTTATCGCATGGCAAAGCATACAGTGGAAGGCACGCGCGGCGCACAGGGATACGGCTTCTGCTATGACGGCTATGTCGACACAGACGAAGGTCAGAAGGATGCCATCATTGCTGAAGGTGGCATGGCGGGCTTGCCGGAAGGATATGCCGTCGCACTACTGTATAACGTCGATCAGGAAAACAAAGCATTCGAGTTCGTTCCCCCTATTTCCTATATCGGACCGGCTCCGAATTTCATGGCGCTGACATTCAACGACAATACGCCTGATGAAGAAGGCGCCACGCCCCAGGCGCAGGAACCCGAGGGTCAGGAGGACGCGGATTTCGACGACGAACCGCGCGACCCTTCCGATATCTAGCAGTGCGCATGTTGCTGGGTTCTAGCTGCCGGCATCGCTTAGCGGCAGATATGTGTTGCGTAAGCGGCGCAAGGTAATGCTGTTCATTCCGCAGGGGCCTTCTCACCAGATTACGTGAGAGGGCCCCTGTATCGTGTTAATGGGAAAGCGGAATCAATGAGGGCCGGTGCGAACGCGGAATCGCTCCCGATGGCAGGTTCGCTCTGTGCAGGTATTGTGCGGCATTCGTGGAGGATGAGCTATCTCTTGCTGAAATGCAGAATGCCTTGCTAGAATAGTCAAGCTAATCCTGCTTCGGGCAGACCTTCAACAGCCCCGGAGCCGCAGAGTCCAGAGGAGGTGAGCTGATGAAGGCTTATGAACTTTTGTTTTTCGTCAATCCTGCTATTGATGAAGAATCCCGTCTTGCAACCATGAAGCGTATCGAGACTGTCCTCTCTTCCGAAGACGGCAAGATCGATAACGTTACCGCTTGGGGTAAGCGCAAGCTGGCGTATGAGATCAACGGCTTGACCGACGGTGATTACACCCTCATTGATTTCCATGCTGATCCGGCGCATATCGCCGAGATCGATCGCGTTCTTCGCATTACCGATGCCGTGGAGCGTCACATGATCGTACGTCGCGACGACCGCGAGTAATTCGGATGGCGCTTCGAAAGGGCGCCATAGCATGAAAGAGGGTATGAGATGAGCATCAATCGAGTCATTATCAGCGGCAACCTGACCCGCGATCCGGAGCTTCGCCATACAACGAGCGGAACTGCCGTCCTGGCCATCGGCGTTGCCGTGAACGACCGTCGCAGGAACAATCAGACGGGCGAATGGGAGGACTATCCGAACTTCGTCGACTGCACCATGTTCGGTTCCCGCGCCGAGGCGATTAGCCGGTACCTTTCCAAGGGAAGCAAGGTCGCCATCGAGGGCAAGCTCCGCTGGAGCCAGTGGGAGCGTGACGGCCAGAAGCGATCGAAGCTCGAAGTCATCATCGACGAGATCGAATTCATGTCCAGCCGCAACGGCGGTGGCAACGGCGGCTATCAGGGAAATGGCGGATATGATTCCCGCCAGGCGAACTCTTACTCGCCCGCCCCTGCTGCTCCTGCTCCTGCGCCGGCGGTGGACACCTCGGTCTACGATGAGGACATCCCGTTCTAGGTTTAAGAGAGGTAATTCTACATGGCAGATTATGTAAAGCAGCCGCGCCGCAAGTACTGCCAGTTCTGCAAGGAAGGTGCCGAGTACATCGACTACAAGGACACCCAGATGCTGCGCAAGTATGTGACCGACCGCGGTAAAATCAAGCCGCGCCACGTCACCGGTGCCTGCACCCAGCATCAGCGCGACATCGCGAACGCTGTCAAGCGTGCCCGCGAGATGGCTCTGATGCCGTACGCAGTCCCCTCCGTCAGCGGTCGTGGCGACCGCCGCAATCGCTAAACGAGGAGGCTGAGATGAAGGTAATTCTACTGACCGAGATCAAGGGCAAGGGTGGCGAAGGCGACGTCGTCGACGTGGCTCGCGGCTTTGCGAACAACTACCTGCTGCCCCGCAAGATGGCTGTCGTTGCCACGAAGGGCAACCTGAAGCAGCTGGAGATGCGTCGTGCCAATATCGCCAAGCGCGAGGAAACCCGCATCGCCGATGCCGAGGCTCTGCGCGAGAAGCTGCAGGGTCTGACCGTCAAGGTGGACGCCCGCGTGGGCGAAGAGGGCCAGCTGTTCGGCTCCGTTACCGCTGCGATGATCGCCGACGCTCTGAAGGCTCAGGAGGATGTGGACGTCGACCGCAAGCGCATCGAGCTGTCCAATCCGATCCGCGTTGCCGGCAAGCACACCGTGTCCGTTTCCCTGTACCGTACCATCAAGGCTGACATGACCGTTCAGGTCGGTGACGAGCCCGAGGTGGTTGACGAGGCCGCAGAGAACGAGACCGAGGAAGAGGCCGCAGCCGTGGCCGTCGAGGACGCACAGGAAGTCGAGGCGGAAGAGGCTGCCGAATAGCACCTTCCCCGTCGCGAATCCTATACGGTTTGCGTTTTCGAGAGAGACACTCCTCCGATAGTTCGGCAGGAACATTGAATGCCCTCCCTGGCGCCGTTTGGCGCTACGGAGGGCTTTCCCATTCCGGCGTATGCGGATTGGCGCAGAGACGGTACACGGGCTACGAAAGAATGCCGTATGTGTGTTTCGCTCTTCCGCTGCCGAAATTGCGGTACCGTGATAGGTCAACGAAGCGAAAGGGGCGCCAATGGCACAGGGTGATGACAGGTACGATTCTTATCCCGAAGCGAACGGTTATGCCGATGGCGGCTATCCGATAACCGATGGCGGTGGCGGCAACGTCCGCGAGGAACCGCACAACATCGAGGCCGAGAAATCCGTTCTCGCGGCCTGTTTGCTGAGCGATGAGGCTATGGAGGACATTGCCGTCAAACTCCAGCCAGACAGCTTCTACCGCCCTGCACACCGCATGATCTTCGAAGCCATGCTGGATTTGTACACGCGTCACGTGCCCATAGACCAGATCTCGCTGGAGGAGCGCCTGCGCGCCGAGGGCACGCTCGATTCCGTCGGCGGCCGCTCGTACCTGCTGGATTTGGCCGATAACACGTTCGCGTTGACGAATTGGCGCATGCATACGGATGTGGTGAAGCGCACGTCTATCCTCCGCGGCCTGATCCGTGCTTCCGCCGAGATCACAGCTCTTTCCTACAACGCTCCGGACAATCTGGACCAGGTGGTCGAAGAGGCGGAGAAGACGCTGTTCTCCGTGACGGAGCAGCGCGTGTCATCCACGTTCAAAAGCGTTGACGACCTGCTGGAAGAGACATTCAACGAGATTTCGAAGCTTGCGGACCAGCAGAACCATCTTGCCGGCGTTCCCACGGGCTTCAAAGACGTCGACGACCTGTTCCACGGCTGGCGCGGCGGCGACCTGATTATTCTGGCAGCCCGCCCCGGCGTGGGCAAGACGGCCTTTGCCTTGAACATCGCTGCGAATGCTGCGGAAGCGGGTGTTGCAACAACGTTCTTCTCGTTGGAGATGAGCGCCATCCAGCTGATGCAGCGTATCTTGTGCTCGCAGGCGGGCGTGGGCCTGTCGAAGGTGCGCGGCGGTTTCTTGAACGAGAACGACTGGCAGCTTATCGGCGATGCGCTGCAGAGCCTTTCCGGCCTGCCGCTGTACGTCGACGACTCCCCCGACCTCTCCATTCTGGAATTGCGGGCGAAGGCGCGCCGCGAGCTGCGCCATTTCGACAAGGGCCTCATCATTGTGGACTATCTGCAGCTGATGAATCCGCCGGCTCCCCGCCGCGACGGAAACCGTAACGTGGAGGTTGGCGAGATTTCCCGCGGCTTGAAGGTGCTGGCGAAAGAGATGGACATGCCCGTTCTGGCGCTGTCGCAGCTGTCCCGCGCTGTGGAGATGCGCGGCAAGAAGCGCCCGCAGCTTTCCGACCTGCGCGAATCCGGTTCTATCGAGCAGGACGCCGACATCGTTATGTTTATCGACCGCAGTATGAACGAGCAGGAAGCGGAACAGGAGGGGCGTCCGGACCTGGGCACGGCCGAGCTTATCGTTGCGAAGCACCGCAACGGTCCCACGCGCGATATCACGCTGGCATACACGGCCGAGAACACCACGTACAGCGACTGGTACGACGCCTCGCAGCTGTAGCGTCCCGCGTCCGGTTTTCCCCTGCTCGTTTCTTTCGCTACACTGGGGCATATGAGCGAAACGGTGACATTCATCCATGCGGCCGACCTCCACTTGGGGGCGCCGTTCCGCGGTCTCCGCAACGTCTCCGACAAATGGGCCGACCGCCTGGTCAAGGCCGTTCCGGAGGCGTATGACCGCCTGGTGGATGTTGCGCTCGAACACCACGTAGATTTCGTCATCATTGCCGGCGACACGTTCGACGAAGCCCACCCTTCCTATGGGGATTACCTGCATTTCGTCATTGGCTTGAATCGGCTTGGGCAAGCGGGCATTCCGGTTTATCTATGCACGGGAAACCACGACCCGTATACATCGTGGCGGCAAAACTATGCACGCCTGCCCCAGAATGCGTTCATGTTCTCTGCAACGCGTCCGGGATACTTCTGCTATCAGAGGGACGGAAGGCCCATTGCATTGCTGGCAGGGCGCGGCTTCTACAATCAGGCGTGGCCGGCAGGCGAAAGTGTTGCAACGGGCATCACGGCGGTGGATGCCGAAGCGGCGTTGGGCGTTTCGGCCCCGTTCTCCATCGGCGTCATCCATACCGGGTTGGACCGCGATATATCGAAGGCGCCGGTCGCGCCTGCCCAATTGCAGCGGGCGGGCATGGATTACTGGGCCCTGGGCCATCTGCATCGCCCCGAGATCATAGACGATCCCAATGATCCCCACATTGTTTTTAGCGGTTGCATCCAAGGTCGCGCACTGAACGAGACGGGACCCCACGGCGTGAACTTGGTCACGCTTCGAAAAGGCGCCTGCAACAAGGTGGAGTTCATTCCCACTGCTAGCGTGGTGTGGGAACGGCCGAACGTGGATGTCTCGGATGCCGAGAGCCTGTCGGACGTTGTGGAGCGTATTGTCTCCGAGCTGTATCGCCTGAACGGAACGTCATTCTGCAGCCAGATGATCGAACGCATCGTGTTGCGTGGTGCAACGACGATCCATGAAACGTTGCAACGGCCGGGCGTGTTGGACGACCTGCGCGACCGCATCAACGCGGAAGTGCCGGACTTCTTCTGCGATGCGGTCGTGGATGCCACCACACTGCCGCTTGACAAGGAACGGATGCGCCGCGAGGGCCTGTTCCCGGCAACGTTCATGGAGACGTGCGAGCAGACGGTGAAGCACCGCGAGGAATCGCTTGCATACTTGCAGGATGCATTCGCGGAAAAGGGGCTCTCGCTCCCCCGCTTTGTCGAGAAGCGCCTGGATACCTTGGGTTCCGAAGCAGAGGACCTGGTGCTCGACCTGCTGAACGGGGGTCGCTCATGAACGCCCGGGAAACTTTGCATACCGCTGCCGGTGCTTCGCGTCCTGCATCCGGCACGTGGTATCTGTCTGGCATTCATATGGAAAGCTACGGTTCGTTCTACAACCGTTCCGTCGGTCCGTTCGGCCCGGGGCTGAACGTCGCGTATGGAAAGAACGAGGCGGGCAAGACGACCGTTGCCTCGTTTATTCAGGGCGTGCTGTTCGGATGGACGCCCGCCCGCGGCAAGCAGAATGCCTATCGGCCGGCGAACGCGGGCCGTGCCGGTCAGCTGATATTCGAGAACGCGGCAGGCGAGCAGGCACAGGTCCAGCGCGTGCGCAATGCAGACGGGCTGCAGGGCGATGCATGGCTGACAAGCGATATCGATGCCGATACGTACCATTCCCTGTTTGCCTTGGACAGCGACGAGCTGCGGGGGTTGGACAATGCATCCACCGTAACGGCGCGCCTGCTTACGGCAGGTGCCGGCACGGACGATTCGCCCGCGAACGTTCGCGCGGAATTGGACCGCCAGCTGGCAAGCTACACGTCTCGGGCTGCGTCGAACGAGCATTCGCTTACGAACCTTGCCGCAGCCATCAAAGAGACCGACGAAAAGGTGGCAGCCGCAACGGCAGATGCCGAGCACCTGATGCAATGCGAGGAAGAATCGCACATGTTGCAACACAAGCGCGAAGAATCGGCGGAGCGCCTGGCACGTCTGAATGCCGCTATCGAGCAGATGACATCGCAGCAGGCGCTGCTCGAGAATCTGGAGCGTCGCCGCGACGACCTGCTGTCCCAATGTGCCGAACTGGAGGACTCGCTTGATGAGGCAACGCGCGAGCGCGAGTCTCTGGATCGCACGCTCCCCCAAGAGACAGCTGAGCTTCGCGCGCTTGATCGCGCGCAGGAGCGCACGATTCGCGATACGTTGGATGACCTGCAGAAAGAACGCGATCGTGCAGAGCAGAACCTGAATTCCGCTCAGGCGGATTACGCGAATTCGAAGTCGCGTTACGACGCGCTGCAGGAAGACGACGTGTTTCTGAAGGCTGCGGAGCAATCGAGGCGCAAGCACCGCCTGCAGGCCGTGCTGTCGCTTCTGGTGCCGGCGATCTGCCTTGTCCTGGGCATTCCCATGACGCTGCATGGTTTGGATATCGGCAGCTTGGCCATCACGTCGTTCGGCATCGCGCTGGTGGTTG
>USAB01000042.1 GCA_900552585.1 uncultured Coriobacteriaceae bacterium
CGCGGCCGGTCACGCCGCCGGCGCCTGCGGCCCCCGCACCTCAGGCGGCCCCCGAACCGCAGCCGGCAGCTGCGCCGACGGGCGATACTGATCCGCAGGAGGAAGGCGATTTCGCCAGCATGCTGGAAGCGGGCTTCGGCGCCGGCGTGACGTTCGAGGAAGTGGACGGGGGCGACGTGCCCAACGACAACCGCTAGCAGGGAGGGTCGGCATGCGCGGTTCGAGCGATTTCGGCAGAACGCGCGGCTTCCCTGCGCGGGCATCTGGTAAATTCCGCACAAGTGCGGTTTTATAGAAGCAAGAGACGGGCGCATGCCCGAAAGGAGATACCCACCCATGGATATGAAGAAGATGATGAAGCAGGCCCAGCAGATGCAGGCGCGCCTGCAGAAGGCGCAGGCAGAGGTTGCCCAGATGACCGCCGAAGGCACGGCGGGCGGCGGCATGGTCAAGGCCACCGTGAAGGGCGACATGACGGTGCAGTCCGTGAAGATCGACAAGATCGTTGTGAACCCGGACGACACGGAGATGCTGGAGGACCTGGTGGTCGCCGCCATCAACGACGCCTTCCGCGAGATGAACGAGATTGCCCAGCAGCATATCGACGCCGCTACCGGCGGCATGCAGATTCCGGGCATGTAACTCATGTACGCAGCTCCCTCTATCCAGAAACTGCTCGACGAACTGGGACGACTTCCGGGCATCGGTCCGAAGTCGGCCCAGCGCATTGCGTATTGGCTGCTGAACGCCGATCGTGAGACGGCGCTGCGCCTGGCGAACGCCATCGTGGAGGTCAAGGACACCGTGCATTTCTGCTCCACATGCTTCAATTACGCGCAGGACGACCTGTGCGAGATCTGCGCTTCGCCCGATCGCGATCACGGCATTATCTGCGTGGTCAGCGAGCCCCACGACATCCCGCCCATCGAACGCACCACGCTGTACAACGGCGTCTACCATGTGCTGGGCGGCGCGCTTTCGCCTATGGAGGGCATCGGCCCTGACGATCTGCACATTGCCGAATTGATGAGCCGCCTGTCCGACGGCGCCGTCACGGAAGTGCTGCTTGCCACGAACCCGAACGTTGAGGGCGAAACGACGGCAAGCTATCTGGCGCGGCTCATCAAGCCGCTTGGCATCCGCGTAACGCGCCTGGCCAGCGGTCTGCCCGTCGGCGGCGACTTGGAGTTCGCAGACGAGGTCACGCTCGGCCGTGCCATCGAAAGCCGTAGGGAGCTGTAATGGCAACCGAACGCCCTGATCTCTTTGAACTGACGGATGACCAACGGGAGCTGCTGGAACGGAATCGTCTGCGCGAAGAGGCGCTGCTTTCGCCGCATGCTACCCATAGCAACCAGGCAATTTACGAGCGCCCGGATGTGCTGACCGATGTCGATGCGTGCTTGCGGCCCGCATTCGTGCGGGATGTGGACCGCATCCTGAACAATGCTTTCTATAACCGCTGCATGGACAAGACGCAGGTGTTCCCGTTCTTCCGGAATGACGACCTGTCGCGCCGTTCGTTCCATCTGCAGCTGGTGGCGCAGATCTCCCTGAAGATTGGGCGGGCTTTGGGTCTGAACACGGCCCTGATCCAGGCTATCGCTCTGGGGCACGACCTGGGTCACACGCCCTTCGGCCACGGGGGAGAGCGAATGCTGGATACGCTGCTCTTCACGCATACGGACGCGCCGGGCATACCGGGCCGTCATTTCAGCCATAATGTGCAGAGCGTGCGTCTGCTGCGACAGATTTCCACCAGCAATCTGTCACTGCAGACATACAATGGCATTCTTTCGCATTGCGGCGAAAAGGCGTTCGCGAAGTACGAGCCGCGGCCGTGCGATACGTTTGCCGACCTGGATGCCATGATGGCGGATTGCTATTGCAGCTTCTCGAACAGCCAGTTGCTGCGGCCCAGCACGCTGGAAGGATGCGTCGTGCGCATTTGCGACATTCTGGCGTACCTGGGCAAGGACCGTCAAGACGCGGTGAGCATTGGCGTACTGGACGAGAGCGAGTACCGCACAGACGGCGAAGTAGTCGGTGCCACGAACGCGGACTATATCAGGAACACGACGCTGAACCTGATCAAGAACAGCTTGGGGAAAAGCTATCTCGCGCTTGACCCCGAGGTGTTTGAAAGCCTGATGCGCATCAAAGACGAAAACTCGCGGCTCATTTACCAATCGAAGGCGGCCCATGCCCGCTTGGATAGCATCATCGAGCCTATGATGACGCGCATCTTCGAGCGTTGCTTGGACGACCTGCACGCCGGCAATGAAGGTGCGCCCATATTCCGCCACCATGTGCATTCGTGGGTTATGCGCTACAACTCGCAATATGCGGAGCGAAATGCGCCCGAAGTTATTGTTGCGGACTACATTGCGTGTATGACCGACGAATATTTCATCGACTTGTACAATTACCTGTTCCCCGAACAGGCCGTGGACAAAGAGTCGCTGTACCATTCGTACTTCGAATAGCCAAGTGGAATAGCCTGCTGCTGGGCGGCAGCGGTGCGTTCCGGAGTTTTGGCAGAACGAATAGCCGCAAGAAGAATAGAATGCCCGACTCCGTGTTCGGAGCCGGATAGGTTGCGCGATGCTGTTTGCCGGCACCTGCCATTGAAATAAAAAAGGAGCGCCTGCTCGAGGCGCTCCTTTTCGAGTATCCCGTGGTATCGGAATTACTGCAGCGACCAGCCGCCGTCCAGGACGATGGTCTGACCGGTGGTGTACTCGTTGATGGGGTTCAGGAAGAACATGATAGCGGAAGCCATCTCGTCCAGGGAGCCCATGTACGTGTAGTCGCGCAGCGGGGTGCGGGACTTGACGTAGGCCTCCTGCTGAGGCTGCTCCTCGAAGACCTTCTTGACCATCGGGGTGAAGACATAGCCGGGGGCGATGCCGTTCACGCGGATGTCGTACTTGGCCAGGTCGACGGCCATTGCACGGACCATGCCCATGACAGCGGACTTCGTGGTGGAGTAAGGAGCGATGTTCTCCATCGGGCGAGAGCCACGGCCAGAAGAAATGATGACGATCTTGCCGCCCTTGCCCTGCTCCTTCATGATCTTGCCAGCGGAGGTGGCCAGGAACCAGTTAGCTTTCACGTTGACGTTGAAGATCTTGTCGTACTGCTCGGGCGTGACATCCAGGACGTTCATGCGGGGCAGAGCGATGCCGGCGGTGGAAACGACCATGTTGATCTCGCCGCACTCGTCAACGGTCTTCTTCAGCATGGCGTCGATGTTCTCCTGATTGGTGCCGTCGCACAGCATGCCCAGGACCTTCTGGCCTTCCTTGGCGTCAGCAGCCAGTTCCTTGGCGGTGTCCAGGCACAGCTGCTCGGGCACGCCGCAGATCATGACGTTAGCGCCAGCGGCGATCAGAGACTGAGCCGTAGCCTTGCCGATGCCGGAGCCGCCGCCCATAACGACTGCAGTCTGGCCTGCCAGCACCTGATCCGGCTGAGTTGCGAACCAATTAGCCATATGTGTTACTTCCTTTCCTGTAGGAGGGATCCTCTCAGACCCATCCTGAACCAACCGACACCGCTGCACTTCCGATACCACGATGTCTTTTGCACGCTCCTGATTATAGTCCAATGGCTGTAACTATGGGTAATTTAGTAAATGATAGATAGGATTTATTAAACTTCGTACGCAGGTTTTTCTCGCAAAATGCACTTTCATGTTGCATTTCATGCGTAGGGGAAAATAACAAAATTCAATGATGCTGCATGCGGCGAGAAGAAGGGCGTCAAGGGCGAATTTCCTCAATTTGGGGTATTTTTCCACTCCTGCGTATTTCTATTCAAAGTATAAAGGGGGAGCGAAAAACCCATTTGAATATTCTATCTATTTATAAATATATATATTACCTATAAATGCTTAGAATCACAGACATAGGTATTCATTCGCTCTGTCAGTGAGTTCGTTTCCAAGCGGATGTTTTCCTACCTTTACATTCACTGGCTGAATTAAAGGTAGGAAGAATTCCAGTTTGGATACTGCTTTCTGCGGGGCAAAGAGAAGAAAGGGCGTGCATAAATGAGTGCTGCAGAACGTGCGAAAAAGTACATGTTCGCCATTGCCCTGACGTACATGTGCTACCTGACTCACGGCATTCAGGCAATCATCCTGAGCCAGAATCAGGTCAACTTCTACACGCAGTGGGGTTATACCGACGCCACTGCCGGTGCTGCTGCCGTATCTATGGCAATCGTCTGGACAGGCGTCGGCAAATTCGTCAGCGTGTGGGCGGGCGGCGAACTGTCCGACCGTATCGGCCGCAAGATTCCGGCCGTGGTCGGCGGCGTGCTGTACATCACCTGCTTCAGTATCTTGCTGACTACCACGGACGCCACCGTTGCCTGCTTCGCGGCGTTCCTATCCGGTCTGGCTACGTCCGGCTTCTGGGATGCCTCCCTGTATCCCGCCACGCAGGAAGCCGATCCGAAGAATGCTGCCTCTTGGGTCATCGGCATCAAGTTCGTCATTTCCGTCTCTGGCATCATCTATCCGCTGTTCGCCGCAATGAACAGCGATCCGGGTTCTTGGCACGTCAACATCGTCATCCCCATCGTGATGTCCGTCATAGCCACAATCATGGCTATCATCTGCCCGTTCGTTTATGACGACGAACGCAAGACAAAGGTGGAAGGCGCGAACAGCGAGGACGTGAAGAACGCTGCCGAGGCAGAGATCAAGGCTCAGAGGGAAGCCATGCTGGCAAAGCCGAACGCCCTGGTGAACTTCATCACCATGTTCTACGGCTTCGTCTGCATGTTCATCATGTACGGTGCCCAGCAGTACACGAAGCAGTTCGGTATCACGAACTGCGGGCTTGATCCTGTTGCTGCCGCCGGTTTGACTTCCATCTATACGGTCGGCTCCCTGATTGCGGTTCTGTTCTGGGCATTCATGATGTCCAAGCTGCGTTGGAACCCCGTCAAGGTCGTCCTGATCGACTCCATCATCTCGGCCGTCGCGCTGGCCATCGTGTTGCTGATCCATGTGAATGTGGTCATCTACATCGCCATCGCCCTGCTGGGCTTCGGCGCCGCCGGTGGCGCCCTGCAGACGGGTCTGATTGTTCGTCAGAACTACTGCCCCGGTCCGAAGGGCCGCAACGTCGGAATCTACTACACGTTTATGGGTGCCGGCTCCGTGTTCCTGCCCTTTATCGTGGGCAGCTTGACCACGGCTATCGGTCAGGGCGCTGCGGTGTGGACCATGATGGTGCTGCTGCTGGTGTTCTCCTGCCTGGCGATTGTCATGATGATGTACCTGGTCAGCCAGTCCAAGAAGCTGTTCGGTTATAGTGCGATGGACAAGATGCCCGAGTAATCGGATCGCAGTCCAACTACACGTATCCTCAGTTCGGCGGTTCGCTTTGAGCGGGCCGCCGAACTGGCATTCGGTGCCTTTTCGACAGTCGGCTTCGAACTGAAGCACCTGACTGACTGCGGTTAAAGGACGCCGTTATGCTATATTCTCATTTATGCACCTTTCTTACTGAGTCCTTCTTTAACGATAGAAAAGAGATATCGGACTATGAACCTGTCGCATTTGTACTATTTCCGTACTTTGGCGCGCGTTCAGCATTACACGCGTGCGGCAGAAGAACTGTTCATCACGCAGCCGACGCTTTCCAATGCGGTCTCGCAGCTGGAAAAGGAGCTCGGCATCCCGCTGTTCCAGAAGGAAGGGCGCAATGTGCGCCTGACGAAGCAGGGACGTGAATTCGACGAATACATCACGCAGGCGCTTGATCTTATCGACAAGGCCGTTGATATTGCGCACGAGCAAGCGGGATCGCCGTCGGGCGCCATCGATTTGGGTGTCATCTACACCATCCAGGCAGATTATCTGCCGCCGTTGCTGCGCGCGTATCGGGACCGCTACGGGAGCGGCATTACCATCAATACGTACCAGGGCCTCACAACACAGCTGGTGGAGGACTTGGAGTCCGGGCGTTACGATGTGGTGTTCGGCTCGTACGTGGAGGGCAAGGAGGATGACCTGGGATTCATTCCCGTGGATTCCCAACGGCTTGTTGCCGTGGTGCACGATTACAGCCCGTTTGCAAAGCGCGAGAGCGTGACCATCGAGGATCTTTCGCATTCGAAGATTTACAGCTACTCGCCCGACATCCCCCTGGGCAAGGAGGTCCGCAAGATTTGTCGGGAATGCTGCGACCGGGACCTGGACATCCATGCCACGGCAGAAGACGAGATCACACTGGGATCCCTGGTGGATTCCGACCCGTCCGCAATCGGCTTGGTTCTGGACACGCTGGGTCTGCTGCCGTTCCAGAACCTGGTGAAAGTGCGGCTTTCGGAAGTGCCGGACGACTTCCACAAGGTATACCTTATCTATCGCAAGAACGTCTTCCAGCCCCGCGCTGTGGAGAACTTCATCGCCTTCGTTCGCGAGTACGGTAACATCGAGCCCGAAGAAGAGCGGTAACTACCTGCGGCATTTGCCGGCTGTGTGCAAAGCGCGCCCCCGACCGTCCTTGGCCGAGGGCGCGCTTTCTTTGTGCCCTGGGAGAAGGACCGAATCGAACGGGGTCTGACATGCAAAAAGAACCGCCCGGATATCCGAGCGGTTCCAAAATTCGCGTGAAGCGATTCGCTGTTGAAGCGAAACCTGCTTATACGTAATCCATCTGGCCGTCGTACTTGTCCACGGCGCGAGCGATGGTAATGCGCTGGACAGTCGGCGTGCCTTCTTCCAGCCACATAGCGCGGGAGTCGCGGTACAGGCGCTCGACCGGGCCGTACTCGCAATCCTCGAAGTAGCCGATGCCACCGAAGATCTCCAGCATCTCATCGGCAACCAGGCGGGTCATGTCGATGGACTGCAGCTTGCACAGAGCAGCCTTCTCGTCAATGTACTTGCCGTTCGGGTTGGCGTCGAAGTAACGGGCGAAGTCGCGAACCATGCAGCGCGTCGCATGGATGTACTGCATCATGTTGGCGATCTTCATCTTGATGGCCTGACGCTGAATGATCGGCTTACCGAAGGTCACGCGGTCACGAGCGCGGGCGATGGACAGCTCCAGCATGCGCTGAGCCATGCCGATGTTGGAGTCGGCGATGTGGACGCGGGAGACGGACAGGGAGTGGATGGCAACTTCCATGCCCTGGCCCTCTTCGCCCAGCAGGCACTCCTTCGGGACCTTGACGTTCGTGAAACGCAGGCCTGCGTGGCCGGCGCCGCGGCAGCCCATCATGTGGGGCATCGGGACGATCTCGAAGCCCGGCAGGGTGTTGTCAACCAGGAAGGCGGACAGACGGGAGTCCTTGTCGTCGTTCGGGTCGGTCACTGCGATGACGTACGTGTAGTCGGAGCAGTCGGTGTGGGAGATCAGCCACTTCTCGCCGTTCAGGATGTAATCGCCGTTCTCATCCTTGACAGCGGTGGTGTGCAGGTCGGCACCGGTGCCGCCGGTGGCCTCGGTGATGGCGAAGTTGCAGTAGATGGTCTTGTCCTGGAACTTGTCCATCAGCTTAGCCTTGACCTCGGGCTTGCCGTAGTCCTCCAGGATGCGCCAGTTCATGTCAGCTGCATGATGCAGGTGCATGCGCATGCCGCCGGGGCCGCGAGAGAACTCCTCCTGGACTTCCAGGATCTCCAGCTCGTTGAGGTCCCATCCGCCGTACTCGGAAGGCAGGTAGTAACGATACAGGTCGTTCTTCTTGCACAGCTCGTAGAACTCATCGGGGAACGTGTTGGTGACCTCGATGTCCTTCTGCATTTCCTCAAAGGGACCCTGAGCCAGCTCGCGGATCTTCAGCTTGTAAGCCTCGAACTGCTCATCGGTGATCTTTGCATTGGGATTCATGCAAAACTCCTTTCGCGTGCATGCGCTGACGCGTAATGCACATGGACAGTGTTGCCAAGCGATTGGCATATCCCCATTCTGCTGATTTGTCCTCCGAATTTCCAATAGAGAATGGGGGAGAAAAACGGGGGTTTCGTAAAAGAACGCCAATAGGAAAAGACCCGAATTATTTAAGTTCTCGGCTTCATATCGCATGGATTTGACAATGCGGTCGCGCCTTGCCAACGTTCCGGGCGCGTGCGCGTTACGGCCCGGCCTCCCCGCGCGCGGCCGGTGCCATTTGCAGGGGTTTCGCGCAGCTTGCATGCGGAAGCCGGGCTGCGCCGGCGCTGCCGCCGTATACTGATACGGTACGAAGAAAGCCGGCATGCAAGCGAAGGAGCCGCTATGGGCGACATGCGCAATATGGAAACCCTGCTGCAGGAAATGGACACGGAGCTTCCCGACGAGGAGCTGCTCTACGACCTGGCGGACCTGTTCAGGGTGTTCAGCGACACGACGCGCATCAAGATCCTGTATGCGCTTATGGGCAAGGAGCTGCGCGTGGGGGAGATTGCCGAGGTCATCGGCGCCACGCAGAGCGCGGTTTCCCATCAGCTGCGTACGCTGAAGCAGGCGCACCTGGTGAAGTTCTCGCGCGACGGCAAGAACGTGCTGTATTCGCTGGCCGACGATCACGTGATCACCATGCTGGCGCAGGGCTTGACGCACGTATGCGAATAGCTGCCGTACCGCGGGCAGCTGCGCTTCGTGCCGTATTCAAAGATAAGGAGACGGAATGCTGGGACTGCAAGACAAGAAGGCCATGATCCTCATTGCCCCGGAGGGGTTCCGCGACGAGGAGTTTTCCCAGACGCATGCCGCGCTGAAGGGCGCGAAGGCGGACGTCATGGTGGTCAGCACGCATACGGGCGCCTGCGAGGGGAAGCTGGGCAGCGTTGCACATGCGCACATGACGCTGGACGATGCCGTGAACGAGAAATGGGACTGCCTGGCGCTTATCGGCGGCCCGGGCGCCACCATATACATAGACGACGAACGGGTGGAGAAGATCGCCCGTCAGGTGGTCGACGACGAGGGTGTGCTGGCGGCCATCTGCCTGGCGCCGGTCATTCTTGCGCATGCGGGGCTGCTGGACGGTGTGGACGCCACGGTGTTCCCCGACAAGGAATACGAGGACGATCTGGTGGCGCACGGTGCGAATCTGAAGAAGACGGCCGTGGTGGAAGGGAAGAACAACGTGAACGGCGCGCCGCTGATCACGGGCAACGGGCCGAAGGCGGCATTCGTGTTCGGCTTGCAGGTTACGAACGCGCTACGCGGCCCCGTCCACGACCCTTGGGCGTAGCGGCATGGTCTACGTTGCAGCGCGAGACAGACGGTTTCGGTAAGGACGTTCGCAATGTCGGCAGCACCGGATGATATGAGCCGCGCCGCGAAGGCGATGCGCGCCGTGGCGGGCATGACCATGGACGCCACATCGCGCAAGCGGCTGCGGGAGATTCTGGCCGTGCTGGCGAAGTACGGCCTGCTGCGCAATCCCTCGCCGGAGCAGCTGAAGGCGGCGTTGGAGGAGCTGGGCCCCACGTTTGTGAAGCTGGGGCAGATGGTCTCGTCGCATGCCGACGTCTTTCCCGTGGAGTACTGCAACGCGCTGGCCACGCTGCGCAACAGCACGTCGCCGCTCAGCTTCGAGGAGGCCGAGGATCTGCTGTCGAAATCGTTCAACGGCGATTACCATTCTGTGTTCGAATCCATCGACCCGGTGCCGCTGGGATCCGCGTCCATCGCTCAGGTGCATCGCGCCACGCTGGTGACGGGCGAATCCGTTGCCGTGAAGATTCAGCGGTCGGGCATCAAGAAGAAGATCCTGGACGATATCGACCTCATGCGCCGCGCCGCCGACCTGCTGGAGGCGTCCGAGTACATGGGCTCCGGGTTCGATGCGAACGTGTTCATCGATGAGCTGGAGCGCACGGTGAAGGAGGAGGTCGATTTCCGCAAGGAAGCCGAGAACCTGCGCGAGTTCTACCTGAACAACGAAGGGCGCTACGGCATCTCGTCGCCGCGGGTGTACGCGGAGTATTCGAACGAGACCGTCCTGGTTATGGAGTATGTGGAGGGCGCATCGTTCGACCGTATAGACGAACTGCGCGATCAGCTGTCCGAGCACCGCCTGGAGCAGCTGGGCCGTCGCATCGTGCACAATTACCTGGAGCAGATGCTGGAGGACGGCTTGTTCCATGCCGATCCGCATTCTGCGAACATCATGTTGCGCGATGAGGATGTGGTGTGGATCGATCTGGGTATGATGGGCAGGCTGGCGAAGGGCGAGCGCGCAATGCTTCGCAAGATGTTCCTGGCCGTTGCCATGGGCGATGCCGCAGGATTGAAAACCACGCTGCTTTCGTGGGGCCATGCGGATGGCGAGCTGGACCATGCGCGCCTGCTGCGCGACGTGGATTCGCTGCTATCGCGCTACGCGACACGCGACATTGCGAACCTGGACCTGACGAACGGCCTGAACGATCTGCTCAGTGCCTTGCGCGACCAGCATATCTCTATGCCGGGGTCGTTCATGACGCTGGCGCGTGGCCTGATGACGCTGCAGGGCACCGTACAGGACATCAATCCGAACATCAATATCTCCGACACGCTGGCCCGCTATCTGAAGAGCTCGTTGCTGAAGCAGCCTCAGGATATCGGTCGGGAAGCGGAGCGTCGGCTGTTCGACCTGTACTACGCAACGGACAAGGGTATGCGCATTCCCCAGCAGCTGTCCGATACGCTGAACATGTTGGAGAAGGGCGAGATGCAGATGAACATCGGCCTGCGTGACCTGCAGGAGCCGGTGTCGGCGCTGCGCCGGTCCATCGGCGTCATGGCACTGGGTATCATTGTGGCCGGCCTGTTCATCGGTTCGAGCCTGCTTTGCACGACGCAAATGGAGCCTCGCCTGTTCGGGGTGCCCATCATCGGGTTCTTCGGGTACCTGTGCGGGTTCATGCTGGCGGTCTACTGCGTGTGGAAGGTCCACAAGACGGAGCGCGACAAGCGACGGCATCGGCGGAAGCGCCGCTAGTCGCTAACTGCCGGACAGGTGGAAATAGGGCATCGAAAGCAGGTCGGTTGACGGAAACCGACCTGCTTTTTCTTTCGGTAGCCTATCATGGAGGGAAACAATCGGATATCGGGAGGCTGCGTTGTGGCAATGATCACCTACGACCTGGATAAGCGGGGCCGTCAATCGAAATACGAGTATCTGTACCGCTGCATCCGCAAGGACATTCGCGAGGGGACGCTGCCAGCGGGTGCGCGCCTGCCGTCGAAGCGAACGCTTTCTAGCCATCTGTCCGTCAGCGTGAGCACGGTTGAGCAGGCATACGACATGCTGGTCAGCGAAGGCTACGTGAGGCCGAAGCCGGGCAGCGGCTTCTTCGTGTGCGCTGGTCGCGACAAGGGGACGTATCGCGAGGGCGTATCGGACAACGATCCACGCGCGGAGGCGGCTCCTGCTCAGCCGGGGGGAGAAGCTGCAGACGATGGGCGCAACGACGCAGGGGTCGAAGATGACGACGAGGCCGTCCGCTTCGACGTGAAGGCGAATCGCTGCAGCCTGAAGCTGTTTCCGGTGGACACTTGGTCGCGTATCATGCGCAAGACGCTCTCCGATCGCAATCCGGTGCTGTTCGAGACGGTGCCGTTCAACGGCGTGAAGGTGCTGCGCCGCGCCATTGCCGCGCATCTGTACGAATTCAAGGGCATCCAGACCACGCCGGATCGCATCATCGTGGGCGCCGGCACGGAATATCTGTATGGGCGCCTGCTGCAGCTGTTCGGCCCGAATTGCGTCATTGCCATCGGCGAGGTGGGCACCAGCAAGATGGTGAACGTTTCACGCAGTATTGGCACCTTGTGGAATTATCTGCCCATGGACGATGACGGCATGCGGGTCGACCTGCTGGAAGATGGTCGCGCGGACGTGGTGCACGTTTCGCCAGCGAACAGCTTCCCGACGGGCGCCATGATGCCCCCGAACCGCCGCACGAAGCTGCTGGAATGGGCGCATGGGAAGCCCGACCGCTACATCATCGAAGACGACTACGACAGCGAGCTGCGTTTTACCGGCCGTGCACTGCCGCCGCTGTTCACGCAGGATGATCGTGACAAGGTCATATACATGAACACGTTCTCGAAAACGCTGGTTCCCTCTCTGCGCATCTCGTACATGGTGCTGCCGGAAGCTCTGATGGACCTGTACCGCCGCCAGCTGAGCTTCTACTCGTGCACGGTGTCAAGCTTCGAACAATGTGCGTTGGCGGAATTCATCACGCGCGGCTATTTCGAGCGCCATATCAATCGCTTGCGTCGCTACTATGGCCATCAGCGCGCGACCATGATAGCGGCTCTGAAGGAGTCGCCGCTCATGTCCATCGCCACGCTGCATGCGGCAGATGTGGGCACGCACTTGATAGTCCAGGTAAATACGAAGCGCTCTGATCAGGAGATACGGCAAGCAGCGTTGAAGCGGGGCATGCACCTTGCCATGTTAGGCGACTACTGTCTGCGTCCGACCATCTACGACGTGCACCGCATCGTAATTAATTTTGCCAGCATCGAACCCGAGCAGATATCGGAGGTGGTGGACCTGTTGGTGGACGTGTTCCGCGACGAGATTCGCCAGGCCCGACAGGCGGATGTGGAGTAATGAAACGCTAAGGAGGAGCTGCATGGTCAAGGAAGTGAACGGAAAGCCCGCAGTGGACAAGAACGGATTGACGGAGCAGGAATTCCTGGCCGCCTACCGGCAGAAGGACTACCCGAAACCGGCATTAACGGCGGACATCTGCGTTTTCCAGCTTAAGGGGAAGCAAGCGGGAGAGGAGTCTATCCCGCCGACGGATGCAGTATGCAGCCAGAACATGCGCTTGCTGCTGATACAACGCGGCAATCATCCGTTCCTGGGTTCGTGGGCGCTTCCCGGCGGATTCGTGAATCCGCGCGAGACGGCGGACCAGGCGGCTGTGCGCGAGCTTGCGGAAGAGACGGGCGTGGAAGGGCTGAAACTGGAGCGCGTGGGGCTGTACAGCGACCCGGACCGCGATCCGCGCGGATGGACCGTGTCCGAGGCGTTCGTTGCCGTGGACGATGAAGGACGCATCCTGCATGCTGGGGACGACGCGGCGAAGGCCGCATGGTTTGCGGTAGAGGAGCGCGAGAGGCTGCAGGATCGCATCGAGCTGCATCTTCGGTCCGAACGGGACGCGAGCGTGGAGGCGCAGATGCGCTTCAAAAGGCTGACGACGCCCATAACGGGGGAGCCGCATGCGGAGCTTCTGTCCTCCGAGAACCTTGCATTCGACCATGCGCAGATTATCGCGGACGCATATCTGAAAATTGCGGAAGTTATAAACCGATAGCGATAGCTAAACAGAACATCGGTACTTGTAGACAGTGCGGTCAATACCTTTAATTTGATGGCCAATATTATAATTCGAGCTAGTTTGTAAAACGCAGGTCAAACGCAACGTTTGGCAAAAGTACCAATTAAACATGACATATTACGCCATAGCAGATATGAATAAGTATGCCTACAATCAATGCGGATTGTTAATCGTTTGCGGATTTACCAGATGGTGGGAATGACCACCTGGCAAACCCGCAGCCGCATTTGAAGACCGTCGATAATCCTTCAGCGACTGCGCTGGACGCCGGATTCCTTCGAATGCGAGCAAACCCTTTGAAGGAGGTTTGGCATGGCAGCATTGAAGCGCGAGTACGGCGGCATCCAGCCCTATATCCCGGCCGGCATCTTCCGTATCCGCCTCCCCTTCCTGCACTTCAAGATCTCTCCGCCCGAGGTGGTGACCGGCCTCATGAACGCGTGCACGTCCTACGGCGCGCTGGCCGTCCTCACGGGCACCCTGGGCCTGGACAGCACCTGCGCCTGGGGCCTGGTCATCTTCGAGACCTGCATGTACACGTGCAACTGGCTGCTGGGCGAGCCGTCCATCTGCGGATGGATCACCCCGGCCATGGCCCTGGTCATCGTCTACCTGGAGGGCTACGCGGCCCCCGGCTTCTCGGACCTGGTGACGCAGTACGGCAGCGAGGCCTCGGTGTTCGCCGCGCTCTACGCGGGCGGGTTGGACCCGAACGCGGTGGCGGCGGCCGAGCAGACCAGGCAGATGCGCATGCAGGCCATGGCCTGCACCGAGCTCGAGCTCGGCATCCTGTTCGTCGTCCTGGGCTTCTCCGGCCTGGCGAAGAACCTGAACACCCTGGTGCCGCCCGCCGTCAAGGCAGGCATCGTCCTGGGCGCCGGCATCGGCGCCGTCAACGCCCGCCTGAAGGTCGGCGGCGCGATGGACACCGCCACCTGGGGCTGCATGGCCGGCCTGATCGTGGTGTTCTTCCTGATGTTCTCCCTGCGCATCCGCTCCAAGATGGACGGCAGCCGCGGCCTGCAGATCCTGGGCAACTACAGCTTCCTGTGGGCGGTGCTGGCCATGTTCATCGTCGGCGGCATCGCGGGCGAGTTCGACTTCAGCCACATCCTCGACCAGGGCATCTTCAAGGCGCCCGACTGGGGCTACATGGTCCAGTACACCTCCCCGCTCTGCATCGGCTGGGGTAGCGCCGACATGTGGCTCAACGGCATCCCCATGGCGCTGATCTCCTGGGTCATCGCATACGGCGACTTCATCACCGTGCAGCAGCTGGGCCTGCAGGCGGTCCGCGAGGACGAGTACATCGAGTTCGACCCGAACCGCACGAACGTGATCTGCGGCATCCGCAACATCATCCTGGCCCTCGTCGCCGGCTACCCGGCGCAGGCCGGCCCCCTGTCCGCCCCGTACTGCGTGGCGACCTACCAGCGCTACAAGCAGAGCGGCCGCCAGGGCATGGACTCCATCTACGACGGCTCCGGCACGAACCTGATCTTCACGGTCATCGGCCTGTTCGTCTACCCGCTCTACGCGGCGGCCCCCCGCGCGGGGGGGCCCCCGCTGGTCCTCGTCCT
>USAB01000043.1 GCA_900552585.1 uncultured Coriobacteriaceae bacterium
CCTGGCGCTGTTCGCCGTCGATGCGTCGTCGGGGGCGGCCGATACCGGCGGGTGCCTGTGCATCGGGCATGTCCGTCCGGACTTGCACCCGCTAGCGCCGGGGGAGATAATCTCGGTCGTGTCCGACAACAAATTAGTGGCATTGTATGCTTTCGACAGTCAGCGCGGGCAACTGCGTTCGCGCTGTGTTTTCTCACAAGGAGTATCACGTGGCAGCGATATATACATTGGATGATGCCCAAAGGGATCATGTCCTGAAGCGGGCATCCTGCACGTTCGGCGTCTTCGACGGCTTCCATGTAGGCCATCAGTACCTGGTGCAGCAGGCCATCGAAACAAACGATGAGCCTGATGCACGCAGCGTCGCGCTGACGTTCGACATCGATCCCGACGAGGTGTTCCATCCCACGCGCCTGCGCAAGCTGCTGCGCAATGCGGACCGCATCGACATGCTGGCGGAAAGCGGCATCGATGCCGTGGTGGTCATCCCGTTCACGCCGGAATTCTATTCCAGCTCGCCGGAGCAGTTCCTGAAGAACACGTTCTCCGACAACGTGCCGGCGCATCTGCATATCGGTGAGGACTTCCGCTTCGGCGCGAAGGCCGCCGGCACCGTGGCCGACCTGAAGGCGTGGGGCGCGGCGAACGGCTGCCGGATCCATGCGCATCCCCTGGTGAGCGCCGACGGCAAGCCCATCACGGCCACGCGCATCCGCACGCTTCTGGGCGAATGCAAGATCCGCGAGGCGAACCGCCTGCTGGGCCGCCCGTACTTCCTGCGCGAGACCGTGCATGCGGGCCGCGGCGAAGGCGCGGACATGGGCTTCCGCACGGCGAACTTCATCGTGGCGGAACACGATATGACGTTGGGCGAGGGCGTGTATGCCGCTTACGCCACGGTGAACGGCACGAAGTGCAAGGCCGCCGTGTCCGTTGGCGTGTCGCCGACGTTCGAGGAGCGCACCGTGGCGAACGTCGAGGTGCACATCCTGGATTTCGAGGGCGATCTGGTGGGGAAGGCCATCAAAGTCGAGTTCATCGAGTTCTTGCGCCCCATGATCAAGTTCGACAACGTGGACGACCTGATTGCCGCCGTGAAGGACAACATCAGCTGGGTGCGGCGCAATCTCTAGCGTTTCACCTGCTTACAGTTCAATAGCTGCCTTTAGCGGCAATGTGGGAATTCTTTCCCAGACTTGTGCGATTTTCCCGTAAAATACTGACTGGCGCTTTTTGCGCTGTCATGCAGATTCGCCGGTTTTCCCAGTTCCTGCGCAGGCGGGGCTGACGGAACGCGCATCGGGCCTTCGGGAGCAAGCGGCAAGGGAGCGATTGTTCGCAAAGGCAGGCGCGGCATCCCCTCCGGTACCTGCAGGGCAAGTATCGTTCTATGCTAGGAGGGAACCGTGACATATTCCGTCGCAATCATGGCCCCCATCGCCGCGTTGATCGGCATTCTGGTGGCTATGTACCTCGCACGCTGGGTCCTGCGTCAGGATCCCGGCAACGACAAGATGAACGGCATCTCGCAGAAGATTCAGCAGGGCGCCCAGGCGTTCCTGATGAGCGAGTACAAGGTGCTGGCCATCTTCATGATTATCGTGTTCGTGGTCATGGGCGTGTTCCTGAGCTGGATCACCGCCCTGGCATTCCTCACGGGCGGCATCCTCTCTGCGGCTGCCGGCTATGTGGGCATGTACGTCGCCACGCGCGCGAACACTCGCACCACGCATGCTGCGGAGGATTCCGTGGCGAAGGCTTTGAAGATCAGCTTCCGCTCCGGCTTGACCATGGGCCTGTGCGTTGCCAGCTTCGCCCTGATGGGCCTTTCGGTGTGGCTGATTCTGCTGGTGTTCGGCGTTGACACGCTGGAGCTTATGAAGACGCACGTGGGCATGGTCGAGGGCTTCGCCACCGGCGCCTCGTCCGTCGCGCTGTTCGCCCGTGTCGGCGGCGGCATCTACACGAAGGCGGCCGACGTCGGCGCCGACCTGGTCGGCAAGGTCGAAGCGGGCATCCCCGAGGACGACCCGCGCAACCCCGCGACGATCGCCGACAACGTGGGCGACAACGTGGGCGACGTGGCCGGCATGGGCGCCGACCTGTTCGAGTCCTACACGGGCTCCATCATCGCGCCCACGATCCTGGCTGTTACGCTGGCTTCCCTGGGCTACTTCGGCGCCTTCGGCAGCACGGACATGATCTGGGCCACCGTGGTCCCATTGGTCATTGCGGCCTGCGGCATCGTCACGTCCATTTGCGGCCTGCTGGTGGTCCGTACGAACGAGGGTGCGGACCTGCATAAGGCCCTGAACCGCGGCACGTACCTGGCGGCTGGCCTGGAGATTATCGCCATCTTCGTGATCTTCTCGCTGTGGAACGGCCAGACTACGGATGCGCAGCCCATGTGGCTGTTCGGTTCCGTGGTTTGCGGCCTGGTTGCCGGCATCCTGGTGGGCAAGACCACGGAGTACTTCACGTCCGACCACTACAACCCGGTGAAGAAGATCGCCGAGGCATCCGAGACGGGTGCAGCGACGAACATCATCCAGGGCCTGTCCACGGGCATGCTGTCCACAATCATCCCCATTCTGCTGGTCAGTTTCGCCATCATCGGCGCGTACTACTTCGGTAACCTGGCATTCCCGAATGCCGTCATCCCCGACGGCGGCATCGCCGTCGGCCTGTTCGGCGTGGCTCTGGCTGCAACGGGCATGCTGTCGAACACCGCCATCACGATCGGCGTTGACGCGTACGGTCCCGTTGCCGACAACGCCGGCGGCATCGCCGAGATGGCCGGCCTTCCCGAAGAGGTTCGCGACCGCACGGACTCCCTGGATGCCGTGGGCAACACCACGGCGGCCATCGCGAAGGGCTTCGCGATTTCGTCTGCAGGCCTGGCTGCCGTCTCCCTGTTCGTGTCCTATCAGGCCACGATGCATGCGGCGCTGCCGAACTTCTCCCTTACGCTGACGGACCCCACCATCGTTGCCGGTATCTTCATCGGCGCGTTGATGCCGTTCATGTTCGCGGCCATCACCATGGGCGCCGTCTCGAAGGCGGCCTACGAGATGGTTGAGGAAGTGCGTCGCCAGTTCCGCGAGATCAAGGGCATCATGGAGTACAAGGCCGAGCCCGAGTACGACAAATGCGTGGCCATCTCCACGAACGAGGCGCTGCATCAGATGCTGCTTCCCGGCATCCTGGCCGTCATCGTTCCTATCGTCATCGGCTGCCTGAACCCGGCAATGCTGGGCGGCTTCCTGGCCGGCGCCGTGGCCACCGGCATGTTGATGGCAATCTTCATGTCGAACGCCGGCGGTGCTTGGGACAACTCGAAGAAGTACATCGAAAGCGGCGCGCATGGCGGCAAGGGCTCCGAAGCCCACAAGGCTGCCGTGGTCGGCGATACCGTGGGCGATCCGTTCAAGGACACGTCCGGCCCGTCCATGAACATCCTGATCAACCTGATGACCATCATCTCGCTGACGTTCAGCCCGCTGTTCATCATGTGCCAGACCATCCTGTAACGCATATCTGTCGCTACAGCATTTGCCCGCACTGCGAAGGCCCGTCTTTCCCGCTGGGGAAGGGCGGGTCTTCCGTTATCCTGGGCCGCATCTTTCGGCGCGCCGGGGCAGCCGCCGCGCGCCGTCAGGCGTTGCGCGCGCTCCGATGTCCTAGCGGGACGGGATGCGACTTTCAGATGCGTTTCAGCTTTACGCCGTTCGCGAAGTTTTTTCTCCGCACGTACTGTGAAAACAGGGGCGTTGGGCGTATGATTCCTTCGCTATGGAGAAGCGTTGCCTGCACGCGGGCACCTCGGATGCGCGCTTTGCATTCGGAAAGCCGCCGATGCAGCATGCCCCGAGCCAGGGCAAAGTGCGGCATTTCGCCGCCGGCGCTTCGCGATGATGCACCGGGCAGCAATGCCTGACAGATTCAAGAAAGGATGGGCATCTGGCGTATGGGCGCCTCGGATTTAGCTGGTTTTCTGAATATCTTCATGCCGCTTCTGATGGTCGCCGTTGCCGTGGTGCTGTATCTCTGGCGCGGCTGGACGGAGCGCACGGCTCTGCAGTCCGCTATGAAGAACCTTTCGGGCAACGAATATTCCGTGCTGGAGCATCCCGGCATCCGCACGCCGCAGGGCGTTATGACCGTGGATTACGCCGTCGTATCCGTGTACGGCATCTTTCTGGTGGTGACCAGCGATTTCAAGGGCAGGGTAACGGGAAGCGAGGAAGCTTCCGAATGGACGCTGTCGAACCGCCGCGGCTCGCGGCCCGTGGAGAACCCATTGCTGCGCGTGGATGCGTTCGCGCGTGCCATGCGCCGCGCGCTGCCGAATTACCGCTTTGCGCGTCCCGTGGCCATCGTGGCGTATCCCGCGCGCGCCATCCTGAATGTGCGGTCAACGCAGCATGTGACGTACCTTTCGAAGGTCATGGACATCATCGGTAGCCATAACGTGCAGACCATCTCGTTCTCGCAGGCCAGCGGCATGGCGTCGGCGCTGCGCTATGCAGACGTGAACAGCGGTGCCGACGAAGTGGTGCTCTCTGATATGATGTAAGCGAATTCGCTTGCGTTATTGGAGGTGTGCCGTGCATAAGAACATCATGGTTTCCTATGACGGGTCGAAGGAGTCGATTCATGCCTTGAAGGAGGCCCAGGAGATCCTTGCCACGTCTCCCCAGATGAAGCTCTATATCGTGCAGGTGGCATCGGATGCCGAGATCGAGGCGCCCATAGAGATGGGCTGGTACGGCACCGTGACGGACTACCAGACCGTCGATCCGGCGGTGTTGGCGAAGCTGCACGACCGGTTCATGGAGCGCAAGAAGCAGCAGCTGCACGACGAACTGGACCAGGCGTTGGCGGACATTCCGAACCCGGTGGAGATGCACGTGACGGTCCAGACCATCTCCGTTTCCGACAGCCTGCTCGATTTCGCAAAGCACCACGACGTCGACCTCATCATCATGGGCTGCCGCGGCTTAGGCGCCATCCGCGGGGTGCTGGGCAGCGTCAGCTATGCCGTGCTGCGCTCATCTGAAGTCCCCGTGCTGATTGTGAAATAAGGGCCGCATGGCCGGTTTCAGCCCTGAAGACATCCAGCGCGTCCGCGAGGCGAACGACCTGGTGGACGTGTTCTCCGAGCGGGTGCCGCTGAAGCAGCGCGGACGGGATTACTGGTGCTGTTGCCCGTTCCATCAGGAAAAGACGCCCTCGTGCAAGGTGGACCCGTCCACGCAGCTGTGGCACTGCTTCGGCTGCGGCGAAGGCGGCGATGTCTACAAGTTCATCGAGAAGATAGACGACCTGGAGTTTCCGGATGCCGTGCGCTATCTGGCGCGGCGCGGAAACGTGGAGATCGCAGAGACGCGCGGCGGCATGCCGCAGGGCCGCAAGGCGCGCCTGCGCGAGGTCTGCCGCGAGACGGCGGAGTTCTACCATAAGCAGCTCATGCGAGGCAGGGGCGACGGCCCGGACCGCGCCCGCGCGTACCTTGCCGGCCGCGGGCTGGGCGGTTCGACGCCGAACGAGTGGATGCTGGGCTATGCGCCCGGGTCCGGCGCGCTGGTGCGTCATCTGCGCAGCAAGGGATTCAAGGCCGACGAGATGATCCAGGCGAACGTGGCGGTGGAGGCGCGCAACGGCTCCGGTCCGCGCGACCGCTTCTTCGAACGCGTCATGTTCCCCATCTGCGATTCGCGCGGCGAGTACATCGCGTTCGGCGGGCGCGTCATCGGCGACGGCGAGCCGAAGTACCTGAACTCGCGCGAGACGCCGCTGTTCCACAAATCCGAGGTGCTGTACGGCATGGACAAGGCGAAGGCCGCCATGGTCGCCACGGGCACGGCTGTGATCTGCGAAGGGTACACGGACGTCATCTTCCTGCACAAGGCGGGCGTTTCGAATGCCGTCGCTACGCTGGGCACGGCGCTCACGATGCAGCATATCCGGCAGATCTCGCGGCATGCCAGCAAGCGCATCGTGTACCTGTTCGACGGCGACGAGGCCGGCCAGCGCGCGGCGAACCGCGCGTTGGAATTCATCGACGAGTCCATGACACCCGAGGCGGGGAAGACGCGCATCGAGCTGTTCGCCGTCGTGCTGCCTGACAATCTGGACCCGGCGGACTTCGTGCTGCAACGCGGTGCCGATGCCCTGCAGGAGCAGCTGGACCATGCGCAGCCGCTGCTGCAATTCGGCATCGACCGCCGTCTTGCGCAGTACGATCTGGACACGCCCGAAAGCCGTACGCGCGCCATGGCGGATGCGCTGTCCGTTCTGGCGCCCATCAAGGATTCCGTCTTGGCGAAGGATTACGCCCTCCAGATTGCCGGACGCACGCGCAGCCGCGAAAGCGACGTGCTGGAGAAGCTGGCCCAGCTGAAGAAACCGCGCCGCTTCGATGCAGACGGCCAGCGGCGTGCAGAGGGCGGGTACCGGGGCGCGTCTGCCGCAGTGCCGGCGCAGGCGACCGCTGCGGTAATGCCGCCGCGACGGCCGAGGCGAACCGCCGCCGCTCCGAGAGCGAGTTCGTGGGTCTGTGCGCCTCGCATACGCCGTTGGCGCTGCAGTACGCGCAGCAGCTGTCGCAGACGAATTGGCATGATTCGAACAACGGCCGCGCAGCGGAGCTGGTGCTGGATGTGCTCTCGAAGAACCCGCAGGCTACTCCCGCGCAGATCATCTCCGAGGCGTCGCGCGTGCACCCGCGCGGGGCGAGCCCCCAACGTCCGTGCAAAGCACGGACATGCCGCGCGAGGAACTGGCGCACTTCCTGTCCGAAGAGCTTGCCATAGGGGACCAGGAGGACGCCATCGCCTCCTTGAAGCAACAGCTGAGCGATCCGAACCTTCCGAAGGAGGAGGGTGACCTGCTGAACCAAGCCGTCATCGCCATGCAGGCCGAGTTGCGGCAGATGCGGGCGAACCACACGCCGAAGTAGCGGCGCCGCGGCGAAAGCGGGCGGTGGCACGCCGAGGGCATTATGCCCGCGGTGCTGACAGTGCCGACAGCGCGCCATCGGCCGCCCGTGCCGCTCCCGAACATACCGTTGCCTTCTCTCACGGCAGCGCGGGCGCAAGCTCGTCCGAGATGGCGCGTGTGTGCCCGTTCCGCGTCTTTCCTGTGAACCGCGGCCTACGTGTAAAGCTTGTCGTTCCCACGTGCGCGCGGGAGGATACAATAGCGCATGAAGAAAAACGTTGCCGGCACGGGCGGCGCTGCGATAGCGTCTGTCCTGGAACGCCGGAAGGAAGCATCGACCTTGAGAAGAAGGAAAAGAACCGTGAATATCGTCACCGTACCCGATCCGTTGCTGCGCCAGATCTCCGAGCCGGCCGAGATCGGGGATAAATCCCTGAAGAAGCTTGCGAAGGATATGGCGAAGACCATGTACAAGACGGATGGCGTCGGAATCGCCGCCGTGCAGGTGGGCGTGCTGAAGCGCATGATCGTCATCGATTGCGACGTCGAGTCGCGCCGTCGCCGTCCCATCGTGCTCGTGAACCCCGAGATCCTGAAGACAGACGGCCCCGAGCTCACGGAGCGCGAGGGCTGCCTGTCCGTGCCGGGCATCACCGTGCCCATCACGCGCCCGGCGTTCGCGCAGGTGCAGTATTACGATTTGGACGGCAACCGGCAGCTGATCGAGGGCGACGGTCTGCTGGGCCGCTGCCTGCAGCATGAGATCGACCATCTGAACGGCCGCACGCTGTTCGAGGCGGCGGACCCCATGGACCGCATGGAGGCCATTCGCCTGTACAAGATTGCGCAGGCTGCGGGCGCACGTCCCGGCGAGACGGAATAGCGCGTCCGCTCGCGCTGCGGCAGACAGGCGCCCCGGGGCACGACCCCGACGGGGTTTGCCCGCGCCTGAGAGGATGCAGGGGATTCGGACGCTTCGCGAAACGCGTCCGGTGCAGGAAGGATTGTGGAGCGGTGTGCGGAAGCGCGCCGCATCCGACGGATGAATGGAAGGCGATAGGACGATATGAGGATCGTATTCATGGGCACCCCCCATTTTGCCGCCCAGATTCTGGAGGATCTGTGCCAGCAGCATGAGGTAGTGGGCGTTTTGACGCGCGCCGATGCGGTAAGCGGGCGCGGCAAGGAGAAGGTCCCCTGCGCGGTGAAGCAAGTTGCCTTGGCGCACGGCATCCCCGAGGCGGAGCCCGACACGCTTCGCAACCCCGCCGTGCAGCAGCTCCTGTGCGAATGGGCGCCCGATGCCGTAGTCGTGGCCGCCTATGGCAAGCTGCTTCCGCAAGAGGTGCTGGACATCCCGCGTTTCGGCTGCCTGAACGTGCATACGTCCATCCTGCCGCATTGGCGCGGTGCTGCTCCGGTGCAGCGTGCCATCCTGGCTGGCGACGAGGAAGTGGGCGTGTGCATCATGCGCATGGAGACGGGCTTGGACACCGGCGACTACTGCATTTGCCGTACCACGGAAGTGGGGGACAAAACGTACCCGGAGATCATGGAGGAATTGGCGGTCCTGGGATCGTCTGCGCTGCTGACGGCACTCGAGATGATCGAGACGGGCACGGTTCACTGGACGCACCAGCATGACAACCAGGCCACGTATGCCCGCAAGCTGTCGAAGGGCGAGATGTTCATCGCTCCCACGCTGCCTGCCGAGACGGTTCGCCGCCGCATCCAGGCATCCAGCCATGCCCATCCCGCCCGCTGCGTCATCGCGTTCCGTTCCGTGACCGTTGTGGCGGCACGCCGGGTAACGGAGAGCTACATCATCGATAAGATGCGCCGCCTGCGGCCGGGCCGCATCATCATGTTCGAGAAGCGCCTGTACCTGGGCTGTGCGGACGGTGCGGTGGAGCTTGTCTCCATCCGCCCCGACGGCAAGAAGACCATGGACGCGAAGGCGTTTGCCGCAGGCGTTCAGAATGTAAAGTCCGGCCTGATCACATGGGAGGCCCTGCCGCGGTAGCGGTGGGCGCGCCGGATGATTCCGTCAGTGCCGGCCTGGTGCATGGTCGCATTCGGGCTTCTGCTCATCTACGATTGCGGGTTGCAGGTCTACCGCGTGGGACCGAGCGCCCGCAATCTTTCTTTAGCCGGCTTGGGCATTGTCGTCGGCGCCATGTGGCTGCCGACGGCCGTCGGGGCGGCTGTGCCCGGTTCCGTGCAGCTGTTCCTGACGGTTTCCGCCGTGCTGTTCCTTGCAGGGTTCTGCATCTACTTGATTGCCACGTGGCGCTGCGCGCATCTCAGGCCGCGCGGGCCGTGGATGTATACGGTCGTGCTCGGTGCCGGGTTACGGCAGGGCCGCTATCCCTCGCCGCTTCTACGCAGCCGGCTGGAGGTGGGCCGCCTTTGGTGGCATCTGCCGCTGGAAGGATTCGCTTCGCTGGACCTGGATGGCCTGACGCGCACGGCGGCGATGAGCGTGCTGCCGCATCGTCCGCAGCCCGTGATTCCCGCTGAAGGGGTAGAAGAGGCCGAACGGACGCGGTATCTGGTGGTGTGCGGCGGACAGGGACCCGATGAGCTGGTGCCCGAAGCGCATGCCATGCGCGACTACCTGATCGGGCGCGGCGTTCCCGCAGACCGCATTCTTGTCGAGAATGCCTCAAGGACGACGGCCGAGAACCTTGGGAACGCGCAGCGGCTGATGACGTCCCGCACCGCAGCCGACGGAGGATCGCCGACGGGCTGCATCATCGTCACGAGCGAGTTCCATGCGGTGCGCACGTGGCTGTGGGCGCGCCGCGCTGGCCTGGATTGCCGCGGCGTTGTGGGCAAGCCCACGCGCCCGTATTACCTGGTCGGGTCTTTAGCTCGGGACTACCTTGCACTGTTGAAGGGTTATGCGGTGCCGATAGCGGTCGTTGCAGCGGCGTTGGCGGTTGCATGCGCCCTGTTCGCCTAGCGGCCGAGCGAGAGCGCAGAGGGAAGGGAATCAGCGTTCGGCCACGGCGTACTTTTCGCCGTTTTCCTGCACCACGTCTACACCCTTGACGCTGGCGACGAGCTTGAAGAATTGCGAGTATCCCAAATCTTTCAACTTGAAGTTCGGAAAGTGCTCGTAGACCTTGTTCGACAGCTGGTTGATGGTGTAGTGCCCGTCGTGGTTGCGGACGCAGTCCTTGATGAATTCCTCCACCTGGTTCTTCGTGGTCTGCGCCGTATGCGCGCTGATGGAGACCGTGACGGTGTTGTTGTCTCGCACCAGCTCGAAGCGCGGCATGTCCTCGATGAAACGGGACAGGTAGCTGTATCCGTACGTGCGCACGTCGAAGTCGGGGTACTTCTTCGACAGACGGTCGCCCACCTCGGACAGCTGCGTGATGCGGCCGCGGTTCTCGTTATCGCGGATGGTCTTCGCAATCACGTGCTCGATGCTCGTGAGCGAGATGCCGCCCTGCGCCAGCTCGCCGGAGCTGGTCTTCAGGTTCTCCAGGTTCACGAAGCGCGTGCAGGCATTGCGGAATGCGCTGGGCGTCTTCTCCTCGCCCATGCCGATGACCGTCTTGCCGGATTCCGCCAACCGGCTGGCAAGGCGGGTGAAGTCGCTGTCGCTGGAAACGATGCAGAACACGTCTACATCCTTGTTGTACAGGATATCCATGGCGTCGATGATGAGCGCGGAGTCCGTGGCGTTCTTGCCCGACACGTTCGCGAATTGCTGGACGGGGGAGATGGAGCGGTTCAGCAGCTCCTCGCGCCAGGAGCGCATCTCCGGGCGCGTCCAGTCGCCGTAGATTCTCTTGATGGTGGTGACGCCGACTTCCGTCAGCTCGTCCAGGATGCTGGTGATGTAGCTGGCGGAGATGTTATCGCCGTCTATGAGCAGGGCTATTTTCAAATCTTCCATATATGCGGGTCCTTTGGAAAGGGAGGTACATACGTTTATATCTCCTCAATTATAGGCGAAATCAACAGCCGGGCGAATGTCCGGGCATGTAATGCCACAGGGAAAGCAGGGCGGAGTAAAATAGCGGGGAACAGAGAAAAGCCAAGGAGCAATCATGGGCGTTATCGCAGGGTTCGCCGTGCCGCATCCGCCGCTCATCATTCCGGCGGTCGGCCGAGGCGAGGAAAAGAAGATCCAGAAGACGATTGATGCGTATTACGAGGTCGCGAATCGCATCAAACAGCTGGCACCGGACGTGCTGGTGGTATCCAGCCCGCATGCGCCGCTGTTCCGCGACGGATTCCACGTTGCCGTGGATCGCGAGTTCTCCGGCTCTATGGCGGATTTCCAGGCGCCACAGGAACGGGTTTCCGTCGAAGGCGATACGGAATTCGCCCGCGCCATCATTGACGCTGCCGCCGAGGCGGATATTCCCGCCGGTCCGTATGGCGGGCGCAACCTTCCGCTGGATCACGCTTCGTTCATACCGCTGTGGTTCCTCCGGCAGGTGGGCTTCAGCGCACCGATAGTGCTGATGGGGTTCTCGGGATTCCCGTTCAACGTGCATTACCGTTTCGGCCGCATCATCGCGTCCGTTGCGGACAAGCTGGATCGCCGTGTCGTATGGGTAGCAAGCGGCGATTTGTCGCATAAGCAGAAAACGGACGGCCCTTACGGCTATGTGCCCGAAGGCCCGGAATTCGACCGTCAGATCTGCGAGATATTCGCCAGCGGGGAATTGGACCGTATGGCGGATTTCGACGAATCGTTCACGGACGCGGCGGCGGAATGCGGCCTGCGGTCGTTCATGCTCATGGCCGGCGCGCTGCAGGGAAAGCCGTTGGACGCGGAGCTGCTGAGCCATCAGGCCACGTTCGGCGTGGGCTACGGCGTGGCATCGTTCATCGTGAAGGGGCAGACCCACGGTGCGTCTGAAACGCAGGCGGAAGGAGGCAGGGCATGAGATGGCCGAATGAGGGGAAACCCGCGGGGGACAAGGCATTGAGTCCGTTCGATACGGCATTGGACCCGTATGTCGCATTGGCGCGTTACAGCTTCGTGAACTATACGCGCCTGCATGTGCATGTCGATATCCCAGACGACGTGTCGCTGCCGGACGAGATGCTGCAGCGGCGTGCCGGCACGTTCGTCTCGCTGCACAAAAACGGCGATTTGCGCGGGTGCATCGGCACGATTGCGCCCACGGAGCCGAACATCGCCCAGGAAATCATCTCGAACGCCATATCCGCATGCAGCCGCGACCCGCGGTTCCCGGAGGTGCAGGAATCCGAGCTGCCCGAGATTGTCTGCAGCGTGGATGTGCTGGGAGAAATGGAGCCGTGCGCATTCGGCGATCTGGATCCGCAGCGGTACGGCGTCATCGTCTCGAACGGCTGGCGGCGCGGCCTGCTGCTGCCGAACCTGGAAGGCGTCGACACGGCGGACATGCAGGTGGCTATTGCTCGGCGCAAGGCGGGCATCGGCAGAGACGAGCCCGTGGAGTTGGCGCGCTTCGAAGTGGTGCGTCATGAATGAGTGCGGCTGCACGTGCTTTCCGGCGATTCGGAAGCCGCCGGATATGCGCAGGCAGCGTGTCGAGGTGCCAACGGACAACATAGCCGTCTGCCCGATATGCCCGCATCATTGCCGCCTGCATGAAGGGCAGCTGGGGTTGTGCGGCGCACGGCGTGCGGAAGACGGGGAAGTGGCGTGCGAGAGCTACGGCGAGCTGACGTCGCTGGCGTTGGACCCGATCGAGAAGAAGCCGCTTGCCCGGTTCCATCCGGGGACGAAGGTGCTGTCGCTGGGCAGTTACGGATGCAACCTGCATTGCCCGTTCTGCCAGAACTACGAAATAGCCGCTGCCGGACCGGGCGATGTGCGCACGTATTACTGGACGCCCGAGGAGATTGTGTACAAGGCGAAGGCCCTGCGGTCGAAAGACTGCATCGGCGTTGCCTACACGTACAACGAGCCGTGTGTATCGTACGAATTCGTGTGCGATACGGCTATGCTCGCCCGTCGGCACGGCCTGGCGAACGTGCTGGTGTCGAACGGCATGATCTGCCCGGCCCCGCTTTCGCAGCTGCTGCCATACCTGGATGCGGCGAACATCGATCTCAAGGGTGGCACGCAGGAGTTCTACGACCTTGTGGGCGGCGACCTGGCCACCGTGCAGAACACCATCCGCGCGTTGTCGCTGGCAGGCGTCCATGTGGAGGTCACGACGCTGGTCATACCGGGGCTGAACGACTCTCCGGCGCAGATCGGCCGCATGGCCGAATGGATTGCGACGGTCGACCCGCATATCGTCTACCATCTGACGCGGTTCTTCCCGTGCTACAAGATGGTCGATGCCGTCCCGACGCCGTTGCGTACGCTGCAGGAGGTGAAGGCCGCTGCGGACGGCTATTTGGAAACGGTGCTGCTGGGTAACGTGTAGCAACGGTCGGATAGGGCCGATATGTTCGGCCGGGAAATGTGCGAACCGTACATTTCGGGGGCATGCGGCCATCTGCATACGTTGCAGATGGCCGCATGCTCTTTTCATCCGTTTGCAATTCTGGTCATTTCCTAATAATACGCCCTGTTGCGGGCGAATGCTCTTGCCGAACGGCTATCATAGGACTTCAGAATACGACCGTTGATTGCCGGCCATGCGTGCTTTGTGCGCCGGTTCCAAGGAGGCCCGATGATTTACAGCCGCGAGGAGATTCTGGCCGCTCGAGCGGAAATGCCCCAAGCGTGGAAGCGCACGGCCCGTTGGCGCATGGGTTCCGAGATAGACACGGTGAAGACGTCGGAGGCCGTTGGGCTGTCGAATGGCGGATTCGACTGGTCGTCGCAGACGGCGCTGGGCGCGTCGTTCGCCGACTTTGATCAGAAGGCGTTGAATTTCGTCCGCACCCAGCTGGAGCAGCGCCTGGGGGATAGGGCCGTCCGCCTTCGGGGGATGGATATGGAATCTTTGATGACGAAGATGGGCGCCATGGTGAACGGCGTGCCGACACATGGTGCGCTGCTGCTTCTTGGCAAGGCGTCGTCCGACGCCCACATGGCCGGCCTGGCGCCGCGCATCGTGTTCACGCGCTACAACGAGAAGGGCCAGCCGCTCCAGAAGATTAATGTCCGCATGCCGTATGCCATGGGCATCCAACGCCTGGTGGAAGGCATCTGCCAGACGGGCGATTACCCCGAGACGGCCGTGCGCGAGCTGATTGTGAATGCCGTCGCGCACTGCGACTACCTGAAGCGCGAGAACATCGAGATCACGGATTTCGAGGGCCAGCTGACCGTAACGAACCCCGGCTCGTGGGGCAAGGGCACGCCGGTGGCCGCGCTGCGCAAAGATTACGACCCCACGCCCATGCGCAACGCCGCGCTGTGCCGCCTTATGACGCAATGCAGCATCATGGACGCCATGGGCCTGGGTGTGCCGTTCACGCAGTCGTTCCTGCGGGGGGAAGGCCTTCCGCAGGTCTCGTATGACCTGGACGATGGCGAGCGTGTCTCTGCCATGCTGCATGCGTCGCATGAGGCTGCCGAGCACCCCCATCCGCTGCCGAAGGCCGCTGCCCATGCGGCCGCTGGCCAGAAGGACGCTTCTGGGAAAAAGAGTTCTGACGAAGCACCTGCTGCTTCCGCCA
>USAB01000044.1 GCA_900552585.1 uncultured Coriobacteriaceae bacterium
TTGGCACCGTGCCGGGCACCGGCCTGCCCCGCATCCTGGACGTGGGCCAGTGCAACGACGCCTACAGCGCCATTCAGATTGCCGTGGCACTGGCGAACGCCTTCGAATGCGGCGTGAACGACCTGCCGCTGTCCTTCGTCCTGTCCTGGTACGAGCAAAAGGCCGTCTGCATCCTGCTGACGCTGCTGCACCTGGGCATCACAAACATCAAGCTGGGACCCACGCTGCCGGCATTCATCAGCCCGAACGTGCTGAACTTCCTGGTGGAGAAGTTCCAGATTGCCCCCATCACCACACCGGAGCAGGACCTGGCGGAGCTGCTGGGCGAATAGCCGCAAGGCACCGTATTCTAAAACAACGCGCGCATGGCGGCCGCTCCCTGAGGGCGGCGCCTGCGCGCGTCGCGCATTTCAGGGCAGTAAGGCCCGCACGCCGGACCCACCCCATACCGGGTGCCGCCGTTACCGAAAGAGAGGATGCGCGCCCGCTGCTCCCCAGTCTGCAGCAGATACGGTCGGCAGCTTGGCGATGAGCTTGCGGTAGATGCGGTCGCGGATCCACGGCTCTGTGGACAACGCCACCGCATCATCGATGTTCACCCATTTGACGCCGCTGTTCTCGTCGGGGGCAATGCGCAGCACCTCGGAAGGATCCACCACCGCCAGGTACGTCACGTTCAGATGCAGGTGCGACCCCACATACACGCCGCGCTTCCTGTGGCCGTCCACGGTCAGCACCTCCAGCGAATAGATGCCGCATGGCACCAAACGCGCATGCGATACCCCTGTTTCCTCCTGCAGCTCGCGCAGCGCAACGGCGGCAAGGTCGCATTCGCCATCGGCATGCCCGCCGATCCATGACCAGGAATCGTAGATGTTATGGTAGACCATCAGCGTGCGCTGCACCGCCGGGTCCACCGTCCAAATAGAGCAGGCGAAATGCGCCAGGCTGCTGCGTTCGAAGCAATCCGGGTGCTGCCGCAGATACGAAAGCAGCACACCGCGATCAACCTGCTCCTGCTCGTTAAACGGTCGGTAGGCAGCCAGCTCGGACGCCAGCCGACACGCACCGGCGTCCCCGTCCCAGGCAGCTCCATCCGCCCGCTTGTCTTCGCGCATACCGGCAACCATGGCGGGCCTACAGCGGCAGGCGGTACAGGCGGCGGTACACCTTCAAGATGTCATCGCCTTCCATGCTGGAGGCGAATTCCACGCTGCCTTCTTGCGTATCAGGCGCCAGCAGCCCGTTTTCCTCCAGGCGATGGCGCAGATGATGCGCCGTGCCCTGGCCGCCGTCGAAGAACGGCACGTCGCCCACGATGCGACGGATTTGCTCACGCACGAACGGGTAGTGCGTGCAGCCCAGCACCACGCTTCCCACGTTACCGGCATACGGTGCCAGCAAGTTCTCCAAATAGTCGCGCATGGGCTTGCCGTCAAGGTCGCCGGTCTCCACCAAGTCGGAAAGGCCCGGGCACGGCAGCTGCACGATGCGGTCGTCGGACATCCAGCCGTATTCGCGCACGAGCTGCTTATACGAATCGCGCCGCAGCGTCATGCGCGTGGCCATGACCAGAATGTCACCGGGCATGTTCGCCTTCAGCGCCGGCTTTAACGCGGGCTCCACGCCCAAGATGGGAAGCTCCGGATGCGCGGCACGCACGGTTTCCTTCGCAGCACTGGTGGCCGTGTTGCACGCGATGACAATGGCCTTCACGCCGTCATCCACCATGCGGTCCACCACGTTGCTGGCCAACTGGCGCACCTGCTCGTCTTCTTTGTCGCCGTACGGCGCATTCGCCGAATCGCCGTAGTAGATGAACTTCTCGTGCGGCAGTTCGCGTACCATGGCCTTCAAAACGCTGATGCCGCCGACGCCCGAATCGAACGCTCCAACGTATCCGTCGTATTTCGCCATTGCCCCGTGCGCCTCTTTCCCTTTCTACACATCTCCCGGATGTGCAAGCTCGCCTGAGATACAAACGATACTACAAGGGGGCGCCATGAAGCGGCCCGGACGGGGCAGCCACATGGAAACAAGACGGCGTGCCGCGCCCGAACGGGCCGCCTATTCGTTGATATGCACGTGCGGCATATCCGAGTATTCGTGCTGTTCGCCCATGTAGATGAAGTAATCCGCCAGCGCGTCGGCCAGCGATTGATCGTGCGTGGAAACGATGAGCGTCTTGCCGGAATCCTTCAGCTGATGCAAGAACCCGTACAGCCAGTCGCGCGTCTTCACGTCCAGCCCGTTCAGCGGCTCGTCGAAGCAGTACACGTCGGGATTCATGCTGAGGATGCAGGCGATGGCCACCTTCTTCTTCTCGCCGCCCGACAGGTTGTACGGGGCGCGCTTGCGCAGCTTCGCAATGTCCAGCAGCGCGCACACATCGTCGACGCGCTGGGCAACCTCGGACTCCGGCAGCCCCATCTGCCGCGGACCGAACGCGATTTCTTGCTCCACGTCCGAGCAGAACAGCTGCGCGTCGGAATCCTGGAAGATGAAGCCCACGCGCTGGTGCAGCCTCTTCGCGAAGGCGGGATCCTTCATGCTCTTCTCGTTAACGCATTCCCCATCGAAGTAGTAAGCACCCTGCTGCGGAAACACCAACCCGTTGATGGCCTTCAGCAGTGTGGATTTGCCCGAGCCGTTATAGCCCATCAGCACTGCGCTGTCTCCGGCTTCTATCTCCAGGTTAATATGGCGCAGCGTGGGCTCATCGTCGTAGGCGAAGCAGAAATCCTCGAAGCGGATAAGCGCCGGCGCACCCGGGTCGCGATGCGGATGGTGCAGGCCGGCGGGATGCCCCTGCGTCGTTGCGGGGTCCCGCCCCGGGGCGGGCATGTCCGCGTGTGTATACGGCTGCCGCGCCCCGTTGTGCACATGGGGACGGGGCTCTCCCTTGTGGGTATGCACGTACGTCATTGCACCGCTCCTTGCAAATAGATGAATGCCAGCACCAGGAACAAGGAAAACGCCAGCCACGCAAGATCGACCGGGCGCCACTGCCGCTCGCGCGGCACGACGTATTCTCCTTCGAAGCCACGGCAGCACATGGCATCGTACGTGGCATTCGCCGCCTCGCTTGTTTTCAGGAACACGACGCCGCCCACGCCGCCGATGGAAGAGCGTTTGTCGGCGTTACGTCCAACGCTGCGCAGCTTCAGCGCCGTCAGCACCTCGAGCGCGATCTGACCCAGCCGCACGATATTCTTCAGTGCTAGGTCGACCGTCAACACCATCAGGTTCGGCACGTGAAACGTGTGCAGCGCTCCTGTCAGCCGGTTGAACGGCGTGGTCAGCGCCACGGTCATAGCCGTGCCCACGGAAACCAACACCTTCGTAGCAATGAGCACGGCAGAATGCGACTGCCCTATGAACACGGCCGGGAGCATAATGGCGAACGTCAACGCCGCGGAAGCAAGCGCCACGCCCGCGATGCGCTTCAGAAGCTTGCCGTCAAGGAAGCACAAGCGCACCAGCAGGCACGCCAACATGATGAGCACGAAGAAGTAGTTACCGGAAAGCGACGTAAGCAGGATGTGAAGCAATCCGAACAGCAGCTTCGCCGGCGCCGAAGGGGAAAGCCTTCCCTCCACGCCGTCATCCAACCGAAAACGCGAGAGCACGCCCGTGATGGAGAGCATGCTCTTGCGGATGAATCCGTCGCGGTCGTGTTGCGGCTCGTATTCCTGGCTCTCAAGCAGCCAGGACGGTATGTCTTGTTCGGTTTCGGACAATTACGCCTGTTTCCCATCGAAATCAACGGATGGCTTCATGGCCGCCGCGACGATGCGGAAGATCACGACCAGCAGCGCAACACCCACGATAGCGCTGACGATATAGCCGGCAGCATCGGGCAATCCGCCCACGGAATAATCGGGCATCAGCGCCGTCCATTCCCAACCGTCGCCCAGGCCTACCGGTGTATAGCCTACCAGTTCTGCCAAATCCTCGGTACCCCATTCGCCCCAGGCATCACCCTGGGCAAGCAAGCCCAGCGGGGTTGCTGCAACCAGCACGGCCATCAGCGCGAACACCGATGCGAAAGCTTTGTTCCCCTTCGAGGCATCGTTCGTCTGCCGCAGGCCGAACGACGGCGCCGTCTTGCGCACGAACGCCAAAATGCCCACCGTGAAGACAACTTCGGCCGCACCGAAGACCGTCAGATGGCCGATCATCATGGCGGGAACGGAAACCCACAGCGGATACGGGCAGAACAGCGCCTGACCGCTTCCGTCCGTGAACAGTAACGGCTGCACGCCGAATTCGATGGCCGCACACAGTGCCGCGCAGTTGATACCGACATAGGCGCCCACGCCGGCGGCAACCAGCTCGCCGCCAAAGCCCTTTGCATGGGGCTTGATCAGCGAATAGATGCCGTAGCCCACCATAGGCAACACGAAGGCCATGTTGAAGCAGTTTGCGCCTATGGCCAGGATGCCGCCGTCGCCGAAGAACACCGCCTGGATGATCAGCGCAATGGATACTGCGATGCATGCCGCCCACGGGCCGAACAGCACGGCCACCAGCGTCCCGCAAACCGCATGCCCGGTAGTGCCGCCGGGAAGAGGCACATTGAACATCATAGCAAGGAAGCAGAATGCCGCGGCAACGCCCAGCAGCGGCATCTTGTCCCGCGGGACCGTTCGCTTGACCACCGTTATCGCATGTGCCCAGATGGGCACCATGGCAATGCCGAACACGCCGCACGTCGACGGGCTCAGATAATTCTCGGGAATGTGCACGTGCCAACCCCTTTCCTACAGTGTGACAATTTTAATATCCGTCACACTATCGCAGCCGGAGGTTTTACGCAACTATGATTTTCACTGCGCAACCCGAAACGTGCATCCCGGCCCGCGAGCGGAGGCGGGCGCGCTTCGCCCGTCCCACCCCGCCGACCCCCCCCCTTGCGCGAAGGAGCCCGCGGGCGGCATCGGTCAGCAGGGACCCTGTCGCAGGGGCTCGTCGTGCATGAACTGGTAGATTGCCTGCGAATAGTACGCGTCGCCCAAGGCGGATGGATGCGTGTAATCGTAAAAGAAGTACGGGTCGTATTCATGATTCGAGAAGTCGGCGCATCGCACCCCGTATTTCTTGCAGATCCCCCGCATCCGATCGTAGTACTTCGCCCGGACATCCTTGCCATAGATGGTCTTGTCGTAGGCAACGCCCTTTGAAGGCTGCAATATGACCAGCGGTTCCACCCCGGTTTCCCGGCAGACTTCCAGCACCAGCTCGAACGCGCGGTACTCGCTGTCGCTGTAGGGCTTGCCCTCTTTGAAACCCCAGGAGGCACGAGCTCCCTTGACCCAGGTCTTGAAGGGCTTCCCCTTCCCGTACCATTTATGGTAGAAGCCGTAGGGGTTCTGCCCGGACTTCTTGCGCGCAGCCGCGTCCGCCTGGGCGAAGATATTCTTCCAGTCGGGAATCTGCTCCTGCCCCGAGGCATGGGAGCGCTGCGTTTCGGTCAGCGCATGGGGCATGCCGGAAACGAAATCGGCTCCCCCCTCCTTCGGATGGCGCAGCAGATGCTTCAGCTGGATATCGGAAACCGTCTGCCCCACCGTATCGTCGATGCCGTCGACCAGACCGCTCAACCCCAGCCCCGCATCGGTGCGGTTCACGCCATATTCGGAGGCCATGGTCTGCCGAATCTCGTCCTTCGTGCTATCAGACACCGCACTGTTCTCCATAAGCGCACGCCAAGCGCCAACCGAGAACGTAGCCGGGAACGATGCCTGCGGATTCCGATAGCACATGAACCATTGCATGCTGGGCATGATGACCACGCGCTTATCCTGCAACTGGCCGGAGAGCGCACCGATCTCGATGGCATCCCACAGGTTGACGATGGAGCCGCGGCCCATGGCCATGACATCCATGCCATAATTGTTCTGGCGGAACAGGGTGACCATATGGAACTTGCTGTTGGCACGACGCGGGTTCAGCTCGGAGGAACCGAACACCGGTACCGGGTTGTCACCCTGCGCCACGCGATTCTGGTAGGACGACAACATGAAACGGTAATTCTTAAGCTCCGGGAACGACGGATAGGACACGTAGGGCTTGTGCTCCGTGTTGACCGGGGAAAGCTTCCCCGTTCCCGCAAAAACGCCGAAGCCGGCAACGACCAGGCAGACCACGACAAGCAATACGGCAAAGCGCTTCATATCCGCCTCCTAGAATCCCGCGTAGATGGGACCCGCCGGAACGCCGTAGGACGAGAAGAGGAAGAACCAAACCAGGATTGCCGCCAGAACTGCCTGGATGACGAACCAGGCAAGAAGCGCTGACGGCGCAGACGAGAAGAACCAGGCGCGCACCTGCTGCGCCCACGGATGCAACCGTTCAACGGGCCCTTTCTTCCGCACGGGGCGGGCCGCCTGCGCGGAAGCCCCCTTCTGGGGCGCATGGCCTGCAGCACCGCGCCGAGCGGCCGTCTTCGTCCGAATGCCTGACATTGGTTTTTCCACCTCGTTCGTTTTCGCCCGCAACGCTACAGGCGAATCTCCACCTGATGGATGATCGTATTCACGCTGTTCATCTCGCTGCGCTCCACCGCCGTGGGAGCAATCTCCACGCCGAACTCATCCTGCAGGCGCACCAGCACCTCGATGCCGCCCATCGAATCCAGCAGGCCGGCGGCGAACAGGTCCATATCGCGTTCGTCGCGCACAATGTCGTCGCCGCATACGTCCTCGAGAATGTCGAGGACCTTCTCTTCCACTTCCGCCTTATCCATGTATTCCTCCTAAGATGTAACTGATCTGCCCCGAGAACAGGGCGAAACCGAACATGACCAGGTTAATGGTCACCGCCCACGAGAGCGCCTTGAACCACAAATCGCGCTTATGCCGCTTGTAGAAACCCGACTTCTTCTGGAAGACATCGGTCAGCGCCAGCAGGGCGCCATGGTACAGGCCATATGCCAGGTAATCGGGCGTCAGGCCATGCCAGGCACCCATGAGCGTCATATTTATCAGGTAGCCGCACACCGCGCAGGTAAGGCGCGAATCGAACAGCTTGCGCTTCAGGGCGAAGAAGGTGAAGCGCATGAACACGAAGTCGCGCAACCAGAACGACAGCGTGATATGCCAGCGGTTCCAGAAGTCCTTGATGTCCAGGGCCGCGAACGGCGCGCGGAAGTTCCGCGGCGTCTTGATGCCGAAGCAGTAGCTTGCTCCCATAGCCATCATGGAGTAGCCGGCGAAATCGAAGAACAGATAGAACCCGTAAGCCCAGCCGTTAACGGTGGCATGCCATAGGTTGTCCCATGCCGACGTCGATGCCGGATACGGCCCGGGCACCGCCCACGGTTGGAGCATCGTGGCAATGACCAGCTGGTAGACCGCCCCCAGCAGCAACAGCATCACGCCCCGCGTCAGCAGGTCCACGTACTCCGAGCGGCTCCACACCTTGGCCGCATCCTCCTTGAACCGGCGATAGCGGTCGATGGGGCCCGAGGTGATAACGGGGAAGAAGCACACGAAGTACAGCCAGTCGGATGCCTTCATGTCCTTAATCAGGTCATCGCGGATCTCGATGATCACGGAAACGGATTTGAACGTCAGGTACGAAATGCCGATGAAGCCCCAGATGTTCTGGTCGAACACCGCACCGATCTTGCAGGCCGCCAACGGCACCAGCGAGATTGCAAGCGCCACGCGGTATTTTGCCAGGCTCTTTTTGCCCTGCTTCCATTCGTGCAGCACGAAGGCGGTGCAGGCCGCCTCTACCGCCAGAAATGCTGCGAAGGCGCCGAACTGAACGGCATCGCGGCAGAACAACAGCAGCAAGAAGAACGCAGTGGCCGCCATGCCCCAGCGGCGCAGCGGCTTTTCCCGCAGGCCCAGCACAATGGCGGGAATGACTGCTGCGGCAAGCAGCAGGAAAAACGAGGGAGAGGTATAGAAGCCCATAATGATATTTCCTGCGCGCTAGAGGCGTGCAAGCGCCTTCCGGTCGCATTTGCCGTTGGGGGTCATAGGCAGAGCGTCATGAAAGACCACTTTCCGGGGAATCATGTAGTGCGGCAGCACGTCCTTCAGCGCCTCCTTGATGCCCAGACCTTGGCGGAAGTCGGACTCCGTCCGCTCCCCTTCCCACACCACATGGGCAACCAGGTAGCGAATCTGCCCGTCTTTGACGGAAGGAACCACGCACGCCGCCTTAATGCAGGGCAACCGGCGCAGGTTCTCCTCGATCTCGCCCAACTCTATGCGGAAGCCGTTCATCTTCACCTGCAAGTCCAGGCGACCGCGGTAATGCAGCATGCCCGACGCATCCAGCCATCCTTCGTCGCCGGTGCGGTACGTGCGTACCGGCTTGCCGTCGACCATGTCGGTGCCGAACGCCTTCGCCGTCAGGTCGGGACGCCCCAGATAGCCGCGCGCCACGGTGTCGCCGGCAATCACGATCTCGCCGCATTCGCCCGCAGGCACCGGCTCTCCGTTGTCCGCCACGATGTCGATGCGCGTGCCCTTGCGCGGCCTTCCCACCGGCAGAGGGTCGCTGGATGCGGCCATCTGCCCGGTCACCGTGCACGCGGTTACCGCCACCGTCGATTCGGTGGGGCCATAGCTGTTGACAACCTGGGCGCGCGGGAACCGCTCCAGCAAACGGGCGGCGGTACCGTTGGGAAGCGTCTCCCCGCAGAACAGGAACAGGCGCACGTCGGGCATCATCTGCTCATCAAAAGATGGCTCCACCAGGCACATCTCGGCAAACGACGGGGTCGATACCCAGATGCGTGCCCTCGAGGCGGCAAGCGCTTCCATCTGCAAACGGAAGCTGTCCTGGCTTTCCTTGGTCAAGGAATACAGCGTACCGCCCGCCCAGAAGCTCATTGCCTGCTCGTAGACGGACAAATCGAAGGAAAACGGCGCCTGGTTCAGGAACACCGCCCCCTCGCGCTCGGCATCGCCCAAAGTAAGCGCCCAGCGGCAGAAGCCGTCGATGCAGGACGCCGTTACGCAGACGCCCTTCGGGGCGCCGGTCGAACCGGAGGTGAATAGGATATACGCCAGATCATCGCCCGACACCCATGCAGTGCGGTCGACCGACTCGAAGGCGGAATCCAGATCCGGCGCCGCAGCAACAGCCGCCTCCAACTGCTCGCGGTCAACGGTCTGTGCGGAGATTCCGGCATCGGGAAGGTCCTCGACGGCAAGCAGCAGCGGATCGCCAATCTGCCCGGCGATGTTCGCAACCCGTTCGGGGGGGAACCGAATGGCAATCCACTGGCACGTAAGGATGCCCCGTTTTCAGGCAGGCATGGAAGCACTCGATCATACGGGGAGATTTATGCCCGTACACCATCACCGGTTTCTTCACTGGGTAGCCGCTTTGCCGTATCAGGGACGCAATACCCTCCGACGCGCGCCAGTACGCACCATATGTCTCGCTTTCGCCATCGGACGTCTGCAGGGCAATCCGTTCCGGAAACTGTTTTGCATTACGCAGTGCGCGTTCGAGATACTCCACGATTCCCCGATTCCCCCGAAAGCGGCGGCGCCATTGCTCCATTCGGGAGCGGCCGCATCGCCCTATAATGTTGCTTCGTTTTGACTGAGTCGCAATTATCGCACAGCTAACTTTGGTTAATTCTATCGGGTATAATTTACTTTTAATTTACATTTGGAAATGCAATCCGGCACGACCCGGAAATCGCCCCCTATCGGCGAGAGCGTCGGTTCGGTATCTAATGAGAAACAACCGCAGAGATGATGGCATAATGGAACGCGGCCGTTGCGGAGCGCCCAACCGGCGGGCGCAGTGTATCCGCATTGCGCCGAACTCTAGGAAAAGGATGGCACGGCATGAACCAGCAGGGCACCACGCTCACGCAAATCGCAGATCGCTATGGCATCTCCACGCAAACGCTGCGTCGCCGCATAGACCAGCATCCGGAATTGGGCATTAAGGTGGTGCCACGCAAACGCACCACGCTGGATGCGAACCAGACCGCCGCCCTTTGCGGCATCTTGGACAAGCTGTACGCCACGGACGATCCGGCACCTGCCACTGTTGCCGCACATGAGCAGCGCGCGACAACGGCACGCACTTCGCATCCAGCGGGCCATGCCGGGCACTCGAAGCGGGGCAACAACCCGGCGGAATACGACGAGAAGCTGGCCGCCGCCCTGCAGCGCATCGCCGAGCTCGAGGTGTCGAACTCCGACCTGCTTACGGAAAAGCACCGCCTGGAGACAGACATTGCCGTGGCGAACGCACGTGCCGACGAACGCGGCGAGCGCATCTCGTCGCTTGAACGCCGTGCCGACGAATACCCGAAGCTGTTAAAAGCGGGCAAAGACGAGGCCCGTGCCGCCGGCCTGACGGAGGGCAAGGTCCAGGGACGCGAAGAGGGCTTGGAAGAAGGAAGGGAAGCCGGCATCGCCGAAGAGCGCGAACGCTGGAAGAACATGAGCCGATGGAAGCGCTTCTTCGCCAAGTAGCTGCCGTTACACGCCCCTGCAAGATGCCGCGCCGCAAGACAGCCGGAATGCCAGGGCGTCGTCTGCCGAGCCGCCAGGGCGTAAAAAATGTCACGATTTCACTTACAATGATGCGCCCGCTGTAGGGGGCAGCAGAGGCATATGCGTCTCGTGCATATATCTCATCATTACACATGACACACCAAACATGGTTTTCGCCCCTCCGTTTTTCGCATCCGACCACAACATGTATGTTGCGTGAAAACTGCCCTCAATTAACCGTTCTTTTGCGCATTCGGCACACTCCGGGACTACTTTGTCAAAGCGATAAAAACCGGACGCAAGAGAATCGAAACAAACGCACATGACTCAGCAGAACAGCATCGCAACCGAAATCGCCGCCGCCACAGAGGAGCCCGACCAAGCTGGCCCCGCACCGCGCAAGACGTTGAAAGACCGCGCACGGCATCTGGCAAAGCTCAGCGCCCAGATGATCTTGCTGGTTGGCATTTACGAAGCAGGCTGCCAGATGGCGAACTTCCTGCCCTTCGACCTGCCCGGCAACATCCTGGGTATGGCGCTGCTGCTGATTCTTCTGTGCACGCACGTGCTGCGTGGCCGCCATGTGGGCATGGCTTGCGACTTCCTAGTGGACAACATGTCCATCTTCTTCATTCCCGCCGGCGTGGGCATCATGGGCTGCTTCTCCCTGCTGCAGGACAGTGCACTGAAATTCGCCTTCGTCTGCGTGGCCACCACCGTCATCGTGTTCCTGGCCACGTCCTGGACCGTCATTGCCGTCTCGCGTTTGCAACAGCGCTCGCATGAGCGCAAAGCCAATCGCAATGCCACGGCGAACAACGCCATCCAGGCATAAGGGAAGGACGAAGGCATGTTGGACCAGATCTACTCTCTTACTACGTCTATTTCCGGCTTCCTGTTGGCGCTGCCCGCGCCGCTGCCACTGGTAATTGGCTGCGTTATCTCGCTGGCGGTGTTCCAAGCCTGCGTGTGGTTGTACCAACGCGTGAAGTCTCCGCTGCTGAATCCGCTGCTTGTGACGCTTGCAGTCATGATTATGCTGCTTCTGGCATTCGGCGTGCCCATGAACAGCTACGAGGATAGCGTGCAGCTGTTCTCGTTCATGCTAGGGCCGGCCACTGTTGCGCTTGCCTATTCCGTCTACCGCCAGCGCCAGATTCTGAAGGACCATTTCCTGCCCATCATCTGCGGTTGCCTGGTAGGTTCGGTGGTCTCCATGATCAGCGCCTACAGCCTGTGCACAGTGCTCGGCCTGGGACACAACATGGCGCTGTCGTTCATTCCGAAGTCCGTGACCACGCCCATCGCCATCGCTGCATCGCAGGAGCTGGGCGGCATCACCGCCATCACCGTGGCGGCCGTGATCATCACCGGTATCCTGGGCGCCATCTTCTCTCCGCTTATGGCGAAGATCTTCCACGTGAACGACAAGGTGGCAACCGGCGTCGCCATCGGCGCATGCTCGCATGCCGTAGGCACCACGAAGGCCCTGGAGATGGGCAAGTTGGAAGGCGCCATGAGCGGCGTCTCACTTGCCGTGTCCGGCATCTTGACCACGATCATCGTCATCGCCGCGCACTGCCTGCTGCAGTAGCCGCCGCGCAGGCGCTGTCCGGGCTACCGTCGCGAACGGAGCGCGACATGTTTTGCGGCGCGGATGTCGTTGCAGCAAGCACCGCGGCCAAGAAGACGGCTACAGATTCGCCTCTCCCCACTCCTTCAGCTCAAGAAGAATGGGGATGAGCGTCTCCCCCTTTTCCGCCAGGCCGTATTCCACGCGGACGGGCATCTCGTTGTATTGACGCCGAACCACCAAACCGGATTCCATCAGATCCTTCAACGAATTCGCCAACATGGCATTCGTGATGCCGTACACCATGCGCCGCAGCTGCCCATATCGCAGCGTGCCCCCTTCGTTCAGGGCGCACAGGATGAGAATCTTCCATTTCCCTCCCACGGCATCCAGCACCCGGCGCAGCGCGCAGCCGGGACCCGCCACGCTGGGAACCGCCTGCGAGAAGCAGTCGTCCCCGCTCTTCTTGCCCACCGTTGCCTGAGCGCTCGCTCTCCCGTTCATCATGGCTTCCTCCCGAACCGGTACGGTATTCCATACCACGTTTCTCTAAACTGCGTACTTGCTCTATTTTTTATACCACCTATAGTGGGAGACGAAAAGAGAAGCGAAAGGAGCCGAAAATGACCCGCGAATTGACTACCCGGGACTTCGACCAGGAGATCATGCAGGGAAACGCACCTGCCATGATCGATTTCTACGCCGATTGGTGCGGACCCTGCAAGTCCATGGCAAAGACCGTCGAGCAGATGAGCATCGATTACACCGGCCGTGCAAAGGTGGCGAAGGTGAACGTAGACCGCAATCCGGAACTGGCGCAGCGCTTCGGCGTGATGAGCATCCCCACGTTCGCGTTCATCAAGAACGGCCGCGTGGTGCACCAGGTGCTTGGCGCCCAGCCGCGTGCGAACCTGGACGAGCTCATGAGCCGTACCATCAACGCATAGGCGACGCAAGCTGACGCAAGCAGCCGCCGCAAGCACTTGCCAACCGAGCGCAAACGGCCGTCAACCCCGTGCCACGCAAGCGCAAACGGACCCGTCGGTCCGCTTTCCCCGCATTCCGCGGAGGGCGGCTCCCGGCGGGTCCGTTCTTCGTCTTCGCCATGAATCCGTTATTCCTATAATGCTGTTATATGAGAGGGATGTCGGCATCAAAGCGTTAGATGGGGATGCGCATATGAACCTGAAACAGCTGCGGTACTTCGTGGCCATTGCCGAAGAGCACCAGATCACCGCTGCAGCACGGCGGCTCCATATCAGCCAGCCCCCGCTGAGCTACGAGCTGGCGCAGTTGGAAAAGGAGCTCGGCACGCAGCTGGTCGTCCGCGGCGCCCGCAACGCGCGCCTTACCGACGCCGGCCAGATACTCTACCAACGCGCCCTGCGCATCCTGGAAATGACGAACGCCACGGAGCGTGAGGTCGCGGCGTTCGGGCAAGGCCTGCGGGGCATGTTGAGCATCGGCACCATCTCGTCTTCCGGCAGCGTGGTGCCGAACCGGAGCCTGCGGGAATACTTCGCCGAGCATCCCGATATCACGCTGGAGGTGCATGAGGGCAACACGTACCAGATACTGGAAATGTTGCGAAGCGGCATCGTCGACGTAGGTGTGGTCCGCACGCCGTTCAAAGCGGCGGGATTGGGCTGCGTGTATGCAGAGCCCGAGCCCATGGTGGCGTTCATGGGCGGCGAATGGGAGCAGCGGTTCGCCGACCGCTCCGTACTGCATCCGACCGACCTGGCCGGCGCGCCCCTGATCGTCTACCGCCGATTCGAATCGCTGATCAGAGAATCCTTTGACGAGCGGGGTATTGCGCCGAATATCGTCTGCATAAACGACGATGCGCGCACCACGGTGATGTGGGCGCGCATCGGATACGGCATCGGCCTGGCCCCCTATTCGCTGACGCAGATCTTCGCGGACTTGACGCTTGCCTGGAAGAAGCTTGATTGCCCCGAGCTTGTTACGCGGCAAGCCGCAGTATGGGACGCCACGCGATTCCGCTCTCCGCTGGTGGAGCGCTTCATCGCCCTGTTCCCGAAGGCGGAACAGCAGCCGAAGGGCGGAGGCTGATAAGCCTACTTCGCTGCCGCAGTGGCTGCAGCGGGGGCAGGCCTTTCCCCCAACCCCCGAGTCGTATG
>USAB01000045.1 GCA_900552585.1 uncultured Coriobacteriaceae bacterium
CACAGACCACTTCCCCGCCGTGCACACCCGCACCCGGGCCGATGTCGATGAGATAATCTGCCGCACGCATGGTGTCCTCGTCATGCTCAACCACTATGAGAGTGTTGCCAAGGTCACGAAGCCTTTTCAGTGTGGCGACAAGCTTGTCATTGTCACGCTGATGAAGTCCTATAGACGGCTCGTCAAGGATATACAGCACGCCCACAAGTGATGAGCCTATCTGCGTTGCAAGCCTTATACGCTGGCTCTCACCGCCTGAGAGAGTACCTGCGGAACGTGACAGGGTGAGATATTCCAGTCCAACGCTTTTGAGAAAGCCAAGGCGTGACCTTATCTCTTTTATTATCTGCTCACCGATAAGCTTGTCACGGTCGCTTATCTCAAGGTTCTCAAAAAACTCAAGGGCTTTTGCCACCGACTTGTGACAAAGCTCTGCGATATTTATTCCGCCAACTGTAACGCTCAGGCTTTCTTTTTTAAGCCTTTCACCATGGCAGGCAGGACACTTTTCATCGCTCATATAAGCCTCAATATCAGCCTTCGCCCAATCGCTGTTCGACTCTTTATAACGTCTTTCAAGGTTTGGTATAACGCCCTCAAACTCAGCCTGATAGTCAGCCTTATAGAACTTATTGCCACGCTTTAGGTGAAGCTTCTGACCCTGCGTGCCGTAAAGGAAAATGTCTACAGCGTCCTTGTCGAGATTTTTCACAGGCTCGTCAAGGGATATGCCGTAGGTCTCGGAAATGGCGTTGAAATACATCATGGCGATAGAGCCTTCTTCAAGGCTGTTCCAGCCGCTTGCCTTTATCGCACCCTGCCTTATGGAAAGGTCTTTGTTAGGGATAATAAGCTCAGGATCTATCTTCTTGAACACGCCAAGACCTGTACACTTTTCGCAAGCACCGAAAGGATTGTTGAAAGAAAAGCTTCTCGGTTCGATCTCATCAATGCTGATACCGCAGTCCGGGCAGGAAAAATTCTGGCTGAACGTCAGGGTATCGTGCTTTTCTTCGCCGTTTTCATCCCGCACCGCCGTATCGGTCAGCATCAGACCATTGGAGAGACCCATGACCGTTTCAATCGAATCCGAAAGGCGTTTCTCGATTCCCGGCTTCACGATCAGACGGTCCACCACGATCTCGATGTTGTGCTTCTTGTTCTTCTCCAGGGGAATGTCCTCGGAGAGGTCGTAGAGGTTCCCGTCGGCCCGGACCCGGACATAGCCGGAGCGGCGGGCGTCGTCCAGCACCTTGGCGTGCTCGCCCTTGCGGCCCCGGACCACCGGGGCCAGCACCTGGATGCGGGCGCCCTCCGGCAGGGCCATGATCTGATCAATGATCTGGTCGATGGTCTGCTGGCGGATCTCCTTGCCGCACTTGGGGCAGTGGGGGGTGCCCACCCGGGCCCACAGCAGGCGCAGATAGTCGTAGATCTCCGTCACCGTGCCCACGGTGGACCGGGGGTTTTTGCTGGTGGTCTTTTGGTCGATGGAGATGGCCGGGGACAGGCCGTCGATATAGTCCACGTCGGGCTTGTCCATCTGGCCCAGGAACATCCGGGCATAGCTGGACAGGCTCTCCACATACCGGCGCTGGCCCTCGGCATAGATGGTGTCGAAGGCAAGGGAGCTCTTGCCCGATCCAGACAGGCCGGTAATCACGACCAGTTTGTCTCGGGGTATTTCAAGGTTGATGTTCTTGAGATTATGCTCGCGCGCACCTTTGATGACAATCGAATCCTGTGCCATGCAATCTTGCCTTTGCTCTTGCGGGATATGTTTTCCGAAGAAGGTATTTTACTCTGCCCGTAGGGGTGCACACCATATCGGGCGGCATAGACACAGCACGAGCACATGATGTTCGCATCAACAGAAAGGCGTACGATCGGCCATCACCCACGGGGATGGGCGCGATGATGCACCTGGCGCAGGTATTCGTTCGAAACATGCGTGTACACCTGCGTGGTGGAAAGGCTGGCGTGGCCGAGCATCTCCTGGACGCTGCGCAGATCCGCGCCGCCTTCCAGCAAATCGCTTGCAAACGTGTGCCGCATATCATGCGGTGAATAATGCCCCTCGATACCGGCTGCCGCAAGCGTCTTCTTGAACATGAGGCGGATAGCATCGGTGCTCATGGGATTGCCGCGCGTGGACAGGAACACGGATTCCGTCGGCCTTGCAGGCCTTGCCAGCTGCGGGCGGCCTTCCCGCAGGTACCTGCGAAGCGCAACGAGAGCCTCTTCGTACATGGGGACGATGCGCTCTTTGCTCCCCTTGCCCATGACGCGAACCTGCGCGCCGGTGAAATCGATGTCGCCCATCTGCAGACCCGCCGCCTCGGAGACGCGCGCTCCTGTGGCATAGAGGAATTCCAGGATCGCCTGATCGCGCAGGTCCGTGACGGATTGCGTGCGGGGATTTCCGTCGAGGTCAACATCGTCATGGACGGCAAGCAATGCGTTCATTTCTGATGCGGGGATGCGGCTCGGCAACGGACGGCGCACCTTCGGCCCCTGCATGACAGCCGTCGGATTCGCATCAATGACCTGCGTGATCTCCAGCCACGAGAAAAACGTCCGCAGGGCGCTGAGCCGGTTGTTCACGGATGTCCGTGCCATATCAGAAAGCGAAGCCAGAAACAGACGGAGATCCCGATGCGTTGGATGTAGCGGATCCACTTCGGCATGTTCCGCCCACGCGGCATACTCCTCCAACGCCGTGCGATACGTGCGGACCGTGTTCTGCGAGAAGTTCCGCTCCACCTGCAAGGCGTGGCAGAACGCCCGGATATGCTCCTGGATGCCGGATTCGCCCAAAGCGATCCCCCGCTATTCGCGCAGGGGCATGAGGTTGCAGCGCCTCAGCAGTGCCGCATAGTCGTCCATGGCTTTGTGTCCCCGGGCCATGAACGCCGCATAACGGTCGCGTTTGTTCTTGATATGCGGTTGAATGGGTAGGAAGACGCCGAAATTCACGTGGGAGGGTTGGTAATCCCGCGTTTGCGGATCCGTGGCATATGCCAGAAGCGAGCCGAACGCCGTCTCACGCGGGAATTCCGGACAATCCGTACCGGCAAGCAGTGCCGCTACACAAAGAGCCGCATACAGGCCGGACATGATGGCCTCGCAATATCCTTCTGTACCCGATACCTGGCCGGCGAAGAACAGCGGATGCGCAAAGGAACGCAGGCGCAAGGAACGATCCAGGACGCTGGGCGCATCGATGAACGTGTTGCGGTGCATCACTCCGTATCGCGCGAACTCCGCATTCTCGAACCCCGGAATCATGCGGAATCCGCGCCGTTGCTCGGGGAAGGTGAGATTCGTCTGGAAGCCGACGAGATTGCAGCTGCTGCCGTGGGCGTCCTCAAAGCGCAGCTGGACAGCGGCCCACGGACGCTTTCCCGTGCGCGGATCCACCAGCCCGACGGGCTTCATGGTGCCATGGCGCGGCGCATCGAACCCCCTGCGCGCAATCTCCTCAATGGGCTGGCAGGCGCGGAACAGCTCCCGCGTTTCGAAATCTTTTGCAATGACTCGGTCTGCCGCCAGCAGCTCTGTAATGAAATCCTCGTATTCCTGCTTCGTGAATGGGGCGTTCAGGTAGTCGCCCTCGCCGGCATCCTCGTATCGACTCTGGCGGAACAGCACGTCCTCATCAAGAGAATCCGTCATCACAATGGGCGCCGCCGCATCGTAGAACGACAAATGCTCGGAACCCGTGAGACGTTCTATGCAGGAAGCAAGCGCATCCCCGGTCAAAGGGCCGGTGGCAACAATGGTGGCACGAGGGGCGGGGACGACATCCTGCGATCCGTCGGGCGCACGAAGCACGAGCAAGCCATCGTCCCGGATATCCAGGACCTCGCCCTCGCGGCAGCAGATCAGCGGCGATGCCTTGACCGCTTCCGTGACGACGTGGGAAAACGCCGTTCGATCCACCGCAAGAGCACCTCCTGCGGGCACAGACGTACGATAGGCTGCTGCCAGCACCTGGGAACCGAGCGCATTCAATTCGTATTTCAGCATGCCGGCAGCGCTTTCGGGCTTCGTACTCTTTAAAGAGTTCGAGCAAACGAGCTCCGCGTAGTCGCCCGTCTTGTGCACCGCGGTCTCCGTTGCCGGGCGCATTTCCACCAGCGTCACGGGAATGCCGCGCGCTGCAAGCTGCAACGCCGCCTCGCTTCCCGCCAAGCCGCCTCCGATTATGTTCACCTGTGTATCCATACGGTGAAGCCTACCATACGCGCTGGCCGCCCATGACGCACGAACGCGAATCTCCCACAAGGGGCTTCGTCATGGCGCCAGCGGGCGCGAAGAGCAGAACTTCTCATGTGCATTTGCGTAAAGCTGTCCCCCATGCAGGTGCAAACCGATATCATCGGGAACCAGCAAATGCAATCCCCTATACAGGAGGCGCAACGAAATATGTATACTCCCGAATATCAGCCCAATGGCAGCGAAGTGGCTGTCATCACCACCGATAAGGGTGTTATCAAGGTGCAGCTGCACGGACAGGATGCCCCCATCCATGTGGGCAATTTCGTCGAGCTGGCCCAGAAGGGCTTCTACGATGGCCTGAAATTCCATCGCTACGTCCCGGATTTCGTCATCCAGGGTGGATGCCCGAACACTCGTGACATGAGCCAGGAAGACGTTGCCGCGGGCAAGATGGGCCCCTCGGGCATGCCCGGTACCGGCGGCCCCGGCTATACCATCAAGCACGAATATGACACGAACCCGAACAACGAGCATAAGGATGGCACGCTCGCCATGGCACGCAGCCAGATGCCCGACTCCGCCGGCTCACAGTTCTACCTGTGCTTGGGCCCCCAGCCGTTCCTGGACAGTGGCTACACGGTCTTCGGCGATACCATCGAGGGGCTCGACGTGGTACATTCCCTCCGCCAGGGCGACCTGATCGAATCCATAGTCATCGAGGGCGCAAACTAATCTGACCCTCTCGTGCGGCGGGAAGCGCAACGCTCGTCGACTCATCTGCTTTCCGGAAGGGACCTGCAATGCGGGTCCCTTCTTCGTTCCGCAAGCCGTCAAGCATGTACGGCCATGTCGCCCTTCGGCCCATAGCGCCCATCCGGATAGCGCACAATCACGCCCTGTCCCTCAAGCTCTGCCAATCGCACCGTCACCGTCGTCAGCGCATCGAATCTGCCGGCGCCCTCCACGCCCGAGACGGATACCATCTCCTCCAAACGCATCGGGTTCGCAAGCAGAGCAGCCAGCAAGGGGTCTTCGGCACGCTGCTCTTGGATGCGCGCATGCTCTTGGCGCAGCAACCCGAAGGTGGCGAAAAGGGCATCCGAAAAGCTCTCGTCATCCACAATAGGGGTAGCGCCCTGCAGCAGCAGGCGGTTCGTGCCCGCCGAAGTCGGGGACGTTATGGGACCGGGAACCACATACACCTCCCTCCCAGCGGAAAGCGCATCGTCCGCCGTCGAGAACGTACCCGACGGCAAACCCGCCTCCACGATGAGCGTCGCCTTCGCAAGGCCTGCGATGAGCCGGTTGCGGGCACGGAACGTATACGGCTGCGCGGGAAACTCCCAATCGTGCTCGGACACAATGGCGCCGCCCTTGTCCACGATCTCCTGGAATAAGGACAGGTGGCGGGCGGGATACACGTGGTCGCAGCCACCGCCGAAGAACACGAGCGTCTTACCACCCGCATCCAATGCAGCGCGATGCGCCTCCGCATCGCATCCGTAAGCGCCGCCGGAGATGATGACCAGCCCGCGCCGCGCGGCCTCACCGGCGAAACGGCGGCAGAGTCCGCGGCCATAGGGCGTTGCCTTCCGCGCGCCGATGACCGCAAGCCCCTCCTGGATGACCGCCGGATTGCCGATGACATACAACCGCTGCGGCGGGCGCTCAACGCGTCGCAGAGCATCAGGGTATCGTTCATCGCTCTGCGATATGACCGTTTTCGGCCCCTCGATGCGTTTTCCGCGATACGGGCCATAACGGCGCTTTCCGCCTGTTCCCGACCCCGCCGCGTCCTGCGTTGCCATGCAATCACTTCCCTTCCGTTCGGAGTCTTAGAGACAAAGCCTCCGCCATATGCTCTTGCCGAACCGCTTCGCTTTCGTACATATCTGCAATCGTGCGTGCGATGGACAAGGTCCTGACAATCCCCCGTCCGCTCATGTGCACGGCATTCGCCATCGATTTCAAGAACGCCTCCGCTTCATGGTCCACCTGGAAATGCGACAGCGTATCCCTTCCATCCGCCGATGCGTCCTGATGATCATGGCGCCACGAGGCGAATGTCCTCGCACGCAGCACGCCTTCGCGCAATTCGCGAGAGGATATGCCCGCGCCCGCATGAACAACCTTGTCGAAATCGGACCTCCAGACATCTATCTGAATGTCTATACGGTCCATCAGAGGTCCTCCGATGCGCGATTGGTACCGGCTGATCTGGTCGACCGTGCATGTGCATGGAATGCCGGGATCGCCCAGATAGCCGCACGGGCAGGGGTTCATGGACGCAACAAGCATGAATCGAGCGGGAAAAACGACCGTCGTATCCGCGCGGACGATGGTGATATCGCCCGACTCCATAGGCTGGCGTATGGCCTGCAACGTCGACGGCTTGAATTCCGGCAGTTCATCCATATACAGCGCACCGCCATGCGCAAGCGATATCTCACCGGGCCGTATCGGATTCCCGCCTCCGACCAGCCCGGCCGTGCTGATGGAATGATGCGGTGCACGAAACGGCCGCCGGCCCGCAACGATGCCCCCGATGCCCTGGCCTGCGACGGACCAGATACGCGCCGTCTCCAGCTTCTCGTCCTCTGCAAGCGGAGGAAGGATGGAGGGCAGCCGGGAGGCGAGCATGGTCTTGCCTGACCCGGGCGGACCGATCATCAGCACGCCGTGCCCGCCGGCAGCAGCCACCTGCAACGCGCGTTTTGCCTGCTCGTGACCGCCGACTTCCGCATAGTCAGTCGGACGTTCGCCCGATTCCGCGGACAACGGCAACGGCGTCGAGAACATTCCCGTACGAAAATCCCCGATCTTCCGAGCGCACGAGATGCTCAACCCGTCGAGCGGAAGGACGTCCAGCGACGACGCGGCGCAAATGAGGCGTCTGCCGGAATCCCGGGCAAGCACCTCCAGCGCCAGCGTGCCGCGAACACCGCGGACCGTGCCATCAAGTGAGAGCTCGCCGGCAACGAGCGCCTCGCGAATTGGCGCGGGGTCGATCTGCCCGGTGGCGACAAGCAGCCCCAATGCAATGGGCAGGTCGAACCCCGAACCCGTCTTCCTCAACGAACCGGGCGCAAGATTCACGACAACCTTGTTGGCGGGAACCTGGAATCCGCCGGCGCGAAGCGCGGACTTTACGCGTTCGCGCGATTCCTGCACGGCGGCATCTGGCATGCCGACGATGGAAACGCCGGGGATGCCCTGGGATACGACGACTTCAACCTCTACCGGCACCGCCTGGATGCCCACAAGCGTCGCGCTGTGAACCGTATAGCCCCTATCGCCCATGACGGCACATCCTTTCCGAATGGGAACAACCGTCAATCGCAACTGGCGAACGCATTGCGATGGAACCGCAGAAACGCGCGGTTCGGCCCCGTGACAACAATGGAGATGATATCGAACAGGACGTTGACATCGACGTATTCGTTGCGAGAGAGATAGATGGCCGCAATGCGCTCGTACCTGCTGCGCTTTTCGGGTGTGACCGCCTCGGAGGGAAACCCGTGGGCGATATTCGACCGCGTCTTCACCTCCACGAAGTGGATGGCCTCCCCATCATGCGCGATGATATCCGCCTCGCCGGCAGAGCATACCCAGTTGCGTTCCAGAACCTCCATGCCACGGCGCTCGAGAAAGCGCGCAGCAGCCTGCTCTCCCCTGCGTCCCAAGTCCTTGTTATGGCCCGAAGAGCCGCTGTTCCGGGAATCGGGTTGCCCCTCCCCGCAGGAAGGGCGAGACGGCGCAGCGTCGGGTTCCGAATTCCCGGTCCAATCTTTCTTTTCACCTAACGAAGGCGAATCTACGGCAGATGTCGGATCGGGGCCTGGCCCACCGTCGCTTTCGGGTATCGCCCCGAAGACCGTATACGGCATATGGGCTGGTCCGGATTCGCGCCTCTCCGAATCGACCGCATCCTCCGCCGCAGAACCGCCATCTAAGCATGCTCCGTCATCCACTGCATGAGCCGACATGGCCGGCTGCCGCTCCGCATCCAGCAGAGAATCACCCGCCATCGCTTGCGCTTCGTGCGGCGGTGCGTCGCCTTCCCGCTGCGGATCCTTGCCGATAGCAGAGGCCGCATCCGGACGGACGAGCTCATCCCGATTAACTTCGCGGTGCTCCCCATTCCCGCATCCTTGACGCATGGGGGACAAGATAGGCTGATCTTCCATGATGTTCTCCCTTCTCCATTTTCGCAGGATAGGAGAAGACCCTCTCGTGTGATTACGAGAACGTCACGCTGCTGCTCACGCGATTCTCGCTTCGAAGATTCGCGGTACTAAAACACCAGATGGGAAACAGGATTCAATGCAATCAGAACAGCGTGCCCTGGGAGAAATTCTGACAGAACGATTTCCGATGCAGCGGGCACAAGCCTTCGCGCTCGATTGCCGCGATATGAGCCGCACTGCCGTAACCCTTATTCGAATCGAAACCGTAAGCGGGATACGTGCGCGCATATTCGTCCATAAGGGCATCGCGCTCCACTTTCGCGATGATGGACGCAGCGGAAATGGCGGCAACGCGCGCATCGCCCTTCACCAGATTAACCTCGCGCGAATCGATATGCAGCGGATTGCCATCCAAGAGCACGGCGCGAACCGGACCGACGGCATCCCCGTCGAGTGCTGCAATCTTCTCATCAATGGCGGCAACGGCACGCGAGAAAGCCAGACGCAGGCAAGCAGACATGCCAAGATCGTCAATCTCAGCCGGCGGTATGTGCTCGATATCCCAGGCCAGGGCCGTATTCCGAATCTCCTCCGACAATTCTTCGCGACGTGCCGGCGAAAGCTGCTTCGAATCGTTCAGACCTTGAATCTGCGGGAATGCCGGCAGCACCACGGCGCCAACGGTCAGCGGCCCGGCCAGAGGTCCGCGGCCGACCTCGTCTAGACCGACTGCCGCAATCCATTCGCCCGCATCCGGAGCATCTGCTCCTTCGATGCTGCGGACGGCGGACAGCGCAACTTCGTTCTGGAAGCGATACAGGCGTTGGATGCGGTCGCGTTCTGCAGCCTCCGCATCCAGACGCTTACGGGTCCGTTCGAGTGCCTGCTTGATGCCCTTTCGGGTATCTGCGGCCAATGCGCGTTCCAGAACAGCAAACTGTTCCTCGTCGGCCTCGTCGAGGCGTTTCCTGATATCGGCGATAGTCTGCTTCATGCGCCCGGGCATCCTTTCGAAACGGACTCGCAGTTGCAAGGCAACTGAGTAACGAAAAATAAAAAGGCCCCTGTTGGCAGGGGCCTTTCTTGTTTGAGCGAGCGCGCGAATTAGTTGCGAGCTGCTTCCTTGATCTTCGCAGCCTTGCCCACCTTGTCGCGCAGGTAGTACAGCTTAGCGCGGTTGACATCGCCGCGACGAGAGATCTCGATATGGTCGATCTTCGGGGAGTGCACCGGGAAGGTGCGCTCGACGCCCACGCCGAAGCTCACCTTGCGGACGGTGAACGTCTCACGGGAGGATGCACCATGACGACGGATAACGTCGCCCTGGAACACCTGAATGCGCTCGCGGTTTCCCTCGGTGATGCGATAGTGAACCTTCACCGTGTCGCCAACCTTGAAATCCGGGATGTCACTCTTGATTTGCTGCTGCTCGATAGCGCGAATGTAATCCATCTTCGTTCCTTCTAGTTTCTATTTCATACCAAAACGGTCTTTGGTCTAAGTCAAGACACAAGCAAGCATTATACGTGCCCGCCGTCTTCGATGCAAGTAGCTATACGACGGCATCCAAAAATACCACATGTTGATTCAAGGACAGCGCCTACACCAACATCAACAGGGCATATACTGCCACACCGACGCAGGCGCAGGCAAGCAGATTCTTCGTTTTCACGGCAACAACCGCCACAACGACTGCCGCGATGAGCGGCATGGCCCCGTTCCATGCGCCTTGCGCCCAAAGATCGGGCTTTATCAAGTCGTTCGCCACCAGTGCCGCGAATGCCGCCGCGGGAATCATCTCCAGCGCGCGGCGCGTGGACGGCTTCAGCTCGCGCCCCTTCAGCACGAACAGCGGCACGACGCGGCACACGAGAATCGTTGTGGCGCAGGCGAACATGAGAATGAGGAAATCCTGCAGGCTCATGCGCGCTGCTCCTTCCGATCGCTGTAGGCGTTCTTCGCCAGACCTGCGCAAATGCCCGTCAGCGCCCCCACCAGGACGGCCGGGCCCGTGAGACCGAGAATCTTGCATGCCATCACGCCCAGCACGGAGACGATGACAACCAGCACCGTGGTGCCGGTGAAGCGCTGCGAACACAGCAGGCAGATGAAGATGGACGTCATGGCGAACATGCCGATTGCAGCCGGCAGGGCGATGAGCGTCCCCAGCGCCACGCCCAGGGCATTCGAGATGGCCCAGCTGGCACAGCAGAACACATTCACCAGAAGAGCCTGCGACACCTTCCAATCGCCGCATCGGAAGCGCTGGATGTTCACGCCGAAGCTCTCGTCCGTAACACCAGCGGAGAAGAAGAATGCAAGCCGCTTCCCCACGTTCTGACAGTACTGCGAAAGCGAGGCGCTGTAGAGCACCTGGCGCGTGTTCACGAATGAAACGCTGGCGATGATGGCGAGAAGCGGATTCCCCGCCATGAGCATGCCGGGGATCATGAACTGGCCGGCACCCGAATAGAATACGACGGACATCAGCAGGGCCATGATCCAATCCATGCCCACCTGCTGCTCCAGGATGCCGCACGGCAAGCCGATGCCGATGTATCCCGCAACCACAGGAAGCGCCGTGACGAACGCGTCTTTTATTTCAGATTGTGTAAGCATACCGCTGCATTATAGCGGCACTTATATCAGACGAAGCCGGCAAATATCAATTACGCGCCTACCTGCCGAACGCGCACGGGACATACAGGTCTTGGAACAGGCTCACCGCATAGCGGTCCGTCATGCCCGCAAGGAAATCCGTGACGGCACGGACATCGTCGCCGTCTGCAACACGAACGAATTCATCGGGAATCCGGCCCGGATGCGCCATGAAGAAATCGAACAGGGCACCCAGAAGGCGCTGCGCCTTGCGCACCTCGACCATGACGGGCTCGCTGCGATAGATGGTCTGGAAAAGGAATGCCCGCAGCTCCATCATCGCATCCCATACCGGCGGAGAAAGGCGGATGTCGTCTGCTTGCGCAGACGTGCGTACCGTATCGAGCACAAGCGTCTCGATACGTGCGGAATGGGACGTGCCCAGCACCTCGTGCGCGGATGCGGGCAAATCGAGCTCGTCCAGCAGCCCCGCGCGAATGGCGTCGTCAATATCGTGGTTCACGTATGCAATACGGTCCGCCTTACCCACGATACGCCCCTCCAGCGTCTCCGCCTTTAAGTTCCCCGTATGGCAGGCGATGCCGTCGCGCACCTCGGAAGTCAAGTTCAAGCCGGCGCCGTCGTGTTCGAGCACCTCCACCACGCGGACGCTCTGCTCGTTATGGCGGAACAGGTCCGGAACGCGGGGATCGTCGGCCGGAACACCGCGGTAATGGGCGATGCGCTCGCGCAGCACCTCCTCGCCGGCATGGCCGAACGGCGTATGTCCCAGGTCATGGCCGAGCGCGATGGCCTCCGTCAGATCCTCATTCAGGCCCAACGCCCGAGCGATGGTGCGGGCGATCTGCGCCACTTCCAACGTATGCGTCAGGCGCGTGCGGAAGTGGTCGCCCTTCGGAGCGATGAAGACCTGCGTCTTATGGGAAAGCCGCCGAAACGCTTTCGAGTGCAGAATCTTGTCACGGTCGCGCTGGTATTCGCTGCGCAGCACGTCCGGTTCGGACGAATGGGGACGGCCCTCGGTGGCGTCGGAGAGCGCAGCATCCCCTGAAAGGCAATCATGCTCGCGCTGTTCTTGCATTTCACGGGAAACAAGCTCCATGGCCATCCCGCCCCCTTATCGCTGGATGATACGGATACGCGGCCCTCTTCGCAGATGCGGGTACGTCGCGCGCCTAACGGATGATCAGCAGGCGATGGCACATGGGACAGATGCCCAGCGGTGCCTGACGGCGAACCTGCAGCAGGCGCGTTTCCTCCAATATGCTGCGGCACGTGGTGCACGTGCCCTCGTTCAGCACGGACAGCGCAACGCCACCGCACCGTTTGCGGGCATGCTCATACTCGCGGGCCACATCGGCCGGCAGCGTGGCAATGAGCTGCTCATGCTCCGCCTGCGCCTTCGACAGCTGGTCCCGGAGCACAGAGACCTTGCCTTGCAGCTCCTGACTCAAAGACGCCTCCTGCGAGGACAGAGCGTTCAGGGCGGCTTCGATCTGATGCTTCACGCCGTCGATCTGATGCTCGCGCTCCTGAATGGTCTGGCGATTCGCCTCCAACTCCTCCGTGCGGGCGGCCATGCTATCCATGTCCTTCGAAAGGGAATCAAGCGCACGATGGTCGAAGCTGGATTCCTCGATCTTCTTCTGCGTCTCCTCTTGGCGGATGGAGAGAATCTCGATCTCGGCGCCGATGCGGGAAAGCTCCGTGCGGTTCGTGTCGGCCAGCCTCTCAACCTGCTGCTGCTTCTCGCGAATTGCCTCTTCTTTCGCGCGGATGTCCGCAAGCTGCTTGCGCTGAGGCAGGCCGTCAAGCTCGCGCTGGGCATTCGTGGCCGCCACGTCGATTTCCTGGAGCCGTTTCAGAGTCTCGATATCCTTATCCGAAGCCTCCATGCTAAATCCTCCTCATAGAACCCGCAGCTGAGCTCATCGCCAGTTATTCGCCCGGCCGAGCACGCGGATCGATTCCGAATCAATGCCTACATTCCGTATCGATGATACCAGAACAGAAGTCAAGGGATACTCGCTTATATCATGTCCCAACTCAATGACGCATAAACCACGCGAAACGGCGTCCAACGCCTTGTGATAGCGCACCTCTCCGGCAACAACGCAATCCATGCCGGCTTCGCAGGCCAGCGCCAGGTCGTCGCCCGCGGCGCCGGTGCACGTGACAATGCGGGAAAGCCGACGCGAACCCGGGCCCCAGACGCGCGGGATACTCTGGAATGCGCTCTGGCAGCGGTCCGCAAGTCCATCCAACGTGAGGCACTCCCCCGGCTGCGGAACGCAGATCTGTCCGTAACCGCGGATGGGCGCCGTGCGCACGGCTTCGAGGATGCCCTCGAGCGACAGGCCCAGGATGCCCGGCAGCACCTGCGCGGCCAGCGGGCTAACATCCAGCGCCGTATGGAACGACATCACCGCGACGCCCGCGGTAACGGCCTCCCATACACGGGCGCCCACGGCATCTCCGCGACGTTCGGCAGGGGCAAGCGAAACGGGCGGATCCAAGAACAGCGGGTGATGCGTGACCAGCACGTTCGCAGCCAACGCACGCGTTTCGCGGATGGCCTCAACCGTGGGATCCAGCGCAACGCACACACCTGCAACAGGCTGCAGTGCGTCGCCGACAAGCATCCCCGTGCGGTCCCATTCCTCGGCATCGTCGGCGGGAAACAGCTCCAGCAGGGCCTCTTCCAGCTGCCCGACCGTGAAGACGCCCGTGTCGCGCGCGTGCGCCTGCACCGACGCGATAGAGAGCGCCGGATCGCCGCCTTCGAAGCCGCCGCGCCGCGTCATCGTGAAACCGCCTCTCGAAACGCCCGGATGAAGCGCGCCACATGGTCTTCCGTCGTATAGCGCCCCATGGACACGCGCAGCGCCCCCAGGGCCCTGTCCCGTTCGATCCCCAGCGCCAAGAGCACATGACTGGGATCTAGGC
>USAB01000046.1 GCA_900552585.1 uncultured Coriobacteriaceae bacterium
AGCGGAGAATTACAATACGGCGGCCGCCCGGTGGGCCTGTCCACTATCGCCTCTGCCTTGAGCGAGGATCAGGGCACCATCGAGGACGTGTACGAGCCCTACCTCATCCAGCAGGGTTTCCTGGTCCGGACGCCGAAGGGGCGCCAAGCCACGGAGAAGGCGTACTGGCATATCGGCGTTCAGCCGCTGCCGGATAAGGGAAGGTAGGCAGCCATGGGCATGCTGAACAAGGACTATATCGTCGATCAGTTCGTGCGGTTCGCCGAGGCTATCCGCCTGGGCCTGGAGAAGGGCGCAGGTGACGGCGACGAAGGCGGCACGGCAACGGAATTGCTGGAAGCCCAGGTGGGAGAATCCGTGAACATTGACGGGCAGGCGCTGCTCGCGTTGGCTCCGGAATCCGTTGCCAGCATCTTGCGGGTATCCGATACGGATCCGGGCGTCATTGAGTACATCGTCCGCTCGCTGCTGCTGGAATCCCAGCTGCTGGGCGAATCCGGCAATGACTCGCTGGCGTTGCTGCGCAGCCAACAGGCATATGCGGTGGCCGACGCATACCGTATTCCGCTTTCGGAAGAGATGCTCGATCCTCAGACATTGGAGGAATTCTTCGCGGAGAGCATGAACGAGATAGACGTCGGCTGAGTGCGCCTGGCTCTAATTTCAGTTACCGCGAAGGGCAGACGATAGGACAAAATAATAGACCTGTCGTAATGTGTCGTAAAAATGTCGCAAGCGGTAATCGGATGGGTGCAGCCCCCTATGACATCTGTTGACGCTGTGAGAAATACATAGCCCACCAGTTCGTTTATGTTGAATCAGTTCTTTACGAAGCTCTAACACAACGCTCTCTTTTCGCTCTCGTTGGCCTAAGTATTTCTCACCTGTCGCAAAAACGACGATGCCAGAGCAGGCTCCATAGTGTATGGTTTAAGCCACTGGTACGAGCGTTCGGTACTCGCCAAGCACCGGACGAATGGAATCCCCTTCGGGGGAACCGATGAAAAGAGGAACAATGGCACAGGGTACGGTTAAATGGTTTAGTCCCGAGAAGGGCTACGGCTTCATCTCTCAGGATGGTGGCGAAGACCTGTTCGTCCACTTCTCCGAGATTCAGATGGATGGCTACAAGACCCTCGAGGAGGGGCAGTCGGTTTCCTTCGATGTGGCAACCGGTAGCAATGGCAAGCTGCAGGCCAGCAACGTCGTTCCGCAGTAAGCAAGTACGAAAGCTGTTTGCCATGGCGCCCCCATTCGGGGGCGCCATTTTTATTGCCCGAACTCAAAAGCCGCAAGCCCGCTTACACGCGTCGGCAGGCAGGCAAACCCGACCGTGCGCCGGGGCGTAAGGCGCACACGCCCGTTCGAGTTCTGGCGGCGCTCAGGCCTGCTCGAGCGCTGCAGTTGCAAGTCCGCCCGCCCGCCAGGGCGCGAGAATGCTCACGCGCCGGAATGCACGCGCGCGGCTGCTTCCGCTTCGCGCTGCGCAGCGCGCGCCTTCGCCTTCTCCGCCTGGCGAAATGCGCGCAAAGCTTCTTTCTTCCTATGCTGCTTTGCGTCGTAGGCGGCCCGTTCCGCACGCTTCTGCTTGCGGGCGGCCTCCTTGGCAGCAATCTCGTCGGCATGGGCGGCGCGCCACTGCTCCTTCTCCCGCGAGCGGGCGATCTTACGCTCCTCGCGCTCCGCCGCTGCCTCCGCATTTGAGAACACGCAGCCGCAGAAATTCTGACGGTACATGCCCAAATCGCGGCTGCGGCGCGTAGACTGCGGATAGTACGAGCGGAAATCGTGCCAGATGGCCGGCAGCCCGACCGCCGCCGCTGCGCGTTCCAGTTCTTCACGCACGATGTCGGAAAACTGGTACGGGCTTACGGCCAGGGTGGTGGAAAGCGCTTCGTAGCCGCCTTCCGCCGCCATGCGGGCCGCCTCTTCCAAGCGCATGCGGTAGCAGCGCCGGCAGCGTTCGGCATGGTCGGGGCCCCAGGTGTTCTTGTCGCCAACCAGCGCATGACAGCGTTTGGGATCGTACGTTCCCTCCAACACCGCGATATCCTGCGTGTTCGCCCAGGCAGTCAGCGTATTCAGGCGGTGCATGTACTCGTCGCGCGGATGGATGTTCGCGTTCGAATAGGCGATGGTGATGTCGTGGCCCTCTTCCTGCAGAAGGCGCGTGGGCTCCAGGGAACAGGGCCCGCAACAGGCATGTAGCAAGATTCTGGACACGGGGAAACCTCCTTTTCGCCTGCATTATACTAGAGGTCGTTTTTCGTACGGACCCGACCACGGGAGGCACATGGAACAGCGGCGCTACAAGGCGATATTCTTCGATTTGGACGGCACGTTGCTGCCCATCGACATGGACGAATTCCTGCATCGGTATTTCATTAAGCTGCGCATCTACGTCACACGTTTGGGCTTGGATGCGGAGCGCTTCTCGTATGCGCTGAACGAGGGCATGAAATCCATGGGCGCCGACCATCCGGGCAAGACGAACCGGGAGGCCTTCTGGAGTACGTTCAATGCGCTGTTCGGCGAATCCGCGGACACCATGGAGAACGTCCTGCTGGATTTCTACGAGAACGACTTCGGCGAGATCGGCGCCGGCATTCAGCCGAACCCCGCCGCGCGCCGCGTGGTGGAGGGCCTTCGCAAGAAAGGCTATCCGCTGTACCTGACCACGATGCCCATGTTCCCGGAATCGGCGCTGAACTGGCGCTTGAAATGGGCGGACGTCGACCCGTCGTGCTTCGAGCGCAAGACGACGTATGACAATTCGTCGGCGTTGAAACCGTCGCTTTCGTATTACCGCCAGAACATCCGCATTGCCGGCTGCAAGCCCGAAGAGGTGATGATGGTGGGCAACAACACGCGCGAGGACCTGGCCATCCTGGAGCTAGGCGCAGATGCGTTCCTGATCACGGACCGCATGCTGGACCCGGTGAACTTTCCGATCGATACCATCAAGAACGGCTCGCTGCAGCAGTTTGCAGACTGGGCAGCCAACCTTCCGGAATGCGAGGCGTAATGGACGAGCTTTTCAAGGTGACGAAGGACGCGCAGAGCGGCAACGCCCGCGCCCTGACGTTCGAAACGGCACACGGCACCGTGCACACGCCCATGTTCATGCCCGTGGGCACGCGGGCTTCCGTGAAGGGCGTGCTTCCCTCCACGCTGCACGAGATAGGATCGCAGGTGGTCTTGGCAAACACGTACCACCTTGCCATGCGTCCGGGTGCGGACCTTATCGCCGAGGCGGGCGGCATCCACGAGTTCATGCAGTACCATGGCCCCATGCTCACGGATTCCGGCGGTTTCCAGATCTTCTCGCTGGCAGATACCGTGAAGCTGGATGCGGACGGCGTCACATTCGCATCTGTGTACGACGGCGACAAGATTCATTGGACGCCCGAGGAGAACATGGCCATCCAGCAGAAGATCGGCGCCGACATCTGCATGCAGCTGGACCAGTGCCCGCCGTACCCGGCCACGCGCGAGTTCGTGGAACGGGCCGTTGATCTGTCCGCGCGGTGGGCGGAACGCTGCCTGGCGGCCCATACGCGCCGTGACCAGGCGCTATTCGGCATCGTGCAGGGCGGCATGCACTTGGATCTGCGCTTGGAGTCCATCCGCCGCCTAACAGAGGCGTCGGCGGCTGACGAGGCACGCGGCGGTGCCGGCTTTAAGGGCTACGGCATCGGCGGGTATTCCGTGGGCGAGGACCACGAGACCATGTTCGCCACGCTGGGGCAGGTTGCCCGCGCGCTTCCGGAGGACAAGCCGCGCTACCTGATGGGCGTGGGCAACCCAACGACGCTGGTGCGGGCTGTGGGCGAAGGAGTGGACATGTTCGACTGCGTGCTTCCCACGCGCACGGCGCGCATGGGCACGGCGTTCAGCCACGAAGGCCGCATGAACATGCGCAACGCGCGCTTCGTGCACGATTTCGGGCCGCTGGATTCGCAATGCACGTGTCCGGTGTGCGCGAAGTTCTCCCGTTCGTATCTGCGCCACTTGGTGAAGACGGGCGAGATGCTGGGCGGCATCCTGCTGTCCATCCATAACCTGTACTTCCTTTTAGAGCTGATGCGCCAAGCGCGCGCGGCGGTGCTGGCCGATGCGTATGATGAATTCGAAAATGAATGGATGTCGTCTCCGGCCGCGGCAGACTATTAAGGGCCTCATTCCGCTCTCTCTTTTTTCGACGGTGAACACCGTTCGTCCATAAACGACAGGTAAAGCCCTGATAAAGCCTCTGAGACGGCTGCGGGACCGGCGGCGGATGTGTCATAATGGCACGGTTATACGCAACAAAGCCAATCTGCCCCGGCGGACGAAGCCTGTTCTGTGCAGCCCGCGGCGGGCGAGGGAGATCAGCAAAAGGGATACGGTTCATGTTCAAGAAGAAGCCGAAAAACGATAAGTCCGAACAGCCCGACCTGCAGTCCATTGCGGCGAAGTCCCGCAAGGAAGCAAGCAGCCGAAAGCGCAGCAATCGGAAAAAGGCGGAGTCCCGCGCGAAAGACGGCAAGGCTTCTGCCGAAAGCACGGGCGCCGAGAAAGACGTTGCGAAGCGCACTTCGAAGCAGGCAACCGGCAAGGACAACGGCAAGGGGAAGAAGAATTCCCGCAAGCGTTCCCACAACGTGAATCGCCGCAACATCTGGCTGCTCATCGCTACCACGTTGCTGGTCATCGGCTCCATCTGGATGTTCATGCCGCCCGACCAGAAGATCAATCAGGGTCTGGATATCCAAGGCGGCCTGTCCGTGGTGCTGACCGCATCCGAGACGGATTCCGATAACGGCACCATCAGCCAGGAGAACCTGGAGAAGAGCCGGGCCATCATTGAGAACCGCGTTAATGCGCTGGGCGCTTCCGAGACATCCGTGCAGGTGCAAGGCAACAACCAGATCCTGGTGCAGATCCCCGGCATGACAGACGCCGAAACGGCGCTGCAGACCATTGGACAGACCGGCAAGCTGGAATTCGCACGCCTGGATTCGTTCACGGATTCCAGCGTCGTTCAGAAGATCGAAAAAAACGAATACGGCCAGGAAGGCACCGTCACGGACAGCTTCGGCAACACACTGCCGTCCGGCAAGACGGAGCACCTGAAGGTCAAGTCCGGAACGTATACGCCTATCGTCACGGGTGAGAACATCACGCGCGTATCCGTGGATCGCGCAAGTGATACGTCGCAGTACTACGCCGTGAACCTGACGCTTGATTCTGCAGGCACGAAGGCGTTTGCGGAGGCTTCGAAGGATCTGGTCAGCACGCACGGGCAGATTGTCATCCTGCTGGATGGCGAGGTGCAGTCCGCGCCGGCCGTCCAAAGCGAGATCGACAACGGCCAGGTGTCCATCACCGGCAACTACACGCAGACGGAGGCACAGGCACTGCAGACGGTGCTGGAGTCCGGCTCGCTGCCGGTGAGCTTCACGTTCTCGCAGAGCTCCGTCGTCGGCCCCACGCTGGGCCAAGGCGCACTGGCCCTGGGTGTTCTGGTCGCCGGCATCGGCCTGCTGCTGGTCATGCTATACCTGCTGTTCTTCTACCGCGGCCTGGGCATGATCAACGCTGGCGCCATCCTGGTGTTCGCCGTGCTCTACTTGGGCATCCTGGCAACGCTTTCGCATTTCGGCCTGTTCAGCCTGTCCCTTGCAGGCGTGGCCGGCATCGTGCTGACAATCGGCATGGCGGCAGACTCGTCCGTGCTGACATTAGAGAGATTCAGAGAAGAGATACGTATGGGCAGAAGCGTGCGCGCCGCCAGCATCACCGGCGTCCGCCACGCCATCCAGACGTCCATCGACGCCGACCTGGTTACGCTGGTGTCCGCACTCTGCTTGTTCTTCCTGGCATCCGCATCCGTCAAGGGCTTCGGCCTGACGCTGGCCCTGGGCATCTTCTGCGATATCGCCATGATGCTGCTGTTTAAGGCTCCGTTGATCCGCCTGTTGGCGCCCCGTGTCATTGCGAAGCATCCGGGCTTCTGGGATATCAAGGACAGCCAGCAGGCTTCCGAGCAGTTCGCTCGCCTGTCCGAGGCTGAGGGCCAGTCGCAGGAGGCGGCCGAATCCGGCTACATGATCAGCCACGATGTCACGCAGAAGATATTGGAGTCGCGCATAGGCGAGAAGGCGAAGTCTCTCATGGACGGCCTCGGTGCAATGAAGGGCCGCTTCATCAAGAAGGACATCAACTTCCTGGGGTATCGCAAGGTGTTCCTGACCGTTTCGGCCGTGCTGGTCGTGGCGTCGTTCGCCGTGTTCGGCATCCGCGGCCTTGACCTGGGTATCGAGTTCGTGGGCGGCACGTCCGTCACGCTCAACCAAACGGGCGACATCTCCACCGATCAGATGCGCCAGGCATTCCAGGACGCAGGGGTCAACGATCCCGTGATTCAGACCATCACCACGAACGGCGAGCAGGGCATGATGGTCCGTACCACGGACACTTCAGCCGAGCATGCGTCCAGCGTGGCATCGAAGGTTGCGGATAGCCTGGGCCTGTCTGCGAACAACATCCAAGTGGAAACCATCGGACCCGACTGGGGCTCCAGCGTCATCCAATCGTCGCTGATCGCATTCTTCGTCTCGTTGGCGCTGATCATCGTGTATGTGGCCATTAGATTCGAATTCCGAATGGGCGTCATGGCCGTGGTGGCCTTGCTGCACGACCTCATAATCGTTGTGGGCATCTACGCCCTGGTGGGCAGGGAGGTGAACCCGAACACCATTGCCGCCCTGTTGACGATCTTAGGCTATTCGCTCTACGACACCGTCGTCGTGTTCCACCGCATGGTGGACAACAGCAAAAACCTGGACATCCGCTGCTCGTTCATGACGATGGCGAACCACTCCATCAACCAGGTGTTCGTACGTACCATCAACACGTCGCTTACGTCGCTGATCCCGGTTCTGGCTATGTTGTTCTTCGGCAGCGAAACGCTGAAGGACTTCGCATTCGCCATGGCCATCGGCCTGATCCTCGGTTCGTATTCCTCCATCGGCGTTGCGTCGCCGCTGTACGCCATGTGGAAGTCTCGTTCCGCCGAGAACCAGAAGCTCGTGAAGCGCTATGGTACGGAAGTCGGGAACTTTTCGTTCAAAGAAGCCGCTCGCTTCAAGCCCGCCCCGGTGCCCGCCGCCGTCACGCCGGAACCTGCCGCTGCGGGAACGGTTCCCACGCCGAACAGCGCCGAGGCGATCCAGGCTGCATCCTCTGCAAGCAGTACGACGGCAGCCGAACCTGCCAAGCCGGCAAACACCGCGAAGAGCGGCGGAAAGAATAAATTCAAGAGCAACCACCACTATCGAAAGAAGAACTAGATGAGCAAAGAGGAAATCCGCGAGGGCAGCGCGCCTAATTTCTGCCCGCCCGAGAAAGAGGGAACGGTCCTGTCGTTCGTGGATGAAAAGAACGAGCAGGTCGACCTTGAGTTCCTGGGCCTGATCCTGGATGGGGACACGCGTTTCGGGTTTTTCTTCCCCGTATCTGAAGACGAGCCGGCACTTTCGTCCGGCGAAGTGGTGGTCCTAGAGGTCACGGAGCTTGACGAGGATGGCCAGCCGGCTGCGTTCGAGCTGATCGAGGACGAAGCTGTGGCTGAAGACGCCTATCGCCAGTTCCAGGAGGCAACGAAGGACCTGTACCGCTTCGAGTAGCGAATGCGGCTATATTGCCGATACCGCAACGAAAGGGCCGGGGTGCGTATTCGCAGCTCGGCCCTTGTTGTTACGACGGACGGCGCAGCGCCCGCACCAGCGCATCCGCCAGTGCTTCGGCTGTATCGGCGTCTGGAGGGATATCGAACCCGTTCTGCCGCAGGCACGATGCCATCCGCAGCAGTTCCGGCGCTTCCAATCCGCAGGATGCCAGCCGTTCTGCGTCGGAGAGCGCCCGGGCAGGTGTTCCGCGGTCGGCGATGCTTCCCTGATCCATGATCAGGACCTGATCGCAGCGCATCAGCAGGTTCATGTCATGCGACGTCATGACAATGGGCATGCCCTGTTCGCGTAATTGATCCAGCAGTGCCGCCAGATCCCGGCGGTGTGCGGGATCCTGGCCGGCGGTGGGCTCGTCAAGCGCCAGGACGTCCGGGCGCAGGGCAAGGACGCCGGCGAAGGCGACGCGCCGTTGCTCGCCGCCCGAAAGGCTGAACGGGTTGCGGTCCCACAGCGCTTCCGGGACGCCGGCCGCGCGCAGCGCCCATTCGGCATCGCGTTCGGCGTGCTCGCGGTCTAAGCCCCGGTTGCGCGGTCCGAACGCCGCATCGGCGCGCACGGTCTGCGAGAACAGCTGCCGTTCCGGGTATTGGAACACGAGGCCGACGCGCAGCGGATGGGAGCCATCGCCGTCAGATGCGCGAACAATCCGTCCGCTTTGGGGTTCCAGCAGACCGGCGAGCAGTTTCAGCAGCGTGCTCTTGCCGCTTCCCGTGGCGCCGGCGATGCCCAGAATTCCGGGGCCTTCGAGCGAAAACGAAACATCGCGGACGACGGCGCGCTCCGCAGGGGCATCGACGTCGGCCTCCTTCCGCCTGCCGCGCTTCCTTCTGCGTTTGTCCTGCATGCGGGTCGTATTTGCTTTCCGGCCGACATCGCGATAGGCGAACGATACTCCTTCGAATGCAATCATCGGACTTCCTCCTGTTCGCGAAGAGATGCCGCAGTCTGCGCAAATTCCATCTCCGACCTGCAGAACGGCATGGTGAATCCACACTCGGCAAGAAGGCGCTGCAAAACGACGGGTAGCGGTTCTGCGAGCGACAGACGCTCTACTAGGGCGCGGTTGCCGAACACGTTCTCGGGCGCGTCGTCGCAGGCAATGCGCCCGGCTTCCAAGACGATGATGCGGTCCGCGCGCAGTGCCTCGTCCATGAAATGCGTGACGGATACCGTTGCAATGCCGTGAGCGCGCTGGCTATCCAGCAGTTCTTCCAAACTGCGGCGCCCGCGCGGGTCGAGCATGCTTGACGCCTCGTCCAGCACCAGCGCTTGCGGCCGCATAGCCAGCGCGCCGGCAATGGCAAGCCGCCGCTTCTGCCCGCCGGAAAGCGAAGCGACCGGGCGCTGAGCGAATGCGGCCAGGCCTACGGCTTCCAGCGCTGCCTGCGCTCGGCACTGTACCTCGTTGCGCGTCAGTCCGAGATTCGCGGGCCCGAAGGCCGCTTCGTCCTCGACGACGCTCTCTACCAACTGGTCATCGGGGTTCTGGAACACGTAGCCGCAGGCGGTATGGACGGCGGACGCCGTTTCGGCATCGCCTGTATCGTGCCCATTCACGGTGACGGTGCCCTTGTCGGGTATCAGCAAGCCGCAGGCGAGCTTCGCCAAGGTGCTCTTGCCGCTACCGTTGCCCCCTACGATGGCAACGGACTGCCCGGAATCCACGTCGAACGACAAGTCGCGCACGGCCCATTGATCGACAGTGGCGCCAGGATAGCGGAACCAGACGTTCTGAAAGCTGATGAGGGGGCGTTGAGCTGCCATAAGGCCTCCCTTTTACCTACCACATTCGGGGTGAATGCGCCCCTTGCGGATAAATGAAACACACTGCAATGGTTTGGAAACCAAACGGCAACATATGTTCATATACTTTTCATTCATAGGCTAGAACCCTATCAGAGTTGGGTGTTTGAAGCGTGGACTGACGGGTTCGCAGGCATTCGAAATCAATTGCCCGCAATGGTCGCTTCATCGGTGTTCGATAGCGGGACTGCGCTTCATCTGCATATGAGAGAGTGGGGCTCATGGACGTACTGGCGGTATTGGATTCGATAGACTCCTTTGTGTGGGGTCCGGCAATGATTTGCCTGTTGCTGGGATCGCACATCTTCCTGACGTTTCGCACGGGTATCATCCAGCGCAAGATCGGCACCGGCATCAAGCTTTCGGTGACTAAGGATCCGCAGGCCGAAGGCGACATCAGCCAGTTCCAGGCACTTGCGACGGCGCTTTCCGCCACCATCGGCACCGGCAACATCGTTGGCGTGGGCACGGCCATTTTGGCGGGCGGTCCGGGTGCGGTGCTGTGGATGTGGCTGACCGGCGTGTTCGGCATCGCCACGAAGTACTCCGAGACGTTCATTTCCGTGAAGTACCGCGTCAAGGACCATAGGGGCGAGATGCTGGGCGGCGCCATGTACGCCTGGAAGCGCGCGTTCAAGCGCAAGGACGGCAGCACCCCCGTTTGGGCGGCCTTCTTCGCTGGTGCTTTTGCCCTGTTCGCGGCCATCGCCTCGTTCGGCATCGGCTCCGCCGTGCAGTCGTCCTCCATGGCGGGCATCATCACTGCGAACTTCCCCGACGCTCCCACGTGGCTCATCGGCCTGTGCATCGTGGTGCTGGTCAGCCTTGTCATCTTCGGCGGCATCAGCCAGATTGCGAAGGTCTGCCAGGTGCTGGTTCCGTTTATGGCCATTGCCTATTCCGTGGGCTGCATCGTGATCATCTGCATGAATGCCGAATACGTATGGCCGGCCATCCAGATGATCTGCACGTGTGCATTCACACCACAGGCCGCATTTGGCGGTGCCGTGGGTTCCGGCCTCATGGCGGCACTGCAATTCGGCTGTGCCCGCGGCCTGTTCTCGAACGAGTCCGGCCTGGGCTCCGCTCCCATCGTGGCCGCTGCTGCCTCCACCCGCAACCCGGCCCGCCAGGCGTTGGTTTCCATGACCGGCACGTTTTGGGACACGGTCATCATCTGCGCGCTGACCGGCATTGTGCTGGTATCCACCGGCATTGCGAATCCCGACATGTTTGCAGACGGCGCCATCACGAAGGGCGCCGAGCTTACGAGCGTGGCGTTTGCGCAGATTCCGGTCGTGGGTACGCCCATTCTGATCTTCGGCATGATTACGTTCGCCTTCTCCACCATCATCGGATGGAGCTACTACGGCAATCGCTGCGTCACATACCTGCTTGGCTCCAAAGCCATTCGCCCGTACCAGGTCGTCTACGTGATCGTGGCGTTCCTTGGCGTCATCGGCGTCGGCGACATGGTGTGGACATGCTCGGACATTGCGAACGCGTTGATGGCCATTCCGAACATCATCGTGGTGCTGGCGCTTTCGGGCATCATTGCGAAGGAGACGAAGCATTATGTATGGAGGGGCAACCTGGACGAGGTGAGCAAAGAGGAGATTCCCGTCGTTGCCGCAAAATAGCCCTGTCTTCCCGAATCGTGCGAAACCTTCGGGCAACGGGCTCCGTCAGCTGCCCTTGCCGGGCCGATCCCCTTGGGTGATTGCAATCCGCTATCGGTTCCAGACGGGCACAACGCATCTCTATTGGATGGCTTTCCCGAGGGGAAAGATAATGGGGTGCGGACGGAAGCTGGTCGTTGATGCCGGTTGCCGAAAGCCGCAACGTATACAAGGGAACCTGGTATCGGGGAATCGTTGTGGATGCAGAAGTATATGGAGGGGCAATCGCTCGTCGATCCGTCCGCACGGTTCACCTCTTACGATTCAGTGGACTTGGTCGGATTCGTCATCGAAGCCGTGACGATGCCGAAGTGAGTCATTGGCAATGGCAGAATATCCGGCTCCTGTTTGATGCAAGAAACGGGCGGACGGCGCACCGGTGTCGAAAACTGGCCATGATGAAATAAATGGGGTATTGAGTGCTCGGGCTTTTCAATTAGTCTCTAGATATATCAGAACGTAATAAGTATATCGACGATCATTATTAACGCTGATGATTGGACGGTATCATCTGGAGAAGGAGCACCCGCCATGGCTGAACGCACGCACATTTCTGGTCACACGAAGGTGGTTGCCCTTATCGGCAGTCCGGTTGCGCATTCCCTTTCCCCGGAGATGCACAACTTCTCGTTTAAGCAACTGGGCATAGATGCACGCTATTTCGCATTCGATGTGCAGACGGAGGATCTGCCCGTGGTTATTCCCGCCATGAAGGCCATGGGATTCGCCGGCGCGAATGTGACCATGCCCTGCAAGAATACCGTCATTCCGTATCTGGACGAGCTTTCCGACGCGGCAAGCCTGGAGCAGGCGGTCAATGTCATCGAATTCCGCGACGGCAAAGCCATCGGACACAACACGGACGGCATGGGGTTCACGGCAAACCTGCGCAAGCAGGGAATGGACCTGAAGGGCAAGACGTTCACGCTGCTGGGGGCCGGTGGGGCCGGTTCGGCCATTCTGGTTCAGGCCGCTCTTGACGGCGCAAAGAAGATCAACGTGTTCTGCCGACAGGGCGGACGGTCCTGGGGCCATACGACGAAGCTGCTGCCCAATGTGGTGGAGGCGACCGGTTGCGATATCGCGCTGCATCCGCTGGAGAGCGCAGATGACCTCAAGGCGTGCATCGCCGCGTCGGATTGCTTGGCGAACGCCACGAAGGTGGGTATGGGCGAAGGTTGCACGGACACGCTGGTGCCTCCCGAATTCATGCGGCCGGGCCTGTTCGTTGCCGACGCCTGCTATTTCCCGCGCCAGACGCAGCTGTTGAAGGATGCGAAAGCGCAGGGGGCCGTTCCGGTGGGCGGCCTGGGCATGCTGATCGAGCAGGCGGCGGCAGGCGAGAAGATCTGGTTCGGGGTCGATATGCCCATCGAACAGATTCGCGCGCGCCTTTTCGAAGAGTAACGTCCTGGAGTGCGATTCGGCATTGTTCTCGGTCCGCGTTCGGCTGTCATCCGGCTGGGCGCGGATATTTTTTGTACAGCGGAAATCGACGGTTGCAACAGGGTTGCAGGGCGCTATAATTTCTGAGTTTCTAATTACACATGCGCGATGGATCCGCGCCCGCCAGTGGCCTCTGAAAAGGTTGCGGGCAGGAGATGAAGTCGTGCAGAGGACTAACGAATGGAGAGAACATGGCAAAGATCAATATCAAGACCCTGCTGGATGCAGGCGCTCACTTCGGCCATCAGACGCGCCGTTGGAACCCGAAGATGAAGCCGTATATCTTCGGTCATCGCGGCGATATCTACATCCTGGACCTGAAGCAGACCCTGGTAGGCATGGACCAGGCTTACACGTTCGTTTCGAACCTGACGCACAACGGCGGCACCGTGCTGTTCGTGGGCACGAAGAAGCAGGCCCAGGACCCCATTGTGGAAGCAGCCAACCGCTGCGGCATGCCCTACGTCAACACCCGTTGGCTGGGCGGCATGCTGACGAACTTCGTCACCATCCGCTCCCGCGTGAACCGCATGGAAGAGCTTGAGGCCATGCAGTCCGACGGCCGCATGGAGGCGCTGCCCAAGAAGGAGCAGGTGCTGCTGCTGAAGGAGCTGGCGAAGCTGCAGACGAACCTGAACGGCATCCGCAACATGAAGAAGCTTCCGGACGCCATCTTCGTCATCGATACGAATCGCGAGGAGATTGCCATTCGCGAGGCTCATCGCCTGAACATCCCCGTTGTGGGCACCATTGACACGAACTGCGACCCTGACGAGGTGGATTACGGCATCCCGTCGAACGATGACGCCATCCGCTCTGTCAAATTGA
>USAB01000047.1 GCA_900552585.1 uncultured Coriobacteriaceae bacterium
GCCGATGTCGACGATCCGGTAAGCGACAAGCAGCTTGTGCCGCTGGTGGAGGAGACGTGTCCGGAGGATAATCCGCGCGATTGGTACTATGCGCTCCTGGATTACGGCGCATACCTGAAATCTCAGGTTGCGAATCCCTCGCGCAAGAGCGCCCATCATACGCGTCAGAGCGCTTTTGAGGGGTCGCGGCGCCAAAAACGCGCCGAACTCGTTCGCCTCGTGTTGGAGAATCCCGGCATCGCGCGCGACGATCTGCTGGCGCAGCTGGATGCGATTGAGATGGCGGAGGGCAGGCAGGAAGTCGATCCGGAGCTGGCGGCTTCGCTGATTGCCGATCTCGTGGCGGAGGGTTTCTTTACGGAACGGAACGGATTGTTCCGATCATAATGAACATTCCCGGCGCATTGCGTTGGGAATTTCTCATGCACGTTCCGTTCGCGTGATCAGTGGAACGTGGGATAGCATCCCAGGATGCGCACGCCGCGCAGCTTCAAGCGCAGGCACTCAAGTGCCGTTTGCAGCTCGGGATCGTCCAGCGACCCGTCCACATCCACGAAGAACAGGTATTCGCCCAACACCTTCTTCGTGGGCCGCGATTGGATTTTCGTCAGGTTCATGCCCGCATAGGCGAATTCCTCGAGCACCATCATCAATGCGCCGGGGCGGTTGTCTTTCAAGAAAAGCAGCAGCGACGTCTTCTTCGGCGAGCCGTCAAGCTCCACATCCGAGTTACGAGGCGCGATAAGCGCAAACGACGTCTGGTCAGAGTTCACATCTTCGATATCCCGCAATGCGATATCGAGATGGTAGAGCGATGCGGCATGGGCGCTTGCGATAGCTGCGATATGCGGATCGGATGCCGCTATGCGGGCACTCTCGGCCGTGGACCCGGCGGACAGCAGCTCGCAACGGGGGAAGTTCTTCTTGATGAATTGGCGGCACTGCGCCAAGCCTTGCGGATGGCTAGCGATTGTCGTCACTTGATCGGGCGATGAGCCTTCGGCAAGAAGCAGGCAATGATGAATGTCGAGGACTTGTTCGCCAATGATCTTCACGCCGTCATGGATGACGAAATCGTCGAGGGCGGCCGTTACCGGTCCTTCGAGCGAGTTCTCCAGCGCAATGACACCGAAATCGCTTTCTCCCGATTCCACGGATTCGAACACGCCGCTGAACGAATGGTGCGTCCGGGCCGCCATCGCATTGGGGTTTCCCAACCGCGCGGCGAAACGATGGGCCGCATCGTCCGAGTACGTTCCCAGAGGTCCGAGGAATGAGATGTCGGGATGCTGTTCCATGTGCTGCCTTTCGTTTCCTGTTGCTTCGGGGCTCGCAGAGCCTACCGGAGTGCCATTATAGAGGTACAAGGGACGGTGGTCCCCGGCGGTAGGGAAGCGCCGCCAAGCGACAAGTATACAAATCAAGGGATATGTGTATCGAATGTGCGGTAGGGAAAAACCGAGCAAAGCGGTCGGTCAAGAGGGTATCTCAGAAAACTTGGACATACCACTAAATATGTTGCATATATTTTGCGATTCTGACCTAAAATCTTGCACCATTCACCCATAAAATCGCCCAAATCCCCCTATATCTAGAATCCTATGCTAAGATGTCAAAACATGGGGGTTCTATGAATATGGACGCAGTGTTACGTAAAATATGATATGTAACACGGCTTCCAAAAACAAAGTTTGGGATGACCTTCCGGGTAACGACGGTCGGCTACATCTTCTGCTCAATGGAACCGATTTTATCCGTCAAGACACCCAAGGAGGTGTGCACATGGAAAACGAGGCCACTGTTAAAGAGTTTCGCGAGATGCTGGAAGCGCGTGGTGTTTCACGCCGTAGCTTCTTGGGACTCTGTGGCACGATTGCTGCCGCGGCCGGTCTGTCTCAGCTGACAGTCGGCGATGTGGAGCAAGCACTCGCGGACACTGTGATTGGAGAGAAGAAGGGCAGCCTTTACCCGGTCATCTGGATCGAGGGCGCATCCTGCACGGGATGCACCGAATCCTTCGCCCAGGTAGACGAGCCCGATCCGGCTACGGTGGTTCTGGAGATGATCTCCCTGAACTACAACGAAACGCTTTCTGCAGCGGCCGGTTACTCGATGGAGGAAGCGCGCAAGCAGACCATCGAAGCGGGGAACTACATCCTGGTGTACGAGGGTGCCCTGCTGAAGGGCTGGGATGGCAATGCCCTCCGCGTGGCCATGGAGACCGGCGTCGATATCTTCCTGGAGACCGCTCAGGCTGCCAACGCCGTCGTGGCGCTGGGCTCCTGCGCCGTCAACGGCGGCTGGATGGGCGCCCACCCGGATGCGGCGAACGCCATCGGCTGCCAGAAATACCTGGAAGAGCAGGGCGTTTCTACTCCGGTGATCAACATCCCCGGCTGCCCGGCGAACCCCGAATGGCTGGAGGCTGTGCTCGTCGACGTCGTTCTGATGAACAAGCTTCCGGAGCTGACCAGCGAGAACAAGCCTTCGCTGATGTTCTCTGAGACCATTCATGACAACTGCGAACGTCGCGGCCACTTCGAGAACGGCGAGTTTGTGTACCAGTTCGGTTCCGAAGAGGAAGCCAAGAACTACTGCCTGTACGCTCTGGGATGCCGCGGACCGCAGACGCGTGCGAATTGCGGCATCGTCCGTTGGAACCACCGTCGTTCCTGGTGCGTCGAGTCCGGTGCTCCGTGCATCGGCTGCTGCGAAGCGAACCCGAACGATGCGGGTGACAACTGGGTCGAGGTCAACACGCCGTTCATCCAGCGTAACCGCGACCTGCGCGTTGGCGACTGGACCGGCCAGCCCGCTGCCATCGCCGGCGTTGTCACGGGCATCGTGGCCGTGCTGGTCATCGCTCATGGCTTCGGCATGAAGAAGCAACACAAGTTCGGCAACAACGCCACCAACGGCTACGAGGACATCCGCGAGTGGGATGCCAAGCATCCTGACCAGATGGTCGGCACGTATGATGCCGTTGAGAACGTCAAGGCCGCAAACGAGAAGGAAGGCGAGTAACCGATGGCGAAAAAACGCACTGCAATCGACCCGATTACCCGCATCGAGGGACATCTTCGCGCTGAGCTCGAAGTCGAGGACGGCGTTGTCACTGACGCCTGGGTCTCCGGCGGCTGCTTCCGCGGCATGGAGCTTGCAGTCGAGGACCGCGCGCCTGAAGACGCAGTGCAGATCGTTCAGCGCATCTGCGGCGTCTGCCCGGTTTCGCATGCGCATGCTTCCGCCATCGCGGCGGAGCATTCGTACGGCATCACGATCCCCAATGCGGCCCGTATTATCCGCAACATTGTCGAAGGCGCCCAGTTCCTGCACAGCCACATCCTTTGGCTGTACAACCTGTGCGCTCTGGACTACGTCAACCCACTGGACGCGCTGAACGCCGATCCGAAGCAGGCTAAGAAGATTGCCGAGAGTGCCGGCACCTCCACGAACACGGACTATAAGGCGCTGAAGGAGCGCCTGGCCAAGTTCGCGAAGAACGGCCAGCTCTCCATCTTCTCCGGCAACTGGTTCGAGGCCGACAAGGGCAAGGCCTACACGCTGTCCCCCGAGCTGAACCTGGTTCTGACCTCCCATTACCTGGAGGCCCTGACCATGCAGTCCAAGGCTTCCGAGATCTGTGGCCTGATGGGCGGCAAGATGCCTCACATCATGACCAGCGTTCCCGGCGGCACCATGTGGGTTCCCACGGAGGAGAAGCTGGACGACCTGTGGGGTCTCGTGAACGAGATCTACGACTGGGTGTCCACCACCGTTGTCCAGGACACCATCGTCCTGGCCACGCAGTACTCTGACGCCTTCAAGTTCGGCAAGGGCTGCGGCCGCTACGTTGCCTGGGGTGTGTTCGACCGTCCGTCCTTCGAGATGAACGACCGTTACCTGCCTGCCGGCGTTCTGGCCGACGACTGGCTGACGAAGGGCAAGGTCGACGACGTCGACGAGGATGCCATCACGGAATGGGTCGGCCACTCCTGGTACGAGGGCGACAGCGATCTGAACCCCCGCGAGGGCGAGACGAAGCCGTTGTTCACGGAATACGACACGGACGACCGCTACACGTGGTCCAAGGCTCCGCGCTACAACGGCAAATGCATGGAGGCCGGCGGCCTTTCCCGCGTGCTGGTTGCTTACATGCGCGGCGACAAGTTCTTCAAGCAGCATGTCGACTCTCTGCTGAAGACGCTCGGCGCTTCCGGTCACCCCGAAGTGCTGCTGAGCACCATCGGCCGTACGGGCGCCCGTCAGATCGAGACGCTCCGCATTGCCGGTCTGATGAAGGATTGGACGCAGGAGCTCATTTCCTGCATCAAGGAGGGCGACTCCACCACCTTCGTCGAGCATGCGAACAACACGGGCGACGGCACGGGCTTCTGGGAGGCTCCGCGCGGCGCTCTGTATCACACCGAGCATGTGTCGAACGGCAAGATCACCGGTTACCAGATTATCATCCCCACGACGTGGAACATCGCGCCGCATAACGAGGATGGCGAGCCGGGACCGATGGAGGCCGCACTCATCGGCGTGCCGGTTGCCGACATGGATATGCCCATCAACGCACTGCGTACGGTCCACAGCTTCGACCCCTGCACTGCTTGCGCTGTTCATATCTCCGAGCCTTCTACGGGCCGTCATTTCGATACCATCACGAATCCTTGGGGGGTGAAATAAATGGCAACTGCAAAGCATATGGCGCACTATAACGAGGCGCATCCCGTACCGCTGGTGGTCACGCACTACATCAACCTGATCTGCATGTGCTTCCTGATTTTCACGGGTTTCATGATTCACTTCCCGTACATCGCCAGCATCATGGGCGTCTGCCGTGGTCTGCATATCGCCTGCGGCATCATCCTGGGTATCAACCTGATCGTGCGCATCATCTTCATGTTCACCATCAAGAGCGCTCCGACGCAGGGCACCCGCATCATCGACAAGGACTACAAGAACTGGTTCCCGCAGGCTGACAACCGTCATCAGATGGTTCCTCAGCTGAAGTACTACCTGTTCGCGAAGAAGCAGCATCCACTGACTGCTAAGTTCAACCCGCTGCAGAAGATCGCCTACTGGTTCGCGGGCCTGCTGATCATCTTCATGCTGATCACCGGTCTGTCCCTCTGGGAGGTCACGGCTCCGGCATTCGCTTGGCTGACCGCTGCATGGGGCGGTGCGATGAGCATGCGCATCATCCACTACTTCGGTATGTTCGTGATGATTATCTTCATGATCGCTCACATCTACCTGGTCGCTCTGGACGGCATGGCTACGTTCAAGTCCATGTTTGCCCGTCGCGAGCATGGTGGCCTGGTGTATGACCCCGAGAAGCATAGCGTCGTGGGCGAGGATAACTCCATCTAAGCCATCCGCTGTGGTTTTTCTCACAGTATCCGAAAGGACCCGCAGGAATGCGGGTCCTTTTTCTATACTTTGCTTATGAGTAAGAACAAAGATTCCCGTAATGCCGTTTCAAAGGCGCAGGCCAGGGAAGAGCAGAAAGCTCAAAAGGCCTTACAGGCGCAAGTGCGCGACTATCTCACTGGTTTGCCCCGGTTCAATATCGGCGCTTTGTTCCTCCCTCCCATCTGGGGGCCGGCGCATGGCCTGTTCCTGACGCTGCTCTGGTATCCGGTCTGGCTCTTCGCAGACAACCTGTTCTTCGCCGCATATTCCGTGGGCTCTACGTTCAGTTATATCGCCGCCATTCTCGCCTTCGTCATACTGACGCTCTTCACGTTCTACTTTGCGTATGCCATTCAGCCGCGTGCAGCGCTGTACTGCATCGAACGCGGCAAGACGAAGGAGCAGTTCCAGCGCCGCCAGAAGATCTGGGCGGTCGTCGGCATCGTTGTGGGCATCCTCATGCTTGCCTTCGCTACGTATTACAATTTGTGCCTCAGGGCACCGATGGGGGCGTAATCCATGGCAGAACAGAATATCGCCGTCCTCTGCGTAGGGAATTTCCTTATGCTGGATGACGGCGTCGGTCCTATTGTGGCCGATGAATTGAATCGCACATACGAGTTCCCGGAAAATGTCGAGATTATCAGCTGTGGTGCCATGACGCTGGACATGTTGAACCTCGTCGGCGAATACGACTTGCTCATCTCGCTCGACGCCGTAGACGATCCCGGCGCGGAGCCCGGGACGGTTTTCCGCTACGCACCGGACGACCTTGCCCATCGCGGTACGCCCATGGGTTCCCTGCACGAGCTGAGGCTTGCAGATCTGTTCGATGCGGCCATGATGCTGGGTTTGGATGCGGACGGTCTGTGTTTCGGCATCCAGGCAGAGAACGCCGACCCGTCCGAACTCGTATCCGGCTTGACGCCGAAAGTGGCGGCTGGTTTGCCCATTATGATCGATGCACTGCTGGCAGAATTGGTGAATCGCGGGTGCAAGGTGACCGTGAAGGCGACGGGGAAGCTTGTGGAACCTGGTTACCACCATACGCTGCAACGCGATTGGAACGCCCCGGTCGACTCCCTTTCCCTGAATTGAGGCTGTCTTCATGCGAAAACGCTATTGCTTTTTCGACTTCGACGGCACGCTCCGCTCGCGCACGTTCGACCGCATACCGGACAGTGCCCGCCGGGCACTGGACCTGCTGCGTGCGAACGGTCATTTCGTAGCTCTGGCAACGGGTCGGCTGCAAATGAATGCGATGAAGCTGGTTCGGGACTGCGGCATCGACTCTATGGTTGCTGACGGCGGTAATTCGCTGACCATAGACGGGAAGCTGCAATGGATGTACGGCATGGCCCTGGCGCCATGCAAGCGGCTGCTTCATTGGCTGGACGATAACGGATGGCCGTGGGCCGTTATGACCGAGAACGACTTGGTGCGCTATACGCCGCGGGCGGATTTCACGGATTACCTTCCCGATACGTACATCCGCACGGTGGTTGTTCCCGAATTGCGTATCGACGACCTGGACCTGGTTTACAAATTCTTCATTCCGTGCCGGCCGGGTCAGGAACGCAAATTCCCGTTCAACGGCGTGACGTGGGCGCGCTATTCGGACGATTGCATCTATTGCGAACCCACTGACAAGTCGTTCGGCATCAAGAAGATGATGGAGGACCTGCATGCCCCGCTCTGCGATGTGGTCGTGTTCGGCGATGGGTCGAACGATGTTTCCATGTTCCGCCCCGAATGGACGAGCGTTGCCATGGGGAATGCGATTCCCGTATTGAAGCAGAAGGCAGATCTTGTCACGACCGATATCGATGACGACGGCATATGGAATGCTTGCAAGGCGCTGCGGCTCATCTAACGCTGAACGGGCGCGCGAAATGCCCGGCGGCGGCCGCTGCCAATTGCTGATGTGCTATCCGTTGAACGTGGGGCAGAGATCGCTGATGAAGCAGTCTGCACATTTCGGGCGCTGTGCACGGCAGTAGTCGCGACCGAAGTGCACCCATTGGTGGTTGATGTACAGCCAGTATTCCTTCGGATAGACTTTCAGCAGCTGCGCTTCCGTCTTTGCCGGTGTGTTTGCAGAAGGCCCGGCAAGCTTCAGACGGTGCGCAATACGGTTGACATGCGTGTCCACGGCGATTCCCTGGGCATTCCTGAACGCCTCTGCCATCACGACGTTCGCCGTCTTTCGCCCCACGCCGGGAAGCGTCTGAAGCAGATCCAGGTCATTCGGAATCTGCCCGCCGAAATCCGATACGACGGCCTGTGCCATCTTCACGATGTTCTTCGCCTTGTTGTGGAAGAATCCCAGGGAATGGATGATGTCCTCCACGTCGGCGATATCGGCCTGTGCTAGATCCGCCGGTGTGGGATACCGTGAGAACAGGATAGGGGTCACTTTGTTGACGGCGGCGTCCGTGCATTGCGCCGACAGGATAACCGCCACGGTTAAGCGGAACGGATCGGTATAGTCCAGGGAGCATTCCCTTTCGCCGTAGTGCTGGAGCATTCGTTCTTCAATGGCCATTGCGCGGGCGCGTTTGGCCGTGTTCGTTTCGCGGGGCATTCGGTCTCCTTGTCTCTCTCCTGGTACAATTCTACCGAAATCACGGCCGCCTGCTTATTTGCAGCGCGGCTTTTCGTGCTGCAAACGAAAGGGTGCCATGCTGATCGATGTGCTTTCCGAAACCTTGGACGCTACGGGGGCGTTGCGGGACTTCTGGGGAAAGATGGATGCAGGACGGGATGCTGTGCTGGGTGTTGCTTCGTCCGCGCGTCCGTTTCTGGTAGCGGCGCGCTTCGCCCGTACTCCTCAGACGACACTCGTCGTGGTTCCGGGCGAAGACGCCGCGTATGATTTCGCCCGCAATGTGGCGGGATACCTTGGCGATGAGAAGGTGCTCCGCTTTCCTGCTCGCACGGATGTGCCGTTCGATGAGCGTCCTTCCGATTTGGCGGGTACCGCGAAGCGCATGGAAGCGTTGCATGCGCTGCAGACGGGGGCGGAATGCGTCGTCGTTGCCTCGGGGCGCTCTCTCATTCGCAATATTGCGCCATCGGTTTCTCTTGCAGCTCATCCGTTGGACTTTTCGGCCGGGCACGAGGTCGGAGAATCCGCCCACCCGGCGCTTCGGGATTACGAGAGCGTTCCCGCTGCCCTGGAATCCCTGGGATATCAGAATACGGCCGAATTGGAAGGCGCAGGGTCGTTCGCGGTTCATGGTGGCACGATCGATGTGTTTCCGGGAAACCTTCCGTATCCCGTACGCCTGGATTTCTTCGGCGACGAAATAGACGAGATCAGGCGCATCGTTCCGTCCACGGGTCAGAGTATCGCCTCACTCGACAAGGTGAGCATCTACCCGGTTCGGGAATTCCAGATTACGGAGAAGAACCGCCAGAAGGCCATACGGCGGCTTGCGAAGGTCGCGGAGTCCGATAACGTTGCACGAGACCTTTTCACGGCGCTGGACGGCCATACGGACCCGAAATTCCCGGAATTGCTGATGTCGTTCCTGTATGGGGATCTGGCCACGCCGGGCGATTGCCTTGCAAGCGATGCCGTGGTTGCCCTCATAGAGCCGCGGGCAGTGTTCGACGATGCCATGCATGCGTATGAGGAGATGCAGGCGCGCGCCCAGGGATTCGGCGAATATTTCGACCGCCTGTTCCGCAAGCCCCAGAAGCTCTCGTTCGGTGATGCTGCCCGCTGTCAGTACACGAGCATCGTCCGGGTCGGAACCGGTTTGGACCAGCAGCTGACGGTCAAACGTACGAATGTCGCCGGGGCCCAGGAAAAGCTCTACGCACGCTTGCGCCAGCTTGTCGACGATCGCTATACGGTCATATTCAGTGCGGCGAATTATCGGGCGCGCCAGGATATGAAGCTTGAATTCGTGGACCGGGGTCTTCCTATCACGGAAATCCTGGATACGCCCGAACCGGATTCGCAGCAGGGGCATATCATGCTGAAGCGCGGCGTGGTGAATATTGTGGATGTGGATATCCCCTTGGGCATGATCATCCCCGCCGCCCACCTTGCCATGATCAGCATCGCCGACACGCAAGGGTCCGGCACGGTTCGTACCACGCGACATGTCGACGTGACGCAGATGACGTTCCCGTATCAGCCGGGCGATTACGTTGTCCATGCGGCGCACGGTATCGCGCTGTTCAAGGAGATTGTGCAGCAGGACGTCGGCGGCGCCATTCGCGATTACCTTCTGTTGGAATATGCGGAGGGAGATAAGCTGTATGTTCCCGTTGAGCAATTGGACCGCATCAGCCGGTATGTGGGGCCGGAAGGCGCCAGCCCGCGTTTGACGCGGTTGAATACCAGCGATTGGTCGCGCACGCTGTCGAAGGCGCGCAAGGCCACGAAGAAGCTCGCATTCGATTTGGTGGACATCTATACGCGCCGTTCCGCCACAAAGGGATTCCGCTATTCGCCCGACACGCCCTGGCAGAAGGAGATGGAGGACGCGTTTCCCTACAACGAGACGGCCGATCAGCTTGCCGCTATCTCAGATGTCAAAGCGGATATGCAGTCTCCGAAGCCGATGGATCGCTTGGTCTGCGGCGATGTGGGATTCGGGAAAACGGAGGTCGCCCTGCGCGCCGCATTCAAGGCGTGCCAGGACAAGAAGCAGGTAATGGTTCTGTGTCCCACGACCATTCTGGCGCAGCAGCATTACACCACGTTCAAAGATCGTTTCGACCCCTTCGGCGTGCGCGTCGAGGTGCTGTCCCGCTTTCGCTCCGGGGCGCAACAGAAGGCCATCCTGCGCGATTTCCAGCAGGGCGACGTCGATGTGCTCATCGGCACGCATCGCCTGCTGTCGCGAGATGTCAATCCTCATGACTTGGGATTGCTCATCATCGACGAGGAGCAGCGTTTCGGTGTCGGAGCGAAGGAGCAGCTGAAGAACATGCGGGAATCCGTGGATGTGCTGACGCTTTCCGCAACGCCTATTCCGCGCACCATGCAGATGTCGCTTTCCGGTGTCCGCGACATGAGCCTGATTTTGACGCCGCCTGACGACCGGCGCCCGGTAGAGGTGTTCGTCGGCGAATGGGATCCCGATAAGGTATCCGATGCCATTCGCCGCGAGCTGGCGCGAAAAGGGCAGGTCTACTATGTCAGCAATCGCGTCCGCACGATAGACGATGCCGTGCAGCGCGTGAAGAATGCCGTCGGCGAGGCGCGTATCGGGGTTGCGCACGGCAAGATGTCCCGTGACGAGCTCGAGCGCGTCATGGAAGATTTCAGCGCGGGGCAGATAGATGTTCTCGTGGCTACGACGATCATCGAGAGCGGGATCGACAACCCGCATACGAATACGCTGATCATCGAGGATTCGCAGCGTCTTGGATTGGCTCAGCTCTACCAGTTGAAGGGGCGTGTGGGCCGTTCGTCAACGCAGGCGTATGCCTACTTCATGTTCCCCGAGAAGGTGAAGCTGACGGATGAGGCCCGTGAGCGCCTGCTTGCGATCGATGACAATCGCGAACTGGGTAGCGGCATGCGCATTGCCATGCGCGACCTTGAGATCCGCGGCGCCGGAAGCATGCTCGGTGCCGAGCAGAGCGGCAACATGAGTGCGGTTGGTTTCGACCTGTTCGCCGAGATGCTTGCCGAGGCCGTAAACGCCACGCGCGAAGGGCGCGTTGAGCAAAGCGACCTCATTCCGCCAGCGCTGTCTGATATAACCGTTAATATACCCGTTCATATGTACCTGCCCGAAGAGTACGTCCCCGAAGTGGATAAGCGCGTGCTGCTGTACCGAAAGCTGGCATCTGCCGATGACCTGGACGTCCTGGATCAGCTGGAAGACGAGACGGTCAAATCGTATGGAGATTTGCCGCAAGCCGCGAAGAACTACTTCGACAAGGCCCGCATCAAGGCGATCTGCTTCCAGAAGGGCATACAAACCATTGCCGTTGTGGCGGGAACGGTCCATATCGAACCCATCAAAGTGGATCGGGACCGCTTGACGAAATGGCGTCGATACCGCATTCGGTATTCATCGAATACCCAGCGGCTGACGGTTCCCTTGAAGTACTTCACGGCCGATAACGAAGAGCAGCTTCTTCACAACATCGTGAAGTTTGTCGAAGAGCTCTGAGTTCGCTGTGCGAAATACGACCTGCTGATGCGGTCAAAAAATATGCCCGTCCATGAGATTCCATGGACGGGCATATTTGCTTCGGTAGATAATCTCGGCTACTCGTGCGATAACCGGTAGAGCGTAGAGGTCATGATGGCGACGATGTTGCCCAGGTCGTCCTGGATCTTCACGGTGAAACTGCCCAGGGACCGGCCCATACGGTCTGCCGTGCAGGTGGCAATGAGCCGTTTGCCCTTTGGGATGGTCAGATACCGTATGTTTGCCGAAGTGGAGATGCTGGGATCCTGACCGATATTACCCGCGATTGCCGTTGCGAAGTCGCCCAGCGTGAAGATAGCACCTCCCATCACATTGCCCTGTGCATTGAGGTGCGCAGGGGTGATCTCCATTTCCACGACGGAATGGCCGCGCTCTGCTTCTTTGATACGGCAACCTGCGATTTCGCTGGCGAATCTATCGTGTTTGAACAGATCGCGGACTTCCTGGAGGGAGATATTCTCATCAATCACGGATGCCCCTTTCTCGACGACTATTTGCCTTCGTAGTAGATATCGGCGTCAAGTGCCTGTTTTCCGCGAGATTCGTTGGCGAGTCCTGCAATCCTGTTCTCGTCCTCATCGGACCTTACTTGTATGACGCGTATCTCGTCTTGAATGCGGTCTGCGGTAATCTCGACTAAGCTGCAGGCGTTTTGAGCGCAGGCATCAACGCAGATACCGCATCCGATGCAATATCGGCTGTCGAACGTCAGGTATCCTTCGTCATCGATGCCCCGTGCGCCCGTGATGCAGGATTCCATGCAATCGCAGGCTCCGATGCACGCATCCGTGTCGGTAGCGCTGACCGTCATGGGGATATTCCGTGCAATGCGTGGGTTTGCAAGTGCGGCTTCGACTAGGAATTCCCGGCGCGGGAACCAGGTCTTCGTCTTACCCGTCTTATTGAACGCGGGAAACGACGTCGTGGTCAGCTCCGCCATCATTGCATGGAGGTTCTCCGAGGCGCGGTCGTATTCTTCCTGCGCACTGTTCCGCTTGCTCCGGTAATGGCCACTGGCAACATCGCCGACAACGGACAGCAGGCCGGACAGCGCATCGCGGCGATCGCCTTGATTCACGCGATCCATCAGGCCTTCCTGTTCGGGGACCGCATCAACGAATTCAATGCGCTTGCCTGTCCATGCTTCCGCGGCTTCGAACGCGTACGAATAGAGCATCTCTCCGCGGTCAGGGGCTATCTTGCAGTCGTCGCAATAGTCCAGATTTCCCGCAACAACGACTCTGACGCCATCCATCAATACGGATGCCAGGAGTTCGGGCGAAAGGGAGGCAAGGCACGGCACCACCAGCACGTCATCTGCCACGGTCGTATCGCTGAAGATGTTCTCCCGGCATGTGACGAACAGGACCTTATCGACAGCCGTCATACGGGCGATTCGCGAGCGTAGATCGATGACGTTCAAATGCGTGGAGGTAAATGCATCGCAGATGCCATAGCAGATGCCGCAGCGCGTGCAAGCGGCATTATCGATATGGACGAACCCCTGGCCGTCATAGCTTATGGCACCCACGGGGCATGCGAGCTCGCATCGGTTGCATGCCCCGCCTTTCATATGCAGGCAGAAGTCGCGTTGAAAGAGGATCTGCTCATCAGGCACGTTGCGCGATTCGCCGTCTTCCGGCTCTATCGGCTGCTCTTCTGCGTCGTCGCTCGGAGAGAAGTGCAATACGTCCTTGCGGGCAGGCGGCTCCCCAGCCTGCTGATTCGTGGGTTGGGGAGCCGCGGATGCCTGTTCCGCCGCAGCATCCGGGCCAGTCG
>USAB01000048.1 GCA_900552585.1 uncultured Coriobacteriaceae bacterium
GGCGGCGGGCAGGTCTGCGGCCGGCAAGGCGCGTGCAGCGGCGAAGAAGGCGGCAGAGGGCCCGTTGGGCATGCCGTACCCGACCGAGGACTTCGAGCTTCCGTCCATGAGCCTGCTGAAGAAATCCGCCGCGGATGCCGTCAGCGGCGAGAGCGAGGAATCGCTGCGCCAGACGGGCTTGGTGCTCCAGCAGACGCTGAACGATTTCAACGTGGACTGCAAGGTGGTGGATTGGGTCGCCGGACCCACGGTCACGCTGTTCCAGATTGCGCTGCCGTCCGGCGTCCGCGTGAACCGCGTGACGAATCTGGCCGACGACATCGCGCTGGCGCTTGCCGCCCCGGGCGTGCGCATCTTCAGCCCGGTGCCTGGCACGAACCATGTGGGCGTCGAGGTGCCGAACAAGGAGCGTCAGACCGTGCTGCTGGGCGACGTGCTGCCGGCAGCCGGCCCCGGACCGCTGCAGATGGCGCTCGGCCGCGACGTCGAGGGCCACGATGTGGTCTCGGACCTGGCGAAGATGCCGCACCTGCTTATCGGCGGCACCACCGGGTCCGGCAAGTCCGTGTCCATCAACAGCATGATCATGTCCATCCTCATGCGCTCCACGCCGGACGAGGTGCGCATGATCCTCATCGACCCGAAGCGCGTCGAGTTCATGCCCTACAACGGCATCCCGCACCTGTACGTCCCCGTGGTGACGGAGCCGAAAGAAGCCGCCAGCGCGCTGTCGTGGGGCGTCGCGGAGATGGAGCGTCGCCTGAAGGTCATGTCGAAGGCCGGCGCGCGCGACATCAAGCAGTACAACGCAAAGGTGCATCAGGGCCTGCTGGATTCGGACGAGGGCACGGCGGACCAGATGCCGTATATCGTCATCGTCATCGACGAGTTGGCCGACCTCATGATGAACGTGGGCAAGGACGTGGAGTACTCCATCAGCCGCCTGGCGCAGCTGGCCCGTGCGGCGGGCATCCACTTGATCGTGGCCACGCAGCGTCCCTCCACGAAGGTCGTCACGGGCCTGATCAAGGCGAACATCACGAATCGCATCGCATTCAATGTGGCCACGGGCATCGACTCGCGCGTCATCTTGGACTCCACTGGCGCCGAGAACCTTATCGGCTTGGGCGACATGTTGCTGTCGAAGCCGGAGCTGGCGAAGCCCCAGCGCTTGCAGGGCTGCTTCGTGGGCGAAGAGGAAATCAATGAAGTCGTGGACCACCTGAAGACGCAGGGCGAGCCGGAATACCACAAGGAGATCTTGCAGACGAACCTCATGTCCATGGGGACGGAGGTCCATGGCTCGAACGGCTCGGCGGCGAATCTCGACCCGCTACTGTGGGACGCCGCCGAAATCGTGGTGGGCAGCAAACTGGGTTCCACGTCGAATCTGCAACGCCGACTGCAAGTTGGCTATTCCAGGGCGGGGCGTATAATGGATATGCTTGAGGAAAAGGGCGTAGTGGGCCCCGCGAACGGCAGCAAGCCGCGCGAAGTGCTGGTAGATGAGCTCGAACTGGAGACCATCAAGGCCTTCGAGCAGGCCGACCAGGCCGCTTCCGATTAGGGCGAGAAGGAGGACGCAAGGTGCATAGCGATTTCGGCTCCACGCTGCGGAATGCCCGCATGCGCCAGGGATACGACATCAACACCGTTGCCCGCAGGCTCCGCATTCGCCCCGATGTCATCCAATCCATCGAGGACAGCGATTTCGACCGCATGCCGCCGCGAGGCTATGCGCGCAACATGATCAACTCCTACGCGCATCTGCTGGGGTTGAACCCCTCGCAGATCACGCGCCAGTACCTGGACGAGCTGTACGCTCACCAGGTGAACAACGCGCGTCAGGCAAGCCATCCGTCTGCTGCCGATCTGTCCGACAGCAGGCACCATCATCGCGTCGGCGCGGAAGAGGATATGCATCGGGAACACGAGGTCCGCCGCGGCGTGCGCACGCGCACGGAGGGCTCGGAGCGCTTCAGCCATCGCGTGTACGACGACGGCTACGACACCGTGCGCCCGTCTCATTCCCGCTCGTCGTATCCTGCCGGCGGCAGCCATGTGCGCACCGGCTCGGGGTACACCACGCGCAACCGCGGGCATCGCGCCAGCAGCGCGGCAATCGGCGGCAGCGCGTACCTGAACGCATACAAGGGCCCCACGGCGGCGCAGTCGTGGACGGCGAATTGGCGCAACCATCTGCCGCTCGTCGGCGTCGTGGCGGCCGTCATCGTGCTCGTCGTTATCCTTTTGGTGCTGCTGTTCGGGCCGAAGGGCACGGATGACCAGGATGTGACGAACATGCCGGTTACCGGCGTCGAGTCGGCAGGGACCGCAGAGGAATCCTCGTCCTCGTCCTCGTCGTCATCCGCCACGGAGCAGCCCACGTCGTTCAAGTTCACGTATACGGTTGCCAGCGGCACAAGCGTCTGGATCGAATGCTACGTGGACGGCGACACGAAGATCGCCGAGACCGTGACCGGTCCGTCCACGAAGACGTATACCGTCAAGAAACGCGTCGAGTTCATGGCCGCCTCTGCCGACGGCGTATCCGTGAAGCAGGACGACAACGACGTCGCGCTGCAGGCGGGCGATTCCGGCGGCGTGGACCTGGTGCTGAAGTTCTCCGATTACTTGTCTCAGTGGAAGAAGGACAACGGCGTGACCTCGTCCAGCTCTAGCAGCTCGTCCGATTCGACGTCGTCCAGCTCCGACAGTTCGTCTTCGTCAAGCTCCGCTTCGGATTCGTCCTCGTCGTCGAGCGACTAGCGGACAGGTTGGTCATCGGTCTTCCATAGGCACACGGTATAATGCACGGGCGCTGCGCAGATGCAGCGCCCGTTTACCTATACAGGAACAACCGCGCCGCACAGGGGGCGGCGCCGATAGAAAGGCATACGCATGGCAAAGGATTCCAGCTTCGACATCGTCTCGGAAGTGGACATGCAGGAAGTGGACAATGCATACGGCCAGGCCTCGAAGGAGGTCTCGCAGCGCTACGACCTGAAGGGCACCGGCTCGAAGATCGAGCTCGACAAGGCGAAGAAGACGGTTACGCTGACCGCCCCGAGCGATTTCGTGGTCGGCCAGGTGCGCGATATCTTCACTGGCAAGCTGGTGAAGCGCGGCGTGGACCTGCAGTCCGTCGAATGGGGCAAGGTGGAGCCGGCGGCCGGCGGCAATTCCCGCCAGACGGGCACCATCGTCGAGGGCATCGACCGCGAAACGGCCGGCAAGATCAACAAGGACATCAAAGCCCAGAAACTCAAGTGCAAGGTGACCATCGAGCAGGACAAGTTGCGCGTTTCCAGCCCCAAGAAGGACACGCTGCAGGAAGTCATCGCATTTCTGCGCCAGCAGGATTACGGTCGCCCGCTGCAGTTCGTCAACTACCGTTAGGGAGCATCTGTGGAACCTTCCATCAATATCGTCACCATGGGGTGCGCGAAGAACGAGGTCGACTCGCAGGAGATGACGGCGCGTCTGGAAGCGGCCGGCTACCGCATGGTTGACGATCCCGCGCAGGCGGGAGCGGTGATCGTCAACACATGCTCCTTCATCCAAATGGCAACGGAGGAAAGCCTGGATGCCGTCTTGCAGGCGGCGGGGCTGGACAATGTCGCGAACGGCCGGACACATCTGGTGGTCAGCGGCTGCATGCCGGCCCGCTACGGCGACGACCTGGCATCCGAGCTTCCCGAGGTGGCACGGTTCGTCCCGTGCTCGCGAGAGGACGACATCGTCGCCATCATGGACGGCCTGTTCGGCGATGACGCGCCGCAGGGCGCGCGCGGCGACGCGGCGGAGGTGCCGTATCGCCCGCTGGCCGGCCAGTCTCCCTGGACGGCGTATGTGCGCATCTCGGACGGCTGCGACCGTTTCTGCAGCTATTGCACCATTCCCTATATCCGCGGCCGCTACCACAGTTACCCGGAATCCGGCATCCGCGCCGATGTTGCGCGCAAGGTGCATGCCGGCGTGAAGGAGATCACGCTCATCGCGCAGGATACCGGCAGATGGGGCACGGATTTCGAGCGACCTTCCAGTTTGGGCGCGCTTATGGACCACCTCGCGGGCGAATTCCCCGACACGTGGTTCCGCGTCATGTACATCCAGCCCGAGGGTATCTCCGACGACCTGCTTGCGGCCATGGCTGCGCATGACAACATCTGCAGCTACCTGGACATCCCCGTGCAGCATTCCGTGAAGCGCATCCTCACGGCCATGAACCGCAAGGGCTCTGCGCCCGAGTACCTGGCGCTGCTGGACCATGTGCGCCGTACGGTGCCGAACGTCACGCTCCGCACCACGGTCATTGCGGGCTACCCCGGTGAGACGCAGGAGGACGTGGACGACCTATGTGACTTCCTGGAGCAGGCGGCCTTCGATTACGTGGGCGTGTTCGCATACTCGCGCGAAGACGGCACGCGGGCGGCTTCGCAGCCGGGGCAGGTGGACGAGGCGGAGAAGCTGGACCGTGCGCAGCAGGTGCGCGATACGGCCGATGCGGTTTCGGCCGGCGTCATCGCGCAGCGCACGGGCCGCGTATACGACGTGCTCGTCCTGGGACGGGAAGAGGACGGCCAGCTGTTCGGTCGCGCGCAATGCCAGGCACCCGATGTGGACGGAGTCACGTTCCTGGAATCTGGCGAGCCCGGGCAGATCGTACCCGTGACGATAACGGACACGCTGATGTACGAGATGGAAGGCGAATAGCTCCATGGTTCAGCAAGAGAAAGTCTGGACAAGCGCGAACATCGTCACGCTGATCCGCATCCTGTGCATCCCCGTGTTCGTCGCCGTCGTGGTCAGCCCGTGGCCGCAATGGTTTCCGCAGCTGGGGGACATGGAGATATGGAAGCCCATCATCGCGGCGGCTGTGTTCATCGCTATCAGCTGCACGGATGCCATCGACGGCCATTTGGCGCGCAGCCGCGACGAGGTCACGACGCTCGGCAAGTTCATGGACCCGCTTGCGGACAAGATACTCGTGGCGGCGGCTCTTCTGTGCCTGATCGAGCTGGGCGTGCTGCCGTCCTGGGTGGCGCTGATCATCCTGGCGCGCGAGTTCATCGTCTCCGGCATCCGCATGATTGCCGCCAGCGAAGGCGTGGTCATCGCCGCCAGCTGGTGGGGGAAGATCAAGACGGTGACGCAGATCATCGCTGTCGTGCTGTTCCTCATCAAGGCCAGCCCCGTCACGGACAGCCTGCCGGGCGATGCTAGCCAGCAGCTGTACGTGCTTGCCTGGACGGTCATGGTCGTGGCGCTGGTGTTCACCATCGCGTCCATGCTCGACTACTTCGATAAGGCCCGTACGCTGCTGGGCTTCAGCGAATCGAAGCACGGCGGATCGCGTGCGAAGAAGGACGGCGAGGCGCTTGCGGGCGCATCGGCGGCATCGTGCGGGGTGCTGCCCCCCTCGAGCGAGGATGCGCTGCGTCTGGCGGCGGCCGACGTCATCGCAGCGGCGCGCGAGAAGCATGTGTCCATCGGCACGGCAGAAAGCTGCACGGGCGGCCTGATCGGCGGTACGCTGACGGCCGTTCCCGGTGCCTCGGATGTCACGGAAGGCGGCATCATCAGCTATTCGAACCAGGTGAAGCACCAGGTTCTGGGCGTTTCGCAGGAGACGCTGAATTCGTTCGGCGCGGTAAGCGGCCAGACAGCCTGCCAGATGGCGGAAGGCGCCCGTCGCGTGCTGGGCGTGGATATCGCCGTGTCCGTGACGGGCATCGCCGGACCGGGCGGCGCCGTGCCGGGCAAGCCGGTGGGCACGGTCTGGATCGGCATCTCCATGCCGGAGGGAACCGTTGCGAAGCATTGCCTGTTCCCTGGCAATCGCGACGAGGTGCGCGCGCATACCATCCGCTTTGCGCTGGATCTGTTCGCCGACTGCCTGGCGGGAAAGAAGCTGGAATCCGATCCGTTCTGAGGCCGGCGAAAAATCTTTGCGGAGACCCCGCCTGGCGCTGTGCCTTGAAAAAGGCTTGCTGCCAGGCATTTTAGTGCGGGGATATATTTGAATCGGCATGACGGGGTCATTTCGGGCACGTGGCGTGAGCCGCATGCGCTACGTTCGTCCCATACCGAACGGCGGTTATTGACAAGCGAACAACTGTTCGTATAATTATCGATGTGATTCTTAATTCCCAAGGAGAGGCCATGGACCAAGATAAAGAGAAGATGCTCAAGCTGACCACTGATCAGATCGAGCATAAGTTCGGCAAGGGCTCCATCATGAAGCTCGGCGAAGGGGACAGGAACTTGGAAATCGGGTTCATACCTACAGGTGCTCTTCCGCTGGATGCCGCTCTCGGCATCGGCGGCGTGCCGCGCGGCCGCATCGTCGAGATCTACGGTCCCGAGTCCTCGGGCAAAACCACGCTGGCGTTGCATATCCTGGCAGAAGCGCAGGCGGTGGGCGGCATCGTCGCGTTCATCGATGCCGAGCATGCACTCGATCCCGTTTACGCGGCGAAGCTGGGCGTCGATATCGACGACGTGCTCATCTCGCAGCCGGACACGGGCGAGCAGGCGTTGGAAATCTGCGACATGCTGGTGCGCAGCAACGCTATCGACTGCATCGTCATCGACTCCGTTGCTGCATTGGTGCCGCGCGCTGAAATCGAAGGCGAGATCGGCGATACGACGGTCGGTCTGCAGGCCCGTCTTATGTCCCAGGCGCTGCGCAAGCTTGCCGGCTCGCTGTCGAAATCGAATACGACGTGCATCTTCATCAACCAGCTCCGCGAGAAGATCGGCGTCATGTTCGGCAATCCGGAGACCACGCCCGGCGGTCGTGCGCTGAAGTTCTTCTCTAGCGTGCGTCTGGATATCCGCCGTCGCGACTACGTGAAGCAGAACGGCGAGACCATTGGCAACCGCGTGCGCGTCAAGGTGGTCAAGAACAAAGTGGCGCCTCCGTTCCGTCAGGCGGAATTCGACATCATCTACGGCAAGGGCATCTCGAAGGAAGGCTGCGTGCTGGACATGGCCGCCGAATGCGGCGTGGTGAAGAAGAGCGGCTCGTGGTACACGTATGGCGAAGAGCGCCTGGGACAGGGCAGGGAAGCGGCGAAGAGCACGCTTGAGAAGAATCCCGACCTGCGCAACGAAATCGAGTACAAGGTGCGCGAGGAATACGATATTCCCCAGCAGCCCGGTGCAACGGCGCCTGCGAACAAGGCTTCCGACGCTGCGGATAAGAAGGCGGCCGCCGCGAGCAAGAAAACGGCCGAGAAGAAATAGCCTCTATGGGCTCACAGTCGGGCGAGTATGGCAGATAAGAAGCAAATGCAGGATACTTCCGGGGATGCGCGCAGCGCGGTTATCGAAGCGTTGCGCGCCCAGATGGATGCCCTGCAGCATTCTTCCGCCGAATTCGTAGAATCCGCGTGGAACCGCAGGACGGCAATTATCCCGGCAGACGAGCATGTTGATGAGGGGCTCCGGTTTTCGGGCATTGCCCGCCGCCCTGCGCGTGGAAAATCGCCGCAACTAGAGCGCAACGGTGCAGAGCAGGCAGATGCCCAGGACGAGGTCGATCCGAAGAAGAAGGCGTTCGATCGCATCGTGATGTTGTGCAGCTATCACGACTATTCCCGTGAGAAGATGCGCCAGCGTTTGAAGCGCGAGCATGTTGACGAGTATGCGGCCGAAGACGCCTTGGACCGTGCCGCCGAATGCGGCCTGATCGACGACATTCGCTATGGCGAGGCACTGTGCGCGGGGCGCATGCGCGCGGGTAAGGGCACAGATGGCATCGAGAGCGAACTCTGGGACAATCATATCGACCCGGCGCACATACCGGGATGGCCGGAAGAATACGAACAGCGCTACGGCGCCGACCTCGATCGGGCGCTGCGCCTGATCGAGCGTCACCCGCCACGCTCGAAACGCCCGCGCGATTCGGCGTATCGAAGGTTGAGGGGCAAAGGGTATTCGTCCGACATCGCGTCGAAGGCTGCCGGGATCTGGTGGTCGCGACAACAGTCGGAATCGTAGCCGTTCCCGAGCACAGGGAGCCGCTCTGTCCTTGTCAGCTTGCGGATTTAGCGTGGGGTGACATCGCCGCCCGCCAAACAGCGCTCCTATAGCAAGAAGTTTAGGTTACTATAGGTAGTGGTTTGAGTTTACGTATCCGCAAGGATGCTTGTTATAGAACAACCGAATAGGTGTGTCTTACCCTTACGGGGGTGCGTGTACTCATGCCAGGTTTCCTGGCTTTTTTATCAGGGGAAACCATCTGAATGCGCAGATAAACAGAAAGGGGAGAGCATGCCTACCATTGTATGGATTGTCATTGGCGTTGTTATCGGCGCCATTGTCGGCATACTCATTGCCCGGCTTGCAGGTGCAAATTCCGCAAAGAAGGCTGCCGAAGAGGCCGATCGCCTTATCGCAGAAGCAAAGACGCAGGCCGAGACGATGCAGCGCGAGAAGCTGGTCGAGGCAAAAGACGAGATCCTGAAGATGAAGCAGGAGGCGGAAGACGAGGGCAAGGAACGCATGCGTGAGGTGCGCAGCGCCGAGGATCGCATGAACCAACGCGAGCAGTCCTTGAACAACCGCAGCGATTCTCTGGACAAGCGCGAGCATCAGCTGTCCAGTCTGCAGGGTCAACTCGATCGGCGCGACAACGACCTCCATGCGGAGTCTAAGCGCCTTGACCGCGAACGCCAGGAAGTGGAGGATCGTTCGCGCGAGATTTCCGAGCGTCTCGAGGAAGTCTCCGGCATGACGGCCGATGAGGCGAAGAACGAGCTGCTGGACAACTTGCGCGGCGAGGTCACGCACGAGTCTGCGGCCATCATCCGAGAAGCCGAGAACCGCACGAAGCTGGAGGCGGACCGCAAATCTCGCGAGATCCTGAGCCTGGCCATGCAGCGCCTGGCCTCGGATTTCACGGCCGAGAACACGGTATCTACGATCAATCTGCCCAGCGACGACCTGAAGGGCCGCATCATCGGCCGTGAAGGCCGCAATATCCGCTCGTTCGAGCAGATCACGGGCACGAATCTGATCATCGACGATACGCCCGAATGCGTAACCATCTCGTGCTTTGACCCGGTGCGCCGCGAAATCGGCCGCATCACCATGGAGAACCTGGTTGCCGACGGCCGCATCCACCCCGCCCGCATCGAGGAGATGTACGACAAGGCTACGAAGTACGTGGATAAGCAGATTCAGGAAGCCGGCGAGCAGGCAAGCTTCGATACGGGCATCCATGATCTGCATCCCGACCTCGTCCATACGCTGGGCCGTTTGCGCTACCGCACGTCGTACGGCCAGAACGTCCTGCAGCATTCCATGGAGGTTGCGTATCTCACGGGAACCATGGCCTCCGAGCTGGGCTTGGACCCCATTCCCGCGAAGCGCGCCGGCCTGCTGCACGACATCGGCAAGGCCATCGACCGCGAAGTGGACGGCAACCATGCCGTCATCGGCGCCGATCTGGCACGTCGCTACGGTGAGAAGCCCGAGATCGTGCATGCGATTGAATCGCATCACAACGACATCGAGCCGAACTCCGTCCTCGACGTGCTCGTGCAAGCTGCAGACGCTGTTTCCGCCGCACGCCCGGGCGCGCGCAAGGAGACTCTGGATGCGTACATCAAGCGCCTGGAGAAGCTCGAGGAGATTGCGAATGCGCATGAGGGCGTCGAGCGCACGTATGCCATCCAGGCCGGCAGGGAAGTGCGCGTGATGGTGAAGCCGGAGGTCGTCGACGAAGCCGCCTCTACGGTTCTGGCGCACGACATTGCAAAGCAGATCGAAGACGAGATGACGTATCCCGGTACGGTCAAGGTCGTGGTCATCCGCGAGTCCCGCGCCGTGGATTACGCGAAGTAGCCAATGGGCGAAGAATCACTGTCTGACTTTATAGAGAACGTGACGGGCGAAAGCCATCTTCGGGTCGAAGCTGACCTCGGGGATGGCTTCGTCCGTCTCTTGAGCTCGGAAGCGGAGCGGCGTCAGGCGAAACACGACATCCGTTCCACGGAGGATATCGTTATCGAGATGCTTCGCAATGCGCGCGATGCCGGTGCGCACTTGATATTCCTGGCAACGGCCCGCGACGGTGTGAAACGGTTGATCACTATGGTCGATGACGGATCGGGCGTTCCCGAAAAGCTGCAGGAGGCCATCTTCGAACCCCGTGTTACCAGCAAGCTGGACACGTACCACATGGACCGCTGGGGCATCCATGGCCGCGGCATGGCGCTGTTCTCAATTCGTTCGAATGCGGAGTTCGCTCGCGTTGCGGCATCAGCCCCCGGATTGGGAACATCCATCACCGTTGTGACAGATACCCGCTTGCTGGCAGAGCGTTCCGAGCAATCTGCGTTGCCGCATGTCGTGCAGGGTGAAGACGGGCGGAATGTGATGCGTGGGCCTCGCAACATCAACCGTATGGTGGCGGAATTCGTCTTAGAGGAGCATGATGACTGCCAAGTGTTCCTGGGTTCTCCCATCGAGATTGTCGCCACCATGGTGTCTTTGGGCAGAAGCGCCCTGGCATCGCGCGAAGGTGCGGACTTGCCGACGGAGGATGACTGCCCGCTCTGCCTGCGTCCCGCGCTTGCCGAAACGCCGGCGCAGCTGGCGCAGACGGCGCGCAGTCTGGGACTGGAGATGTCGGAGCGCAGCGCACGGCGCATCCTGGATGGTCAGATTTCGCCGGTGCCGCCTTTCCTCTCCCTGCTGTTCAAGAAGGGCCGGGCCCCGGCGCGTGCCGCCGATCGGCCAAAGCGCGCTGCATCCATGGATTCGGATCGGCTTCGCGCGCCGGTTGATCCGCGCGGGCTGCGCATTGCCGAACGCGATTTGACGCAATTCACGACGGCGGTGAAAGCCGCTTGGCAGCAGCTGGCGGATGCGTACTACCTCGACGGCACCGTGGAGCCGGTCGTGAAAGTGGAAAAGGACGGCATCCGTCTCTATATACCCTCGGTGAAGCAACGATAAACCTCAAATTGTTAAACATAATCGGCAGGTAGAGGCGAAATTTGCGCTCCGACGTGGTATTGGATACACTTTTGAAGATACTGTAGACACGTTCTGATTCGAAGAACAAACGGAGCATGCACGAAGCGAAATGAAGAAAGAACGAAGCAACGTGACAACGGAACACGACAGCCGATCCATAAACTGCCTGCGCGTATCATCGCGTTCCTCTCCGGCATCCGTCGCCGGTGCCATTGCCGGCATGATCAAGGATGGTGTGCATGTCGAGCTCCAATCCGTGGGAGCCGGCGCTGTGAACCAGGCGGTGAAAGCGATTGCCATCAGCCGCGGTTTCCTGTCTCCTGTCGGCATCGAGATCGTATGCATTCCCTCGTTTGCGGATATCGTCATCGACGGCGAATACCGCACTGCTATCCGCTTTACCGTCGAGCCGCGAAAAGCCGTGCTGTCGCAGAATCCCATATCCGATGCCAATGGCGGCATGGGTCGGTCCGCTGAGTAGCGCCGTATTTTTTCTTTTTGTATCGCCGTCTTTCTTGTGAAGGGTCCGCGCGTGCGATATCCTGCGCCAGTCCTATCTCTTATGCTTTCGTTCTCATCTCAGATATCTACGGGAATACGCTCATGATCAACTCTCTCAACAATCTCACGTTCCACATCCAGACGTTCGGATGCCAGATGAACATGCATGATTCCGAACGCATCTCGGGCATGCTCGAGGGCCTGGGCGCTTTCGAGGTGCCGGATATCGAGCATGCCGACCTGGTAGTGTATATGACGTGCTGCGTCCGCGAACATGCAGACGAGCGCCTCTACGGACAGGTGTCTTCCATGAAGAACACGCCGCTTCGCCCGGACAGCTCGTTGGGCAAGCGCTATGTGGCCATCGGGGGATGCATCGGCCAGCGCGACGGCGAAGAGCTCACGCGCAAGCTGGACAACGTCGACATCGTCTTCGGCACGCATAATCTGGCATCGCTGCCGCGGCTTCTCCATGAAGCCGTGGAGAGCGGCAAGAATGCTGTGGAGGTGGTGGAGTCCTCGAACGAATTCTCAACGGACCTGCCGTCTCATCGTGAACGCAACTGGTCCGCGTGGCTGCCCATCACCGTGGGATGCAACAACTTCTGCTCGTATTGCATCGTGCCGTATGTGCGCGGCCGCGAGAAATCCCGTCCCATGGAGGACATCGTTGCAGAGGCGGAACGCCTGGTGAAGTCTGGAGTGAAGGAGATCACGCTGCTGGGCCAGAACGTGAATTCGTACGGTCGCGACCTGTATGGGGAACCGCGTTTCGCGGACGTGCTGGATGCCGTGCATGCCACTGGGGTGCGTTACCTGCGCTTCGCCACCAGCCATCCGAAAGACCTGAACGACGATGTCATCGAGCGTTTCGCCACGCTGCCGAACCTGGCGCCGTATCTGCATCTTGCCGTGCAATCGGGTTCCGACCGTGTGCTGAAGGCCATGAACCGCCGGGGCGACAAGGCAGAGCTGCTGGCGCTGTTCCGTAAGCTGCGGGCGCGTATCCCCAGTCTGGTGCTGCGGACCAGCCTTATCACCGGTCTGCCCTTCGAGGATGAGGCGGCGTTTGAGGAGCTGTGCGAATTTTTACAGGAGGTGCGCATCGAACGGGCGGGCGTGTTCCCTTATTCTCCGGAGGAGGGGACGCCGGCGGCGCGTATGCTGAACCGGGTGGATACCGCCGAGGCCGAGCGCCGGGCGGAGCTGGTGGTAGACGTACAGTCCCGGATCATGGACGACTTCAACGACAGCCGTATGGGCACTGTGGCAGAGGTGCTGTGTGATGGCTTCGACCAGGAGGCTATGCAGTTCGTGGGACGCAGCTATGCCGAGAGCCCCGATATTGACGGGCGCATCTATTTCACCGCCGACC
>USAB01000049.1 GCA_900552585.1 uncultured Coriobacteriaceae bacterium
CGGCCGCCTACGTGTCCGAGCGCATCTGCTTCGGCAAGCCCATCGGCAAGCTGCCCGTCATCCAGCAGCATCTGGTGGAGATGGAAGTCACGCTGCAGAACGTCCGCACGCAGCTGTACCACACCGTGTGGAAGCTGGACCAGGGCGAATCCATCCGTTTGGAGTGCGCGCTGCTGAAGTACTATGCCTGCCCGAACCTGACGGACGTGGCGAACCGCGCGCTGTCCATCTACGCGGCATTGGGTTACACGGACGAAGTCCGTGCCGGCCGCATCTGGAAGGACCTGCGCGGCTACGAGATGGCCGGCGGCACCCCCGAGATCATGGAGTACATCGCCGGTCGCCAGCTGGTGAAGAAGTACAAGAAGTAGCTCCTGCCATTCCCCGGCTCCGCCCGTCAGCGACGGCGCCAGTAAGAGAAAAGGCGGCCCGGATCGTTCCGGACCGCCTTTCTCGCATTTATGCAGGTGATGGCTTCGTTCGCAGGGAACACGGCTGACGTACGTCTCGCCGTGAACGCGGCAGGCGCGCGCCATGCGTGCAGGCCGAGCGCGGCAGCTAGCAGCGGATGTCGTTCTCCATGCTGTGGCTGGAGAAGATGGGATCGTCTTCCCAGAGCGTGACGTGCCCCGCCGCGCGCGTGGCGTTCAGGTCGATGATGCGCTGGTTCGCGGATCCGCAGAACCGCAGCGTGACGTCCTTCTGCCCTTCCACGAACGGGCCATCGACCAGGATGTCGATGCAGGCAAGCAGTCTATTCGTGAAGGGCGTGTGGCGCGGCCCGCCTTCCAGCAGGTTCTCGTACACGTCGCCCGTATAGCACCAGATGGTCTTCTGCGGATAAGCGGCCTTTACGCGTTCAACGAAGTCTGCCAGCACGGCCTGGTTCTCCGGCTCCATAGGTTCGCCGCCCAGCAGCGTCAGCCCGTGGATGTACGAAGGGGCCAGGCTATCCAGAATCTTCTGCTGCGTCTCGTCCGTGAATTCCTGCCCGTACGCGAAGTCCCACGTCTCGGGCTGGAAGCAGTTCTTGCAGTGATGCGAGCACCCGGAGACGAAGAGCGTGGTGCGCACGCCTTCGCCGTCCGCGATATCGCAATATTTGATAACGGAGTAGTTCATGGTTTCCTACAGGTGCAGTACGCGGTCCCGGATTTCCTCCGTGCGGCCCTGGTTCCAGAACTGCGTGCCAATGTAGCCGCACGTGCGGCGTGCCACATTCAGCTTGTCATGGTCGCGGTTGCCGCACTTCGGGCACTCCCAGTCCAGCTTGCCGTCCTCTTCGACAATCTGAATCTCGCCATCGAAGCCGCAGACCTGGCAGTAGTCGCTCTTCGTGTTCAGCTCTGCGTACATGATGTTGTCGTAGATGTACTGCAGCACGCTGATGACGGCTTCCAGGTTGTCCTGCATGTCGGGCACCTCCACGTAGGAGATGGCGCCGCCGGGGGACAGGCGCTGGAACTCGCTCTCGAACTTCAGCTTCGTGAACGCGTCGATCTGCTCCGTCACGTGCACGTGGTAGCTGTTCGTGATGTAGCCCTTGTCCGTGATGCCCGGGATGATGCCGAAGCGGCGCTGCAGGCACTTCGCGAACTTGTACGTGGTGGACTCCAGCGGCGTGCCGTACAGCGAGAAGTCGATGTCCGTCTGCATCTTCCATTCCTGGCACTTGTCGTTCATGTGCTGCATGACGGACAGCGCGAACGGCGTTGCCTCCTTGTCCGTGTGGCTGCGGCCGGTCATGTACTTCACGCACTCGTACAGGCCCGCATAGCCCAGGCTGATGGTGGAGTAGCCGCCGTAGAGCAGCTTGTCGATGGGTTCGCCCTTCTTCAGGCGGGCCAGCGCGCCGTACTGCCACAGGATGGGGGCGGCGTCGGACAGCGTGCCCTTCAGGCGCTTATGGCGTGCCATCAGCGCGCGGTAGCACAGGTCCAAGCGCTCGTCGAAGATCTCCCAGAACTTGTCCATGTCGCGATGCGAGGACAGTGCCACGTCGGGCAGGTTGATGGTGACGACGCCCTGGTTGAAGCGGCCGTAGTACTTCGGCTTGCCCGGCTCGTAGTTGCCGGCGTTCGCCACGTTGTCGTAGCCGTTGCCGGAGCGGTCCGGCGTCAGGAACGAACGGCAGCCCATGCACGTGTACACGTCGCCTTCGCCCGGCTTCTCGCCCTTCGACAGCTTCAGCTCGCGCATCTTCTTTTCGGAGATGTAGTCGGGCACCATGCGCTTCGCCGTGCACTTCGCCGCCAGCTTCGTCAGGTAGAAGTACGGGTCGCCTTCCTTGATGTTGTCGTCCTCCAACACGTAGATGAGCTTCGGGAACGCGGGGGTGATCCAGACGCCGGCCTCGTTCTTCACGCCCTGATGACGCTGGCGCAGCGTTTCCTCGATGATCATGGCCAGGTCGTGCTTCTCCTGCTCGGAGCGCGCCTCGTTCAGGTACATGAACACGGTCACGAACGGCGCCTGGCCGTTCGTGGTCATGAGCGTGACCACCTGGTACTGGATGGTCTGGACGCCGCGGCGGATCTCCTCGCGCAGGCGCTTCTCCACCACGTCGGCGATGTTCTCGGCATGCGGGTCGACGCCCAGCGTCTTCGCCTCTTCCAGCACCTCGTTGTAGATGCGCTTGCGGCTGACCTGCACGAACGGGGCCAGGTGCGTCAGGCTGATCGACTGGCCGCCGTACTGGCTGGACGCCACCTGCGCAATGATCTGCGTGGCGATGTTGCACGCCGTGGAGAAGCTGTGCGGCTTCTCGATCAGCGTGCCGGAGATGACCGTGCCGTTCTGCAGCATGTCGTCCAGGTTCACCAGGTCGCAGTTGTGCATGTGCTGCGCGAAGTAGTCGCTGTCGTGGAAGTGGATGATGCCCTCGTCATGCGCCTTCACCACGTCAGCGGGAAGCAGCATGCGCATGGTCAGGTCCTTCGACACCTCGCCGGCCATGTAGTCGCGCTGCACGGAGTTCACGGTGGGGTTCTTGTTCGAGTTCTCCTGCTTGACTTCTTCGTTGTTGCATTCGATGAGCGCCAGGATCTTGTCGTCTGTGGTGTTCTTCTTGCGTTTGATGTTCTGCAGGTAGCGGTAGATGATGTACTTGCGGGCAACGGTGAACTTCTGCAGCCCCATGAGCTCGTTCTCCACCATGTCCTGGATCTCCTCCACGGACACGGAGTGGCCCGCCGCACTGCAGCGGTCCATGACGTTCTCGGATGCATAGACCACCTGGCGCTCCGTCAGGCGCTCGTCTTCCGGCACCTCGGCATTGGCTTTGCGGATGGCATTCTCGATCTTGTTGATGTCGAACGGGACCTCCGAGCCGTTGCGCTTGATGATTTTCATGCTGCCTCCTGGTATTTCGATTGCGGCGTACCGGGTGCGCCGCGTATGGTGTTTTCTCGTATGCAGCGAATCCGGGCGCCCGCATGTGCTGCGCCGGCGCCCGGAGGTCTGTCTGCTTGTTACGGTTTCGAAGCATAGTGCAAAAGGCGGAGAAGAAAAAGGGTCAAACACTACATAATGGGTCACTGCACCATAAATCATACATTATGGAGTGTTGATGCAGATTTATCATACTACGTGTAGGGTCCCTTTATAGGGACATCCGACGGCTTCGCGCTGCTGGTTTTCGCAGATGGTCCTAGCATACCGCGCCGTGCGGCACCCGGCGGAAATGCACACGAATGTTACCCGTTTCGAACGGCTTGGAAATCCGTGGGAATCCATTGTCCGGGCGTGCGCCACAGCGTATCTTTGAGCGAACGCGAAAACACGGCGATTTTATGGAGGAGGCGAACGGCATGGCAGGGACGCAGGACGGCGATCGCAGCAAGCAGATTGTGCGCGCCGGCATCGTGGGCATTGTCGCGAATGTGCTGCTGGCGGCATTCAAGGCGCTTGTGGGCATGTTGTCGAACTCCATCGCCATCGTGCTGGACGCCGTGAACAACCTGTCCGATGCGCTTTCGTCCATCATCACGATCATCGGCACGAAGCTTGCCGGGAAGGAGCCGGACCGCGAGCATCCGTTCGGCCATGGCCGCGGCGAGTACGTGACCACGATCATCATCTCCGTCATCATCTTGTGGGCCGGCATCGCGGCGCTGCAGGAATCCGCCGACCGCATTCTGCATCCCCAGGTTGCCACGTACGAGGCCATCACGCTGGCCGTGGTGGCCGTGGCGACGGTCGTGAAGGTGTTCCTGGGCCGCTACACGCAGCGCAAAGGCCGCGAGACGAATTCCAGCACGCTGGTGGCATCCGGCAAGGATGCCCTGCTCGATGCCGTCATCTCCGCGTCCACGCTAGCCGCGGCGCTCATCTACCTTGCGTGGGGCATCAGCCTGGAGGCATGGGTCGGCCTGGTCATTGCCGTCATCATCATCAAGGCGGGCATCGACATCCTGCGCGGCGCCATGAGTAGCATCTTGGGACAGCGCGTGGATTCCGCGCTCAGCACGTCCGTGAAGCGGACCATCTGCAGCTTCCCGGAAGTGCACGGCGCCTACGACCTGGCCATATCCGACTTCGGCCCGGATTGCATCCGCGGCAGCGTGAACATCGAGGTCGATGATCGGATGACGGCCGCCGAGGTGGCGGCCCTCTCGCGCCGCATCCAGGAAAAGGTGCATCGGGAAGAGGGCGTCACGCTGAACTCCGTGGGCATCTATTCCACGAATACACAGGACCCGGAGGCGGATGCCATGCGCAAGGTCATCTCCGACATTGTCTGGGCGCATCCGCATGTGCTGGAGATGCACGGCTTCTACGTGAACAAGGCCACGCACGAGGTGAACTTCGATGTCATCGTGAGCTACGACGCGGAAGACCGCGACGCCATCTACCGCGATATCTGCGAAAAGGTGCAGCAGGCGTACCCGGACTGGCACTTCACCGTGGTTCACGATGCGGATGTGAGCGACTGACGCCTATCGCTCGCGGGTGCGGGTCGTGCAGCGAGCCGTGCGGCGCGTCGGACGGCGGGCGGTATGCCATGTTCAATGGGCGTATTCGCTGCGCTGTGACGCGTACGTTTTGCCAATCCGCCAAACGAACCGATTCGTACCTGTCGATGTGTCGTTCCGCCGTTATCATTTTATTTGAATTATTACGGTGAAGGAGGATGCATGGCGGGCAGGCACGGCGGCAACGAAGAGCGGGGAAAGCGATTCGGACGCGGTGCATCCGCTGACGAGTACGCGGCGAAGCCGTCCGCTTCGGCGCACGCGGCGCAGGGGGAGGGTGCGGATTCCCCCAACGTTGTGGAGGACGATTTCTTCGAGGGCGCGATAGAGCTCGATGCACCCGACGACGATGTGCTGGACATGGAGGCCAATGCTGTGGACGGGCACCGTCATCATCGCCGCAATTTCCCGCGCGGGCTGAAGATATTCGGCGTCCTGTGCATCATCACGTCGTTCGCCGCCGGTGCGATGATGGTGCTTGCCGCTATGGCGCTGGTGTTCCTGTTCCTGAACGGCCGCCCGACCGATATCGGCCGCCTGGGTTCCGGCCCCGTGACCATCGCCACCGTCATCATCACGCTGGTCCAGATCTGCCTCTACACACTCATCATCCGCGAGACGTGGCGCCTGGGGCGGCGGCTGATCCGCAACGACCACCATAGCGTGGGCGCGGCGGCGCATATGCTGACCATGCTGTACGTGCTGGCCACCCTCTGCGACGTCATGCTGACCGGCCTGGATGTGGGCGTGTTCGTGAACATCGCCATCATCGTGGTGATGGAGAGCCTGTCCGTCTATGCGGACCCGGCGCTGCGCGGCGAACGCGAGCTGCAGCGTCGCCTGGGCAAGATGCAGCTGCGGCAGGAGGCTGAGGACGGCACGCTGGGCCTGGATACGTCCGGGCGGGGCTACATCAAGCTGAACTTCTTCAACCTGTTCTGGGTGTTCGTGGTGTGCAGCCTGCTGGGGTGGGGTGTGGAGACCATCTACCATATGACCGTCGTCGACCCCGGCGTGTACCAGGAGCGTGCGGGCCTGCTGTACGGGCCGTTCAGTCCCATCTACGGCGTGGGCGGCACGCTGCTGACCATGGCGCTGAACCGTTTCCGCGACAAGAACCTGCTGATCATCTTCCTTGTCAGCGCTGTGGTGGGCGGTGCGTTCGAGTACTTCGTCAGCTGGTTCATGCAGTTCTCGTTCGGCATTACGGCCTGGGATTACACGGGCACGTTTCTGAGCATCGACGGACGCACGAACGGCCAGTTCATGGCCATGTGGGGCGTGATGGGCGTCATCTGGATCCGCCTCATCCTGCCCATCATTCTGAAGCTGGTGAACAAGATACCGTGGAATTGGCGCTATGCCGTGACCACCGTGTGCGCCGTGCTCATGCTGGCGGACGCGCTGCTGACGCTGTCGTCGCTGGACTGCTGGTACCAGCGCGAGGCGGGCACCATGGGCGAGACGTCGAAGACCGTTATCGACGACTTCTGCAACAAGCACTACAGCAACGAGTTCATGCAGAACCGCTTCCAATCCATGTCCATGGACACGTCCGAGGCAACGCGTATCAACTAGCGCCTCTTGCGCAGGCGCTTGCTGCGCCGCGACGTGAGCACGACATACGCGGCAAGCACGATGCTGCTGGTGAAGCCCACGATGCCGAGTAGCGGCACGCCGATGACGCGCGGCTCCAGGCCCGTCAGGCACAGGATGCACGAGCCGATGAACATGAAGCCCGCCAGCATCATCAGCGACAAGTCGCCAATCGTGCTCTTGACCAGCTCCGTGGTCTTGTCCGACAGCTGGACGTCCATGCTGAACTTCAGCTGGCCCTTCTGCAGCATGTCCAGCGTCTCCGTGGTTTTCGTGGGGAGCGTGGTCGTGGCCTCGGCACTGTCCATGCTCTGTCCCAGCATCTGCCGCATTTTGTTCTGGTACATGTTGGCGCTTACGGACGTGCTCATATAGTCCACCAGCACCTTCATGATGTTCAGCCGGTCGGAGACCATGTGGATGGTGCCCTCCAGCGTGACCAGGCCGCGGCCCAGCATGACGATGAACGGCGCGGTCTGGAAGCCGTTCTGCTTCATGGTGTCGCTGATCTCGTTCACTAGCGCGCCGGTGTCGAAGCTGGCCAGGTCCGAGTTGAAGTACTCGTCTATCATGCGTTCGCATGCTTCCAGCAGCGCGCCGTGGTCGATGGGGCCCGTGGGCGTGGCAATCTGCAGCAGGCCGCGCTTCAGGCCGTATGCATCGCCTTTCGCCAGGGCGTGGATGATGTGCTGCATGACCTCGCGGTCATGCGTGGTCAGCTGGCCCATCATACCGAAGTCGATCCATTCCACCGTCTTGTCGGCGGTGATCAGGATGTTCCCTGCATGGGGGTCGGCGTGGAAGAAGCCGTCGTCCATGATCTGCTGCACATAGTTGTGCGCGATGAGGTAGGCCAGGTCGTCGCGGTCTTCGGCGGACAGGTCCATTTTGTCGATGTCCTCCACGCAGTGCGACGAGAAGAAATCCTCCGTCAGGATGGCGTGCGTGGAGTAGTCCTCGTAGCAGCGCGGCGACTTGATGCGTGCGCGGTTCTTGTTGTTCTCGTAGAAGCGCTCCAGGTTGCCGGCCTCCACGTCGAAATCCAGCTCCTGGTCCGACGTGGTTTCCAGCTCGTCTACCAGTTGGCTCAACGACAGCTGGTCCTTGTCGTGCGTCACCAGGTCGTAGAGGTCCACCAGCTGGTGGAGGATGGCCAGGTCGTTCGCCGTGGATTCCACAATGCCCGGGCGCTGCACCTTCACGGCCACCTCGGTCTTGGCGTCCGGAAGGACGGCGCGGTGCACCTGGGCGATGGAAGCGGAGCCGATGGCCTTCTCATCGAACGAAGAGAACAGCTGGTCTATCGGTTTTCCCAGCTCGGATTGCACCTGCTTCTTCACCGTGTCCAGGTCCATGGGCCGCACGTTCGTGCGTAGCGAGCCCAGCGCCTCGCAGTATTCCGCGGGAATCATGTCCGGATGCGTGGATACGATTTGCCCCATCTTCACGAACGTGGGTCCCAGATCCTCCAGCAGCGCGACCGTCTCTTGAGGGGAGATGCCCTTGCGCACCTCGTGTTTGCGCAGGATCTCCAGTATCTCCTTGAAACGAGCGCTGGATGCCTCGGTGCGCTTGCGTGCTTTCTCTCGCGTCAGAATGTCGTGAAATGAGGGCATGGTCGACCTCCGCTCGATGCGTTTCGTTGCGCTCGGATACAGTCCTGCGGGCAGTTTCATCTGTCTTTGCATTCTACGTGTCCCTGCGCGAATGGAGCGTGGAATAAGACGGCAATCAAGGGTATGTCGACAAGAATTACCAGTTCGGGGGCTTATGTTTCAGCAATATTTCGAAATCGATAAACAAAAAAGACAATTTGAAGGTTCTTTGCCTTCATCGTTCAGAGCAGGCAAATGCCGGCTGTAATCTTCGCTAGAATGACCGGGCGGCAGAATTACCACGACAAAGTGGCACAATTGTCGTGTTACGGCAGGGATGCGGTTGGCCTTTCAGTTTGTCTTAGGTTTCCGAAATATAGTGCTCAATAGAATGGGTGTACGACGTGCTGTTTTGGAAGGTCGAGGTATGGAAGAAGATAAGGCGGAAAAGATCGTCCGCATCGCGCGAGATATCTTCGAGCGCGAAGGCGTACGAAAAACCACCATTTCTGCCATCATGCGTGAGGCGGGTATTACCCGCGAGTTGTTTTATTACTACTTTAAGAATAAGTCCGAGCTGATCGAAGCCGTTCTTGACAGCTATTCCGACGACGTTGCCGCCGACATCAAGGCGTGGAGTAATCATTTCGATACCGGCGAACAGAATTTCGCCGACCTGGTGGGGTATTTCCGCTCCTGCATGAACAACGAGGTGGAAAGCTGCCGTGCCATGCACGCCGTCATGAAGGAAACGCAAAGTTCCGAAACCATGGCGAGCCGCGTGGTCGTGCGCGCTATCAGCGTGCTGAGGAACACGGATTTCTTCCGTTTGTGCGAGCGCTGCTCGCCGGTTCCCGCAGAACAGGGCCTTGCGTTCGTGCTGAATGCCATCTTCGGCATGTTCCGCTCCGACATGGGGACTAGCGACAAGGTCGTCGTGCGGCTTTCGCGCGAGGCACTCTGCCTGCCCGACGATATCTAGAAGGCGCAATCGGGCATGCGATACGCCCGCTACGCGCGCTTCTTTGCGTAGGCAACCGGGCTTACGTATTCGTCATTATCGCTTTCTGCGTTTCCTACGTGGTCGGTTTCTTCGGACCGCTGCGGCGCATTCGGCTATTCGCTTTACGAGAGCGCCTGGTAGCCGGCCCACTTTTCTGTCATTGAGAATGAAATCATTCACAGATGCCCAGCGCGTATGCGCGGGCGTGCTGTTTACGTGACGGCGCAAGAGCGCCGCCCGCTAGCATGGCGGTATGGGCAAGGCAATTGCGACATATGGCATTGCGGCGGCGGGTATTCTGCTGGCGCGGCATCAGATGCTCCTGACGGGGGAGTACCTACTGTTTGCGGCCGTGCTGGTTGCCGTTGCAGCGGCGGATATCCGGTACCGCATCATTCCCGATGTGCTGCTGATTCTTGCCTTGGCCATCCGTGCGGCGTACCTGGTGGTGTGCCTGCTGCTGCCCGCGGCGGCGCAGGTGCAAGCAGGGGATGGTGCTGCGGAGGCGCTGCGGTCCGTGCTCGGTGCGCTGTGCCTGCCGGCGCTTCTGCTTGCAGCGGCCGCGCTTGCCGGGCGCGTGAAGGAAAAGACGCCCATCGGTGGCGGCGACGTGAAGCTGTTCGCTGTCATCGGTGCGTATTTCGGCTGGCGCGCCGGTTTGGCGGTCATGTTCGCATCGTGTCTGTTCGCGCTGCCGATTGCCGGAATTCAGCGCGCCTCCGACCGCCGTGCCGGACGCCAATCCGACGACACGTTCCCGTTCGCGCCCGCCATCGCGCTTGCGTGCTGGGCGGGCATGCTGGTGCTGTGAGCGTTCGGCGGCGCCTGTGCTCTTGCCGTGCGACTTTTGGGATAATGGGCGCAGACGAAGAGGAGGTCCGATAGGCATGATCGACGGGCTGCGCCATATATTCCACCGACATCCGCACGTGTCCGACCGTCGTCTGCTGGCCTCTCCGCAGACGCTGTTCGGGTCCGCGCTCGTGTACGACCAGGTGGACGACAAGGGCGACACCGTGCGCTTCCTCAGCGTGAACGGGCTGAAAGAATCCGCTACGTATCTAGACGACCGCTGGAACGAGCTCGTCTTCGACTACACGAAGCGCTACAACCTCATGTTTGCGGCGGGGATTCCCCTCAATCGCGTGCTCATGATAGGCGGGGGCGGGTATTCCTACCCGAAATACCTGATCAGCCATCGCGGCGATGTGACGATGGACGTGGTGGAAATGGATGACGCCATCACGGACCTGGCGCGCGAGTTCTTCTTCTTGGACCGCCTGGAGGAAGAATACGGCGTGCAGGCGTCCGGCCGCCTGAACCTGATTTGCGACGATGGGCGCGCGTTCGCGGAACGGTGTGCCGCCGACCCGGGCGCGCGCTACGACGCGGTGCTGAACGATTCGTTCGCCGCCGGCGTGCCGGCGCCGTCGTTGACGACGGTGGAGGCCGCGCAGGCCATCCGCGGGTGCCTGGTACCAGGCGGCTTGTACCTTTCGAATGTCGTGTCGTCGTTGAGGGGGCAGGGCTCGCAGTTCCTGCAGGCCCAGTTCAAGACGCTGTCTCGGGTATTCCGGCACGTGCATGTGGTTCCCTGCTGTGCGATCGGGATGGATTTCATGCGCGACAACCTGATGGTCATCGCCACGGACGGCAGCTACCGCTTCCCGGGCGAACGCCCCGTGATGCCAGCGGAAGACGCTCCGGTGCTGACGGACGAGGACAATCCGGTGCGCAACCTGATTGATTGGTGATTGCCGCGCAAGGCGGCGCGTGCGGGCACGGGTACGTCAGGCGACACCTGCGGGCGCGAGCGGGCTAGGTGGCGATTGCGGCCGCGGGTGCACCGAGCGGCGGCGGTCCGCCGAGCGCCGCAGGGCGGGGAAGCGCAAGAAATGAAAAAGGCGCAGCCGTGAAGCTGCGCCTTGTGCGGTTCGGATGCCGATTCGCCCGGAACGTGCCGGTTCCGGCGGCTGTTCTCCCGTGCCTTTCGCTATTCGTAACGTTCGTCGAACACGCGCTGCGTTTTCTTCTCGCTGCGCGGAAGCACGCCCAGCTCGACGACCTTTACCAGCGGTGTGAAGCCAATCTCGCTCTTCACCTCGGTGGCAACGCGGTCGGCGACCTCCAGGAAGTCCTCCGTGCCGTCCGTTTCCACGTAGATGCGCATGGTGTCGCGGCCTTCGAGGTGCGAGATGCGAATCTGGTATTCGCTGGACAGCTCGGGGAATTCGGCAAGGATGCCCTCGATCTGTTTCGGGAACACGTTGACGCCCTTGATCTTCATCATGTCGTCCGAGCGGCCCACCAGCGCATCCAGGCGCGGGTGCTTGCTGCCGCAGGCGCATTCACCCGGGATGATGCGCGAGATGTCGTGCGTGCGGAAGCGAATCAGCGGCGCGCCCTCCTTTTGCAGCGTGGTGATGCAGATCTCGCCATATGTGCCGTCCGGCACGGGCTTCAGCGTCTGTGGGTCCAGGATCTCGATGTACGTGTAGTCATTCCAGCAGTGCATGCCGTTTTCGTACTTGCAACTGATGCCGATGCCGGGGCCGTAGATCTCCGTCAGGCCGTAGATGTCGTACAGCTCGATGCCCAGCTCGGTCTTGATGCGCTCGCGCATCTTCTTGCCCCAGCGCTCGGAGCCGATGATGCCCTTCTTCAGGTAGATGGAATCGTTCAGGCTGCGCGCGCCGATCTCTTCAGCCAGCAGCAGGGCATACGACGACGTGGCGCACAGCACCGTGGACTTCATATCCTGCATGAAGCGCAGCTGCTTCTCCGTGTTGCCGGGACCCATGGGGATGGCCATGGCGCCCAGGCGCTCGCAGCCGGCCTGGAAGCCGATGCCGGCGGTCCACAGGCCGTAGCCCGGCGTGATCTGCACGCGGTCCTTGTTCGTCACGCCGGCGTAGTCAAAGCAGCGGGCGAACTGGATGGCCCAGTCTTCCACATCCTTCTTCGTGTACGGGATGATGACCGGCGTTCCCGTGGTGCCGGACGAAGAGTGGATGCGGACGATCTTCTCTTCGGGGACGGCGGCGATTCCCAGCGGATAGGCCTCGCGCAGGTCGCCCTTCTCCGTGAAGGGCAGCTGCTCGAAGTCCGCCTGGGACTTTACATCCTCTACGTTCACGCCGGCGAATTTCTTCGCATAGAACGGCGAACGCTCCTTGATGCTCTGCAGCAGCGTTTCGATGGAATCAAGCTGTTCTGGGGTCATGTCCATGGTATCTATCCTGACGCTTGGGTTTACTCTTTGGCGGCGGAAAGCTGGGCGACCGTCGCATCGATTGCGGCTAAGTTTAGCTCAATGAAGCGGGGCTTGACGCATTTTTGCAGGGCTTCGCGCAGCTCGTCCATGCCAATGGTGCCGCGCAGGCCGTAGTCCGCCTGTTCCGACAGGTATACGGCCGCCGTCAGCATGACGATGTTCACGGCCTTCCTGCTGCCTATCTGGCGGCTGACCGCATCTTCGTCCACGGCCGCGAAGTGCGGGCAGACGGTCTGCAGGTACGCCAGCAGCGGTGTGGCCTCGTAAGGCTTGCCGGATAGGTTCGTGGAAACAGATGGGATGGCGGTCGATGCGCAGACCATCAGGCCGTTGCCCGAAAGGAACGGCAGCGCTCGGATGGCCTCGCCCGGTTCCTGCGCAATGACCAGGTCCGCCTGCCCGTTCGCCACCAGCGG
>USAB01000050.1 GCA_900552585.1 uncultured Coriobacteriaceae bacterium
CCCGCAGGGCATCGAGCACCATCTCATGGTCGCCGGAGGCGCTCTCCTGCTGCACCCGGGTGTGGCTGGCCAGCAGATAGTTGGCCACAATGAACTGGCCCTGGATCCGGTCATAGACCTCGCTGAGACACCGGTTCCCGGCCTGCTCCACCAACACCCGGTGGAAGTCCAGGTCCGTGCGGCGGGCACTGACCACATCGTCCGTTTCGTTGGAGAGGATGCACTCCCTGGCCAGACGGTCCAGCGTCTGATAGTCCACCGGCAGCGCCTTGCGCTGAATGTCCGTCAGTGCCTGATGCTCCAGCAGAAGGCGAATCTCAATGATGTCGCACACTTCCTTCTCGCTGAAGGTCGGCACGGAGAAATGTCCCTTGCTGGAAAACACCACCATGCCCTGGGTATGCATCCGCTTCAGAGCCTGCTGCACCGGCGTCCGGCTGACGCCGTAGCGCTCGGCCAGCTCGTCCAGGTTCAGGGCCTGGCCCGGTAACCAGTTTCCCCGCAGGATCTCCTCCAGAAATGCCTCGTGGATCGTCACGTCCAGGTTCTTCTTCAGCGCCATATAATTCACCATTCATCCTTGTTTTTTGTCTCTCTGCTTTACATGCCTATCATACAGCCTTTTTCTGTAAAAAGCAATACACAAAGCCTATAATTTAATTTTTAATTTTTTATTAGAAATGTAAAAAGGGAGTCAGTGAAAGTCCTTGCAAAATCCCCGCCTCAGTAGATGAGGCGGGGATTTTGGGAAAAATCTTGGGCTTACGGCAGGAGCTTGTCCCACCAATCCGACCAGGAGCCGAAGCGGGTGTCGTCGTCATCGTCGTCATCGCCAGGGATGATGGGGAAGATAGAGGGCTTCTTGTTGTGCACCGGGCACAACTCGCCCTCCTCCTTGCCGGTGAGGGTCTGGAGCAGGTACTCGTCGTCCTGGGCCTTGATGTCCTTGATGATCTCACGGGGCCAATCCAGGGCGGCGATCTCCACCACGCTGCTGGCAGGGCAGTATTCCGTGGCCAGGTGCTTGCCGTCCTTGCAGTAGCGCACCATCTTGTGGACGTTGCAGCTTTGGGTGGGGGCGGTGTCTGCCGCCACGGTGACGGTGGTGACGCGATTGCCCCGCAGATCGTGGGTGCAGGCGTCGGTGGCCAGCAGGCCGCTGTCCTGGCAGACGGTGACCTGGACCAGGCCGGAGCAGCTGTTGAAGTCCTTGTTCTCCAGGCCATCGTGGATGCGGCGCATGACCTCACGCCACAGCACGGCGGAGGGGTTGCCCAGGGACTCGGAGAACCGCTCGTTGGACTTGTAGCCCGTCCAGACGGCGGCGCTGTAATACGGGGAGAAGCCCGCGAAGTAACGGTCGCGGTTTTCGTCGGTGGTACCGGTCTTGCCGGCGATGGTCATGCCGGAGAACCGGGCCTCGCCGCCGGTGCCACTGGTGATGACGCTCTTGAGGGTCTGGCGGATGATATAGGCGGTGGTGGCCTTCATGGCCACGTTGGACTCCTTGTTGTTCTCGCAGACCAGGTTGCCCTGGGAGTCCTCCACCCGATAGAAGGTCCGGGGCGGGGTGTACACGCCGTCGTTGACGAAGGCGCCGTAGGCCGCCGCCATCTCCTCGGTGGTGACGCCACGGCTGAGGCCGCCCAGGGCCAGGGCGCCGTATTCATAGCCGCCCAGGCCCATGTTGCCGGATTGCTGGCTGTCGGCCTGGGTCAGGGTGGTGAAGCCCAGCTTCTCCACCATGAAGGTGTAGGACTGATAGGTGCCCAGCTCCTCCACCGTGCGCACGGCGCAGGTGTTCAGAGAGCGGACCAGGGCGGTATAGAAGGAGGTCAGGCCCCGGAAGCCGCTGCCGGAGTTGGAGGGCCATGCGCCGTAGCCGGGCAGGTCCCGGACGGGATAGTCGTCGATGGCGGAGGCGGCGGTGATGGTGCCGTTATCCAGAGCCGGGGCGTACACGGACACGGGCTTGGTGGCAGAACCCGGCTGACGGGCCGACGTGGCCCAGTTCCAGCCCCGGTCCACCTCCTTGGCGCCGGTGCCGCCCACCATGGCCACCACGTCCCCGGTGTAGGGGTCCACAATGGTGATGGCCGCCTGGAGCGGCTCGCCCTTGGAGTCGGTGTAGTTTGCATAGTTGGTGTTTTCAAACACGGACTCCGCAATATCCTGAATCTTGGGGTTCTGGGTGGTATAGATCTTGTAGCCGCCGTTATAGACCTTGCTGACGGCCTTTTCAAAGGCGGTGCGGACATAGCCGTCGGCATCCGCGGGGTCGTCGGTCAGGCCAAAGACCTCCACAAACTTCTCGGCCACATCGGTGATGACCTCGTCGGTGAAGTAGGAGTTGTTGGCGGTGCTGACCACGGCGGGCTTTTTGTCCTCCTCCCGGGGCCCCACATAGTTGCCCAGGTTGGTGTAGCCGTTGGTGAATACCACCTCCTCGGCTTTGGCGGCGTCATAGGTGGCCTGGTCGATCTTTTCCTGGGCCAGCATGGCGTCCAGCACGTCCAGCTGCCGGTTGCGGTTCTGCTCCCGGGTCCAGTCGCTGCGCAGGGGGTCATACTGGGAGGGGTTGTTGGTGATGCTGATGAGACACGCGCACTCAGCCAGGGTCAGCTCGGACACGTCCTTGTGGAAGTATGTCCGGGAGGCGGTCTGCACACCGTAGCACTGGTTGCCCAGGTAGATGGTGTTCAGGTACATCTCCAGAATCTCGTCCTTGGAATAGTCCTTTTCCAGGGCCAGAGCCCGGTACACCTCCGTCACCTTGCGCTTGACGGTGTTCTCGTTGTTGCCGGTGACGTTCTTGATGAGCTGCTGGGTGATGGTGGAGCCGCCCTGGGTGTTGCCCTTGGTAAGGGTCCGGAACACGGCCCGGACGGTGCCGTGCCAGTCCACGCCGTGGTGGCTCTCGAAGCGCTTGTCCTCGATGGCGATGGTGGCCTCGCGGAGGTTCTTGGGGATGGAATCAAAATCCACCCAGATGCGGTTTTCGTCGCCGAACAGGGTCTGGTACATGACCAGCTCCTTGGTATCCGGATCCTGATAGTACAGCTCCGTGGACACCTTCTGGTCGTACTCGGACATGTCCACCTCCACATGCCCCTTCAGGGACGTGTTGACGTAGGTCATGAAGATCCCCACGAAGATGGCGGAGGTCAGCACGGTGACCAGGAGGATGGTACCAAGGACGATGCCGATGGTCTGCCCCACACGGCGGCCCTTTCCGGACTTTTTCCCTGTTTTGGCGCTCTGCTCTGTCTTTTTCGGCTGGTTGTCTTTGTTCATAGACAGGGCACCTTCCTTTCTCTGTTACTGGTGTATGCGCCGCACCGATCGCGGCATGGATGAGAAAACATTCTATTCCATAATAAAAACCATTGTACCATACCTGTCAACTGCTGAAAATTGTCATTTGATAAAAATTTCGAATTATTACATAGATTTTACGCGGAAAAACCGAAAAAATCCTCCTGTTCTCTCACCATATGGCCGCAAATTCACCTCTCCGTTCCCTCCAACCCCCTCCCCCGGCGGACTCTTGACGGATCCCCTCCCCTGTCGTATAATCAGTGGGCCGCCGAAGGGCGGTCAATTCTCAGAAAGCCTGGTGCAAGCTGTGTTTATCCATCGACTGCGGGGCCAGATGTCCGAATCCATGCTGACAGCCTCCTTCATCATCGTATCCGGCGGCCTTCAGGACGCCTATACCTATCTCTGCCGGGGCGGCGTTTTTGCCAACGCCCAGACCGGCAACATTGTGCTGTTCAGCGCCTATCTGTTTGAGGGGGCCTGGGACCACTGCCTGCGGTATCTGATCCCCGTTCTGTCCTTTATGGCGGGAATTTTCGCGGCGGAATGCATCCACCGCCGCTTCAAGCACATGGAAAAGGTCCACTGGCGTCAGCTGATTATCCTGGCGGAGATCGCCGTGCTGTTTGCGGTGGGCTTTATGCCCCAGTCACTGAACACTGTGGCCAACTCCCTGGTGTCCTTCTCCTGCGCCATGCAGCTGCAGACCTTCCGCAAGGTCCGTGGCCACGCCTACGCCAGCACCATGTGCATCGGCAACATGCGCAGCGGCACAGAGGCCCTGTGTGCCTATTTCCACACCCATGAGCCGGAGGCCCTGCGCAATGCCCTGACATATTTCGGCGTCATCGGCCTGTTCGCCCTGGGTGCCGGTCTGGGAGCCCTGCTGACCGGCGCATCCGCCGTCCGGGGAATCTGGGTGTCCTGCGCCCTGCTGACCGTCAGCTTCCTGGTCATGTTCATTCACGAGGAGCGCCGGGCCTGAGCATCCGCTCATCGTATAAATATATCCCCCGGCGCATTGCGCCGGGGGATGCCTGTTCTATAGCCTTATTTACTTACCACTCCAGGTTCTTTCCGGTCTCCTTGTCGAAAACGTGGGCCACGTTGCCGCCGAAGATCATGTTGACCTCGCTGCCCATGGGGAAGTGGGCGGCGTTGCCGTTGGTGGGGACGATGACCACCACATCATGGCCGTGGGTGGAGATATGCAGATGCACAGAGGAGCCCATCAGCTCACTGACATCCACGGTACCCTTGACGCCGTCGGCGCAGAGCATGATGTGATCGGGGCGAACGCCCAGCGTCACGTCCTGTTCCGGTACATTTTTAGCGCTGAGCCGGCCCCGCTTATCCTCGGCCAGTTCCACGTTGATGCCGTCGATAGCCACGGCGTATTTGCCGTCGCTGTTCTTCACCAGCTTCGCGTCAAAGAAGTTCATCTGGGGCGTGCCGATAAAGCCGGCCACGAACAGATTGGCCGGGTGGTCAAAGACCTCCTGGGGCGTGCCGATCTGCTGGATGAAGCCGTCCTTCATGATGACGATCCGGTCGCCCAGGGTCATGGCCTCGGTCTGGTCATGGGTGACGTAGATAAACGTGGTGTTGATCCGCTGGCGCAGCTTGATGATCTCGGCGCGCATCTGGTTGCGCAGCTTCGCGTCGAGGTTGGAAAGCGGTTCATCCAGCAGCATGACCTTCGGGTTGGTAACGATGGCGCGCGCCAGCGCGATGCGCTGCGCCTGCCCGCCGGAAAGGCCGCGCCCGCCGTCGCCGATGACCGTGTCCAGGCCCTGCGGCAGCTGGTCCACCAGCGGCTGCAGCCCGACGGCGTCTACGGCGCGTTGCACGGCCGCATCGTCTGCCGCGGGCGTGTAGAAGCACACGTTCGCGCGCAGGGTGTCGTGGAACAGGTACGGGTCCTGGGGGATGTAGAGTACCTGGCGCTGCCAGTCCGACCGCTGCAGGCCGGTCACGTCCGTGCCGTCCACGCGCACCGTGCCCGCATCGGGTACGTTGAAGCCGCCCAGCAGCCCGGCCAGCGTGGACTTGCCGGACCCGCTGATGCCCACGATGCCGATGCTCTCGAAGCCCTGCACGTCCAGCGTGATGCGGGAGAGCGCAGGGCGGTCCGCGCCGGGGTAGGCGAACGAGACGTCATGGAGCGAAAGCCGCGATGCCGGCGTCCACGTGCCGATGACACTGTTGCCTGACCCTGCGGCGGACGCGCTCGCCGACGCCCCGCCTGCAGCGGCCGCTTCCTGCGGAGCGGCGGGGCCTTCCGTGCATTCGCCTGCCTGTTCGCGCGCTCCGCCTGGGCACTGCTGCGCCTCTTCGATGAGCTGCTGCATGTGTGCCAGGGCGTTCTTGCCGTCCAGCGACGCATGGAAGTCGGAGGCGAAGTCGCGGATGGGGCGGAAGTATTCGGGCGCCAGCACCAGCACGGCCAGCGCCGGCAGCAGCGCCATGGAGCCGTCCATGAGGCGCAGGCCCAGCATGACGGCCACGGCGCCCACGCCCACGGTGGCGATGAGGTCCAGCACGCCGCCGGACAGAGTCGCCACGCGCAGCGTCTCCATGGTAGCTGTGCGGAAACGTTCGCTGACCTGGAATATCTGCGCTGCGTGCTTCTTTGCGGCCCCGAACGCGCGCAGCGTGTCCAGGCCGCGCAGCGTGTCGATGAAGTGGTTTGACATAGCCTGGTACGACGCGAACTGCCGCTCGGCGCGTCGCTTCGCGGCATTGCCCAGCAGCACCATGTAGAACACGATGACGGGGTACAGCACCAGTAGGATGATGCCCGACACGATATCCTGCGTGAACACGGCAATCAGCAGCAGCGTGGGGATCGCGGCCAGATGCGTCATCTTCGGCAGCATGGCCTTCAGGTAATCGCGCACCTGGTCGGCGCCCTCTAGCGCGGCGGCGGCAACGCTTGCCGTGCCGTGGTCGCGCACAATCTGCGCATGCGTGGCGAACACGCTTTCCAACAGCTTGCCGCGCAGGGCATCGGCCTGCGCATCCGCGTACGATCCCATGAAGCGGTCTTCCAGGAACAGGAGCGCCTGGCCGGCGACGAAGCAGCAGAAGAACAGCGCGATGGCCGGGTATTGCGCCGCCAGCGCGCCGCCGTTCCACAGCGCCGTGATGGCGGAAGCCAGGGCTGCGGCCTGGCCGATAATCAGGCCGGCGCGCACTATCGAGAGTGCGAGCAGCGCCGCAAGCACGCGGCGGATGCTGGGCAATGCGAAAAGCGCCTTGTCTACCATGCCCGACCTCCCGTTCTGTCGAGAACCTGTACGAATCTGCCGTGAACGTCGCTTGCCGTTCCTTGATTCTATCTTAAATGTGAGTGCAACGATAGCATTACTTGCGAGTGAGCGCGGTGCGAACCGTCCGCATCTGCATCATCCGGCGTGGCGGTGAACGCATCGGCGCCGCTCGCTCTCCGTTAGACGAAGATGCCCCCGTCCTGAAGGGCGGGGGCATCAAAGCGTCGCTCGGATTCGTGCTGCCCGGCGGGGCAGTTTACATACCGCGGTTAGCGGCGAAGTTCCGCGGCTACCTCGCCGGCGCAGTCCAGCGCATCGGCGATGGCGTTCACGACCAATGTGGAACCGGTGCGTGCATCGCCGGCAACGAAGATCGGTGTGCCGTCTTCGCCGACATCGGTCAACGCACGGTGTGTGCCCTCGATGGTCAGCGGCAGCTGCTTGCCCTTTGCAGGCAGGTGGATGCCGAATGCGTCGATGATGGAGCGTTCAGGACCCAGGAAGCCCTTCGCAATGAGGATGAGCTGGGCGGGAAGCGTGCGCTCCGTGCCCTCCACATTGTGGCGCCCGCCTTCGTACGACAAGTCCTGGATGACCAGGCCGGATGCCTTACCGTCCTGCGTCTCCACGGCGATGGAGTCAACGGACCAGATGCGGGGATCCGCTCCCTGCAGGTCGTCGGCCTCCTGCTGGCCGTAGTCCACAGACAGCTTCGACGGCCATTCCGGCCACACGGCGAACGTGTTCACGGATGCGGGCGGCTGCTGCGCGCGGATGATCTGGCGCACGTTCTTTGCGCCCTGGCGCAGCGCGGTTGCCACGCAGTCCGTGCCGGTGTCGCCGCCGCCGATGACCATGACGTCCTTGCCCCTCGCCGTCACGGCGGGTTCCGTGCCGCCCAACAGCGCCTTCGTGGCATCCGTCAGGTAGTCGACTGCCATGACGACGCCATCGGCATCCATGCCCGGTGCGTTCACGTGGCGAGCATTCGTGGCGCCTGCGGCAACGACCACGGCGTCGTAGTCGCGCTTCAGCGCCTGCGCTTCCTGCGGGTCGGAGGCGTCAACGCCGCAGCGAATGTCGATGCCGCTGGCGGCCATGAGGTCCAGGCGGCGCTGCACCACGTCTTTCGGCAGCTTCATGTTCGGGATGCCGTACATAAGCAGGCCGCCGGCACGGTCCTGGCGCTCGACCAGCGTCACGCGCAGACCGCGGCGCGTGAGCTCCCACGCTGCGGCCAGGCCGGCCGGGCCGGATCCGACCACGGCCACGCGCGGCGCGTCATCGGGCGCGGCGGGCAGCGGCTGCTGGCCATGCGCCCAGGCGTAATCGGAGATTGAGCGCTCGTCGTCGCGGATCGTGACGGGCTCATCGTGCAGGCCCAGGTTGCAGGCGGCCTCGCACGGGGCAGGGCATACGCGGCCGGTGAACTCCGGCAGCGGGTTCGTCAGCGCTAGGCGCTGAACGGCATCATCCCAGCGGCCGTGCCATATCAGGTCGTTCGTTTCGGGAATCAGATTGTGCAGCGGGCAGCCGGAGACGTGCGATGCGCCCCCGAGCTTCATGCCCGTCTGGCAGAATGCCACGCCGCAATACATGCAGCGGCTTGCCTGCACGCGCTGCATGCCCGAATCCAGCGGTTGTGCGATCTCGTCGAAATCCGCAACGGCCTCGGCTGTGGGGCGCATGCCGTGCTCTTTGCGGCCATGAGAGAGAAAAGCTCCCGGTCTACCCATTGTTACTCACCCTTCCTCATGGTCTCGAATGCGATTTCGACGGCCTCTTCGTGCGAGGCACCGTCGGCTTCCGCCCGCGCGGTCAGCTCCATGGCATGGGCGTACCCGGTGGGGATGACCTTCGCGAAGTACTTCGAGTGGTCCGCGAACTGGTACAGCATCTTGATGCCGCGCGGACTCTGTGTGCGTCTGACGTGCTCTTCCAGCAGCTGGTGGATGTATTCCAGTTCCTCGCGGTCGGGCTCCTGGATCGTAACCATCTCCATGTTGCAGCGGCTGTGCAGCGTGCGCTCCTCGTCGTAGACGTATGCGATGCCGCCGCTCATGCCCGCGGCGAAGTTCAGTCCCACTTCTCCCAGGATGAGCACCTTTCCGCCGGTCATGTACTCGCAGCCGTTGTTGCCCACGCCTTCAACGACCAGGGTGGCACCGGAGTTGCGGACGGCGAAGCGCTGGCCGGCCAGGCCGTTCACGAAGCCCTTGCCGCTGGTGGCGCCGTAGAACGCCACGTTGCCCACGGACACGTTCTCGTCCGGGCGGTACGTTGCCTTCGGGCTGGGGGCGATGGCCAGCACGCCGCCGGACAAGCCCTTGCCGAAGTAATCGTTCGCGTCGCCGGTGATGGTCAGTGTCACGCCGGCAGGCAGGAAGGCGCCGAAGCTCATGCCGCCGGAGCCCTCGCAGTCGATGCACAGCGTGTCTTCCGGCATGCCGTCGGGGTGGTCGGCCGTGACCTGGCTGCCCAGCATGGTGCCCACGCAGCGGTTCACGTTCGCGATGTCCGCATGGAAGCGCTGGCGCGTCAGCGTGCGGCGCGCCTCCTGCGTATACGGAATGAACAGCGTCGCGTCCAGCGTCTTGTCCAAGCCGCTGACGGCTTTCATTTCCGGCAGGTAGTGCGGGCAGTCAGCGCCGGGGATGTTCGCGCCGAATTCCGTATGGGACTGCGCCAGGACCTGGGATAGGTCCACCAGGCGCGCCTTCCAGCTGTCGCAGCCGCTGCGCTGGCGCAGGAACTCGGGATGGCCTACCATCTCGTCCACCGTGCGGAAGCCCAGCTTCGCCATGATCTCGCGCAGCTGCTCGGCCACGAACGTCAGGTAGTTCACCACGTATTCCGGCTTGCCGCAGAAGCACTGGCGCAGTGCACTGTTCTGCGTGGCAACGCCCACCGGGCACGTGTCCTGCTGGCAGTCGCGCTGCATGAGGCAGCCCATGGAGATGAGCGGCATGGTCGCAAAGCCAAACTCCTCGGCACCCAGCAGGCAGGCGACGGCAACATCGGTGCCGTCCATGAGCTTGCCATCGGCCTCGAGCACCACGCGTGAGCGCAGGCCGTTTTGCAGCAGCGTCTGCTGGGCCTCGGCAAGGCCAAGCTCCAGCGGCAGACCGGCGTGCCAGATCGAATCGCGCGCCGCAGCACCGGAGCCGCCGTTGTGGCCGGCCGGCCAAGACCTTTCGGCGGGGATTCAGATCAAGATCTTGTCGGCGGCACCCTTGGCCACACCGGTGGCGATGGTGCCGACGCCGGCCTCGCTGACCAGCTTGACCGACACGCGTGCGCCGGGGTTGGCGTTCTTAAGGTCGAAGATGAGCTCGGCCAGGTCTTCGATAGAGTAGATGTCGTGATGCGGTGGAGGCGAGATCAGGCCGATGCCGGGCGTGGACTGACGGACCTCGGCGATCCAGGGGTAGACCTTCTTGCCGGGCAGGTGGCCGCCCTCGCCGGGCTTGGCGCCCTGGGCCATCTTGATCTGAATCTCGAAGGCGCTGCACAGGTAACGGCTCGTCACGCCAAAGCGCGCGCTTGCCACCTGCTTGATCGCGGAGTTCTTGGAGTCACCGTTGGCCAGCGGGGTCTCGCGACGCGGGTCCTCGCCGCCCTCGCCCGAGTTGGAACGGCCGTGCAGGCGGTTCATGGCGATGGCGATGCACTCGTGCGCCTCCTGCGAGATGGAGCCGTAGCTCATGGCGCCGGTGTTGAAGCGCTTCACAATTTCGCTGGCCGGTTCGACCTCGTCCAGCGGCACGGGCGTGCAGTCGCTGAAGTTGAATTCCAGCAGGTCGCGCAGCTGCACGGTGCGCCCAACGGGATGGATTGCTTGGCTGAACTGGTGGAACAGATCGTAATCGTTTGTGCGGACGGCACGTTGCAGCAGGTAGATGGTCTCGGGCGTCAGCAGGTGCTCCTCGCCGTTCAGCGGGCGCCACTTCGTGATGCCGGAGCTTGCCAGCTGATCGGGCGCGGGTGTGGACAGCAGCGCCACGGCCTCGTCGTAGCATTCGTTGCATTCGCGCTCGAGGTCGTCGATGCCCAGGCCGCCCACGCGGCTCACGGTGCCGGTGAAGTGCTCGTCCACCAGTTCCTGCGAAAGGCCCACGGCCTCGAATATCTGCGCGGAATGGTAGCCCTGCATGGTGGAGATGCCCATCTTGGACATGACGCTCACGATGCCGGCCGTGATGGCCTTGTTGTAGTTCTCGATGCCCGTCTCCGCATCCGTGCCGCCCAGCTTGCCCTGGTCGGCCAGTTGGCGGATGCACTCATGCGCCAGGTACGGGTAGATGCCGGACGCGGAGTAGCCTACCAGCGCCGCGAAGTCGTGCGGCGTGATGGCGTCGCCGCATTCCACGATGATGTCCGTATGCGTGCGGATGCCGGCGCGCAGCAGGTGGTTGTGCACGGATGCCACAGCCAGAAGCGACGGGATGGAGACCTCGCCGTCGGCGGCGCGGTCGGAGATGATCAGGATGTTCGCGCCCCGGCGCACGGCTTCTTCAGCCTGCGCGTCCAGCGTCTTCACGGCCTGTTCCAGCGCTTCGGGGCCGTCTTCGCGCCGGTAGACGGCGGACAGGCGGGACGTCTGGAAACCCTGGTGGTTGATCTGCTCGAGCGCCAGGAAATCCGCGCGCGTCAGGATGGGCGTGTTCAGGCGCACCAGGCGGCAGTTCGTGCGGGCATCTTCCAGGAAGTTGCCGTGGTTGCCCACGTACAGCAGCGTGGACGTGATGAACGACTCGCGCAGCGCGTCGATGGGCGGGTTCGTGACCTGGGCGAACAGCTGGTTGAAGTAGTCGAACAGCGAACGCGGGTGCTTCGACAGCACGGCCAGCGGGATGTCGGCGCCCATGGATGCCAGCGGGGCCTTGCCCTGCTCGGCCATGGGGATGACGGCTTCCTCGACGTCGTCGAAGTGGTAGCCGTGGCGTGCCAGGCGTTGCGTGAACGGAACGTCCGCGTCGCGCTCGGCCGTGCCGGGCTCACACGCCTCGCCGCGCAGGTCCTCGATGCGCAGCATGCCGGCATCGAGCCACTCGCGATAGGGCTTCTCGTTCGCGAATGCATCCTTGATCTCGTTGTCCCACAGCACGCGGCCCTTCGAGGGGTCCACCAGCAGCATCTCGCCGGGGCCCAGGCTGCCGGCCTTCAGGATGTCGCCGGAATCGATGTCCAGGGCGCCCGCCTCGCTGGACAGGATCAGGCGGTCGTCGTCCGTGATGTAGTAACGCGCGGGGCGCAGACCGTTGCGGTCCAGAACAGCTCCCGTCACGATGCCGTCGCTGAACGCGATGGCGGCCGGGCCGTCCCATGCCTCCATGACCATAGACTGATACGCGCCCCAGTCGTGGCGGCGGTCCGTCAGGTTGATGTTGTGGTCCCAGGGGTCGGGCAGCAGCATGGAGATGCTGCGCGCCAGCGGGCGGCCGTTCATGGTGATGAACTCCAGCACGTTGTCCAGCATGGCGGAGTCGGAGCCGGAGGTGTTGATGATGGGCAGGATCTTGTTCATGTCCTCCTTCATGATGGGGGAGGAGATGGTCTCTTCACGGGCCAGCATGGCGTCGGTGTTGCCCTTGATGGTGTTGATCTCGCCGTTGTGGAGGATGAAGCGGTTGGGGTGGGCGCGCATCCAGCTGGGGTTGGTGTTGGTGGAGAAGCGGCTGTGCACCATGCCGATGGCGGACT
>USAB01000051.1 GCA_900552585.1 uncultured Coriobacteriaceae bacterium
AGCCGTACTCTTCCCCCAGGATGCGGCTCGTTCCGGCGAAATACCGCAATGCGCGCGACGGATTGCCCAGGTCAAGGCTCAATCTCATAAGCAGGCGCAGCACATCCTCACGCGCAGGGTCAAGCGCCAGCGCCGCCTGCGCGAACCAGCCCGCCTCGCGCAATGCCTTCTGCGCCTTCAGGGAAAGCGCCATGGAGTACAGCGCGTCTATTGTGCGGTTGCGCCATGTGCGCCGATCGTGGACCACGAGCCGATTCGCATCTTCGCCCGGCAGCATATCGCCGCGATAGATCCTCCGCAGCCGCCGATACAGCGCTATGGCCTCGGTAAGGTCGGGGTCGCCGAACTGGAACGCATCGCAGATTGCGTGCAGCTCGAAGATGTCGCTGTCCATATACCGGCGATCGAGCTTGCATACGCCTTGATGGCGCACGACATACGGGCAGGTTCCGCCCGCGCCGGCCATCAGGGATTTCCTGAGCAATGACCAGAGATTGTTGAAGTTGTTCCTGTTCTTCTCGGCTGAGCCGTTCGGCCAGAGCAGCGTTTGCAGGTACTCCGTGTTCAGTTCGCGGCCCTCGGACAGGACCAGCGCCGCCAGCAGCGCCTTGACCTTCTGGCGATGCAGGAACGGGTGATCATACGGCTGACCGTCGACGAGCACCTCCATTCCGCCGAGAAGGTTCACGCGCAGCATGCCGACCCCGGACGGGTTCCCGGAAGGAGCGCCGGATTCGAAAAGGGCGTCGTTCGATGCGCTGGGCAATGACGTTGAGGCCCTCGCGTTCCCGATTGCGCCTGCATTCCCGGAATGCAGCGAATGCTGTGAAGATATTCGTGTGTGCCGCGTGTGGTTATGCGTTTCCATAACCGCCCCCCGTTCTCTCTCGGAGGCAATGCGCAGAAGAGGAGACGAGCCGAAAATATCATGGTTGCATGCGAGGCACAATATATTCGCAGGTGAACGGCATAAGAAAATATTTTTAAAAAAGACCCTTGACGAAACGGCGTATGACCTATAGTATTCAATACCGCGCTTGACCCGCAGTTAGTTCAACCGCAAGTCATCGTTGAAAGCACTGGGGTGTCGTCTAATGGTAGGACACCGGTTTCTGGTACCGCATGTGAGGGTTCGACTCCTTCCACCCCAGCCATTTAACGAAGCGCATTGACAATATGGCCCGTTCGTCTAGCGGTTTAGGACATCGCCCTCTCAAGGCGGAGATCACCAGTTCGAATCTGGTACGGGCTACCATGAATTTTAAAACCCGGTCTGGAACACAGGCCGGGTTTTTTATTGTTGAGCCGCCTCTTCCCCGCCGCCCGCATTCACCAGCGGTATTCATCCGCCGGCCAATTATCGTTTGTGAATTATTACAGATTTGTATTTCGTAATATATACTGAGCGTGTCACGATTTTATTTTTTGTATTACCACGAGAAAGAGGCCCAATGAATACCTCCTTCGTCACCCCGGCGGCGGAAACGGCACCATCCGTATCCCCCTGGTCCTCCCTTGACACCATCGAACAGTACTGGAACGGTCGCGCCGCCTCGTATTCCGCTGAGATATACGGAGAAATCGACCACGGCATGTTGCCGGCATGGCAGCGGGTCATGGAGCGGGAAACGGACCTTCTCGGAGGTCCGCAGAACGTCTCCGCGCTCGACCTGGGCTGCGGACCGGGATTCTTCAGCATGCTGCTGGCCCGTATGGGCTGCCACGTGGACGCCATGGACCTCAGCCCGGACATGCTCTGCCAGGCAGCCGCGAATGCCGACAGAGAGGGCCTGGGAAAACACATCCGCTTCCATCGGGGAGACGCTTCCGACACAGGATTTGCAGCGGATTCCTTCGACCTGATCGTGCTCCGCAATGTCACATGGCTGATGCAGAACCCCCTTGCCGCCTACCGCGAATGGCTCCGCATCCTGGCGCCCGGCGGAACGCTGCTGGTGTTCGATGCCAATTGGTACCGCTATCTGGCCGATAGCGCCATCGAAGAGCAGCGTGCCCGCGAGCAGACGGACTCCTCCATCTTAGAGCGGACGGAAGAGATGAATGCCACCGAAGAACAGGAGCAGACCTGCGAGCGGATTGCGGCCGACCTTCCCATGACGTATATCGATCGGCCGGCATGGGAGCTTTCCGTGCTACCGTCGCTTGGCTATGCTACCGTCGAGGCAGACGAGGATATCTGGCGGACCGTTTGGCCGCAGGGCGACCAGCAGTACTACCGCTCATCACCGATGTTCCTGGTAAAAGCAACGAAGTAAGATGAGAGACCTGTCTTGGGACGTTTCATCGGCAAAAGACTGCTGCAGCTGATTCCGATCCTCTTGGGCATCACCGTACTCACGTTCGCACTGATGCAGATGGCATCAGGCGACGCCGTGGATGCCATGATCGAGACTTCCGGCATCGCCGTGACGCCGGAAGTGGAAGCTCACATGCGCTCGGAGTTGGGCTTGGACCAGCCGCTATGGCAGCAATACCTGACCTGGCTCGTCGGCGTGCTCCATGGCGACATGGGCACCTCGTATGTATCCGGGTTGAACGTCATGGACACATTCTTGTCTCATCTGCCCTACACCATCATCCTGGCATGCACGTCGCTCGCACTCACTATCGTCATCTCATTCCCGCTGGGCATTTGGTCCGCTGTCAGGCAGAGCAAGCTGCCCGATTTCGTTATCCGGCTGTTCTCCTTCATCGGAAACGCACTTCCGGGCTTCTTCGTAGCCATGCTTCTGCTGTATCTGTTCTCCGTGAAGCTGAAAGCGCTTCCCACCATATACACGGAGGGAGATTGGCGTTGCATCGTGCTTCCCACGTTGACGTTGGCCGTTGCCATGTCCGCGAAGTACATCCGCCAGATCCGCTCCACGGTGCTGGACGAGCTCGGCCGCGATTACATGGACGGCCTGCGTTCGCGCGGCATCCGAGAGCATGTCATCCTGTATAAGAGCGTGCTGAAATCGTCGCTGCTCACCATCAACACGCTGCTGGCGCTTTCCCTGGGGTCGCTGCTCGGCGGCACGGCCATTGTAGAGAGCATCTTCATGTGGCCGGGCGTGGGCAAGATGGCTGTGGACGCCATCATGATGCGCGACTACCCCATCATCGAGTCGTACGTCATGTGGATGGCAATCATCTTCGTCTGCGTGAACCTGGTTGCCGACATCCTGTATCACGTGCTGGATCCCCGGATCAGGCTGGAGGAGGATGCCGCATGAGCAATTTCAAGCAAGACCATTCCATCCTGACAACAGACGACCTTTCCGGCCTTCACGTGGGCCATCGCGACAACGAACAGGGCAAGGCACCCATCGGGAAAGCGGCTATGACGCCGGTGAAGCTGCGCTTCATCATCGCGTGCGTGCTTGTGGGCATCTTCATGCTGGTCATACTCTTCGGAGACCTGGCGGTTCCGTTCGACGCCTATACGCAGGACCTGGCCTCATCGAAACAGCCGCCCTCGTCCCTGCATCCATTCGGCACAGACGAATACGGCCGCGACCTTCTTGCGCGCGTCATCGCGGGCGGCAAATTCACCATCTTCGCCTCATTGGCGCTTGTGGCGATTATCACGGTCGTCGGCGGTATCTTGGGCGCCATCTGTGGATGGGTCGGCGGCAAGACGGATACCGTCATCATGCGCATATCCGATATCTTCCTGGCGTTCCCCGGCATGGTGTTCGCCATTGCCGTAGCCGGCGTGCTTATCGGCAGCCTCACGAGCGCAGTCATTGCGTTGGCGTGCATATCCTGGCCGAAATACGCCCGTCTGGTGCGTGGCCTGGTGTTATCCGCAAAGCATATGCCCTATGTGGACGCCGCTCGCCTTTCAGGGAAATCCGACTTCACTATCTTGGCGCGCGACATTCTGCCGAATATAGCCGCCCCGATCGTGGTCACGTCTGCAATCGACATCGGTCATATGATCATCGAAATAGCCGGTCTTTCATTCCTCGGCCTGGGCGCCCAGGTGCCCACGCCGGAATGGGGAGCCATGATGAGCAACGGAAGGTCCATGATCCAGCTGTATCCCTGGATCATCCTGGCCCCGGGATGCGCATGCTTCATCGCCGTCACCATCTTCAACATCTTCGCAGACGCCAGCCGCGACATGTTCGACCCGGCCATGCGCAACGCCCCCGGCAGGCGCACGCGTCGCACAACGCGGGGAAAGGGCGAAACAACTTCCACCGCTCGCCCGTCGACGGCCTCCGAAACGTCGTGATTGCACTTCATGCATTCAGAAAGAAGCGCACCGAAAGCGCGCTGCCTTTCATAGGAGAGAAAGAGATTGGGAGGATCATCTATGATGAAAACGAAGGGAAAACGCAGAAGGAAGATTGCCCTGGGCATATCGGCTGCACTCGCAGCGGTTCTGGCCGTAGGCGTCCTCACGGCCTGTTCGGGGTCGAATCAGCCCGCATCGTCATCGTCCAAGGAGAAATCGCTCACGTACGGGACGACATCTACGTGGAGCACGGAGAACGAAGACCACGGCTTCGACCCCCACAAAAGCTATTGGGGCTGGACGACGATGCGCCTGGGCATTGGCGAAACGCTGTTCAAGTTCGATGACAACATGCAAATCCAGCCGTGGATTGCCGAAAGCTACAAGCAGGTCGGCAAGACGCGCGTCGACATCACCATCAAGGACAACGTGACGTTCAGCAACGGCAAGAAGGTCGACGCGAAGGCTGTGAAGGCCTGCTACGAGGACCTGCTGAAGAAGCACGACCGCGCGCCTTCCGACCTGAACATCAAATCCATGAAGGCGAATGGCCAAGTTCTGACCATCGTGACGAAGAAGCCGAATCCGGCGCTGCTGTACTATCTGTCCGATCCGTACGGCTGCATCATCGATATGGATTCCAACCATAACGAGAATACCGTGGTGGGCACCGGCCCCTATACGGTCGAATCCACAACGGATAATACGGTTCAGCTGGCAGCGAACAAGAGCTACTGGAACGGCGATGTCAACGTGGACAAGGTTACGGTCCGCAACATCATGGATGGCGACACACTCACCATGGCGCTGCAGAACGGCGAGATCGATGCCGCATACGGCCTGCCGTACGAGAGCCGCGAACTGTTCGGCGACGGCTATAACACCAGCTCTGTTGCCACGTCCCGCGTGTACGAGGTGGCGTTCAACTACCACAAGAGCATCATGAAGGACAAGGCCGTGCGCAAGGCCATCTGCATGTCGCTGAACTCCGAAGACTTCGTGAACACGCTCCTGTCCGGCCATGGCGAAACGGCCGTCGGCCCGTTCCCCTCCAACTTCACGTTCGCCGTGGACCCCACCGCAGCAGAGCCGTATGACCTGGAAAAGGCGAAGAGCGTGCTGAAGAAGGACGGCTGGAAGGACACGGACGGCGACGGCTATCTTGAGAAGAACGGCAAGAAGCTGGAAATCGATTGGGTCACGTATCCGAGTCGCCAAGAGCTGCCGAAGCTTGCGGAATACGCCCAGGAGCAGCTGAAGAAGATTGGCATCAAGGTCAACGTGAACTCCACGGCGAACCACACCAACTTGGTGAAAGCCGACAAATTCGACGTGTATGCCAGCGCCATCGTGACCGCACCCCAGGGCGACCCACAGTACTACTTCACCACGCAGTACCTGCCCGATTCCAGCTATGACGCCGGCCATTACGAAAACGCCAAGGTCACGAACATGATTAAGGAACTGTCCACGACGTACGATACGGACAAGCGCGCAGACCTTGCGAAGAAGATCCAGGAGCAGGTCCTTGCCGACGACGGCTACTATTACGCGTCGTTCCTGCAGATGGCCATCGTCTCGAACGGCAAGGTGACCGGCCTGGACGCCCACCCCTGCGACTACTACGAGCTGAATGCCGACATGGATATCAGCGAATAGGAACCAGCACGGGAAACGAACCCGGCGCGGCTTCCCCGATGCCCGTGACGAGTCGGGAAACCGCCCCCTAGCAGATTGATGGCAAACGAGAGGAGCGTGGAAGCATATGAAGGAACAGAACAGAGCGGAAGACATCCTCCTTGAGGTCAGACACCTGGACGTCAGCTATTCTCATGCGCCCGCGCTCCACGACGTGAGCTTCTCCCTGCCCCGGGGGTCCTGCATCGGCATCGTCGGTGCTTCCGGATCGGGCAAATCCACGCTCGCAAAGGCCGTGGACGGCCTCCTGGGCCCGTTCGGCAGCATCGATGCGGGCTCCATACTCGTCGACGGCGAAGACCTTGTGCATGCATCCCCGGAGCGGCTCCGACAGCTGCGCGGGGCGCGCATCGGCTATGTGTTCCAGAATCCCGGGGCGTCGTTTCCCCCTATCCGCCGTATCGGTGTGCTGTTCGACGAGGCCAGGGCGGAACATGGCGAACTGAATGCCGATACGGCAAATAACCTGCTCATGAGAACATTTGACCGCCTGGGACTCCCGGATGGCGAACGGCTGCTCAAGGCATATCCGTTCGAGCTGTCCGGCGGCATGGCGCAGCGCGTGGCGATAGCCATGACCATCGCGCTGCAACCAGACCTCATCATCGCCGACGAACCTACCAGCGCATTGGATGTCGCATCCCAAGCGCAGGTGGTGGCAGAGCTCATGGACCTGCGCGCGGAATTCGGCACCAGCGTGATGCTGATATCGCACAACATCGGCCTGGTGGGCTACGCGTGCGACCGCATCCTAGTCATGCACAACGGACGCATCGTCGAAGAGGCGGATGCCGACGAGCTGCTGGAGCACCCCCGCGACGCCTATACGAAAGCGCTCATCGACGCCGTTCCCTCACTGGACGCGGAAACGGCATCTCCTATCGGTAAGGAGGAATGCCGATGACTGACGGACTGCACGCCGCTCCGCCGCTTCTCAGCGTTCGCGGCATCGTGAAGACGTTCGGCACGCAGGGCAGGAACATCGTGGCGAACAACAACGTGAGCCTTTCCCTTACCGAGGGGAGCAGCTTGGCCCTTGTCGGGGAATCCGGCAGCGGGAAATCCACGTTTGCGCGCATCATCTGCGGGCTGGAGCGCCCGGATTCTGGCACCGTGGAGGTAGCGGGCACGCCCGTCACCGGCGCATCGGCAAAGCAGATGCGCACCGTCTACCGCCAGCTGCAGATGGTGTTCCAGAATCCCGTGGATTCGTTCAATCCGCGCCGCACGCTGGAACACAGCATCGTCGACGCGGCGGCGAACGCGGGCATGGACCGGAAACAGGCTCTGCAGATGATCCCCCGGCTGCTGAAAGAGGTGGGGCTTCCGCCCTCGTACGCCAGCCGATACCCCGCACAGGTTTCCGGAGGCGAATGTCAGCGTGCCGCCATCGCTCGCGCCATCGCGTTCAAGCCGAAGCTTCTCATCTGCGACGAATGCACCTCGGCGTTGGATGTGCTGGTGCAGTCGCAGATCATCGACCTGCTGAACGGCCTGCGATCCTCGCGCCACCTTTCGCTGCTGTTTATCTGCCACGATCTTGCCATCGTGCCCCGCATCGCCGACGACGTGGCAGTGATGCTGTCGGGCTCCATTGTGGAGCACGGTCCCGCCGCGCAGGTCATTGGCCATGCCCAGCATCCGTATACGCAGCTCATGCGCGCTTCCGTCTTCCCCACGAAGCCCCATACGGGATGGCGCATTCCCGCCATCACGGAACGGTCGGCAGGCAAAAAGAAACCGGCGGGCGGCTGCCCGTTCTATTCCCGCTGTCCGCACGCGAAGGACGCTTGCGCGCAGGAAATGCCCCCTTCCCGGGAAACGGCCCCGGGGCATCACGTTCGCTGCTGGGAACTCTGAAGCACAGGCGCAGCGCAACTGCGCATTCCAGGGCAAGACGTACGTCGCGGAATTCGATATCCTCATCCCCACCACAATCATCGCCGGGGCGCAGCCCGGCCCGACTGCGTTCATCATTTCGGGAACGAGCAGGCGCATATCGCGGCGCGGGAAGTGGGCACGGTGCGGTATATGACCTCGTCGCTGCCCAACTCGAACGGAGGCCCGCTGATTGCCTACGCCTGCCGGAATCGCACGCACCGCTGACGCCGTCAACGGGCCGCCGCGGCCGTACCTGTCCCTAGGACGACCACTCCATGGATTTGCGCGCTACGGCCAACAGGGCGCGGCGTTCGTTCGGGACGGTGCCGTCCACGACCTCGTCCAGCAGGTCGCGCAGCGTCTCGCCCAGACGCGGGCCCGGCCACATGCCCAGTTTCTGCAGGTCGCGGCCATTTATTGCCAGCTGGTCAAGACGGAACGGCTCGTCGTTCTGAATGACCGCATCCAACGCGGAGCGGAGGTCGCGCGCCTGCTGCAGGCTTCCGCGCACTGCTTCCGGCTGCTTCGACAGGTTGTCCGCAATCTTCAGGTCGCTGATGGCGTACAGCAGCTCCGAGCGGCCGTCCAGCTTCTTCACCAAGAACTTGCGGACGGACGTGGAGGTTGCACGCAGCGGCGTGTCGTGATATCGGATGACCGTTGCCGCATCATCCACGAACCGGTTCGGCTTGCGCAGACGCGTCAGCACACTGCGGGCGATGTCGGCGCTGGCGGCGGGATGGCGCGGAAAATGACCGCGGCCGTGGCCGTCCAGCTGGAACGTCTGCGGCTTCGCAATGTCGTGCATCAGAGCGCACCAGCGGGCGAATGCCGTCGCCGGGCTGTTCTGCACCACATACGCGATGTGCTCGTACACGGTGTATTTGTGCCACGGGCTGTGCTGGTCGAACCCGCAGCACGGCATGAGCTCGGGGATCACGACGCCCAGGATGTCCGCGCCCTCCATGAGCGCCCGATGCACATGCGCGCCGCACAGAAGGCCATCGAGCTCTTTCGCCATGCGCTCCGGTGCAATGCGCACCAGCAGCACAGAACGTTCCAGCATGGCCCGGTACGTGCTCTCTGAAAGGCCGAACCCCAGCTTCGAGACGAACCGCAACCCGCGCAGGATACGCAGCGCGTCCTCTTCGAAACGCCGATGCGGGTCCCCCACCGTGCGGATGCGCCGATCGGCTATATCCTGGCGCCCGCCATACGGATCCAGCAACCCGCGTTCGGGATGGTACGCCATGGCATTGATGGTGAAATCGCGGCGGGCAAGGTCCTGCTCGATGGACCCCACGAAGCTCACCGCATCGGGATGGCGCGCGTCGCTGTAGCTTCCATCGGCCCGATACGTGGTGATCTCGAACGTCTCGCCGTCCACGAGCGCCGTCACCGTCCCATAGGCGATACCGGTGTCCAGCGTGCGGTAGCCGGCCTCTTCGAACAGCATCATGGTCTGCTCGCTGCGGGCTGATGTGGCGATATCGACATCGCCCCCGTCGATACCCATCAGAGCATCGCGCACGTATCCTCCCACGCACCAGGCCTCGTAACCGGCATCCTCCAAGATGCCGATTGCCTTAACTGCCGTTGCGGGCAATTCGATGCGGATATCGTCAGGCATGCCGACCTTCCTTTTCACGTTTTTTTCGATTTTACCGCATTCCCCCCATTGCACACAGGCGCGCGGATGTCCCAAAGGCAAGTTCGAGAAAACCTTTCTTCCATCAGGCGTTTTAGAGCTGCGTTAGAACCACGTTAGCATGGCGCGATGATTGCGGGAGGCAGGCGTTGTCTTTGCGTGAGGATTCTCGTATTCCCACGTGAGAGGCCCCTCCTACACTCCGCGCAGGGAGAAGGGAGGGCGACCATGCGCTTTGTGATTGCAGGGAATCCATTGCAGATTCGGGCAATGCGAAAGAAGGGGACAGCGCAAGGGCGCCCCCGCCCCGCCCTTGGCACTGAAACGGACAGGGATGACGATGCCGATGCCGATGCATTGCACGCACACCCCTTGGGAAGCAGGGGAAGGAACGCAAACGGAGCGGCTATCCGACCCGGCCCATCCGGTGCATGCCGCCCGCACCGTTCTGGAAGAGATGATATGGAGCAGCCGATGCGTGGTCTGCGACATGCCGGGATCACCGCTTTGCAGCTCGTGCCAACGAAACTTGGCTTACATAGACCATTGGCAGGCCTGTCCGGTATGCGGGGCGCCGTTCGGACGCATCATCTGCACGGAATGCAACACGTTCACGCTGCACCGGCGCGATACAGATGTCCTGCCCTATGGACGATGCACCAGCGCCGTAGCGCACGACGATATTTCGCGGCGCATCGTAACGGCCTACAAGGATGGCGGCGAGAGGAGCTTGGCTCCCGTTATCGCACGAATCACCGCGGATTCGCTGAGCCCTTCATTGGCCGAACACGGCACCGTGCTGACATTCGTGCCCGCCAGCGCGAAGGCGCGCCGACGGCGCGGGTTCGACCATACACAGGAAATCGCAACGCATCTGGCCCGTATAACCGGCATGCCGCTCGTCTGCCTGTTCGAGAGGCCCCACGGTCGTGACCAGCGCGGTTTGAACCGGCAACAGCGCATGGCGAACATGCAGAGGCAAATGTATGTACGGCGCGCTTACGGGGAAACGCCCCCAAGGAGCGTCCTGATATTCGATGACGTTTGCACCACCGGCGCCACGCTATTCGCCGCCAGCGCAGAGGCACGCGCTGCCGGCTGCAGCGACGTATCGTGCGCCACGTTCACGCGTGTCTGCTGAAACGGCGCGCAGAGGTACCTCGCCGACTGCCGCGGCGCGTTGCCGCACAAAACCGCCGCAGCGCGGCACCCCCGCCCCGCCGCGCCTGCACAACAAAAACGCCCGCCGCTGATGCGACGGGCGTTTGCAGATGCACTCTTGTACGTACGTTACGCGCTGATCTTCTGAGCATGGGCTTCCTGGTTCGCCGCAGCGAACTCGTCCACATCCACGGAGATGGTGTGTGCGATCGGCGTCCATTCCGCCTTCTTGAACAGGGCAACCAGGGCAATGGGGATGTACGTCAGCATGAAGAACGGGAACGTGAACATGTACTTAATCTTCTGCGCGGACGTGGCAGCCATGTTGTCCCATTCCGTGAACGTGGTCAGCGTACCGAACGCGAACATGACCATCAGATAGCTGAACAGGCTGAAAACGACGGATGAGACGCTGCTGGCCACTGCCATACCCGTGGACATCAGGCCGAGTGCAGCCATGATGATAACGCACAGGTTCAACGTGACCACGACCACGGTGAGCAGCATGCCGGGGGCAATGGTCATCAGCATGTCGTAGCAGGCGAACTTGTGGCCCTTGCTGCTGGTGAAGATGCCCTTGACCAGCTTTCCGCCGTAGCGGCCGAACACCTGGTAGAAGCCCTTCGCCCAGCGGAAACGCTGGTTCCACGAATCACGGAACGTGATGGGCTGTTCGTCGTAGAGCATGGCGGTGGGGCAGTAAGCGATGCGCTCACCATGCAAGATGCTGTAGGTGGAGAACTCGATGTCTTCGGTGAGCAGGTGGAACTTCCAGCCGCCCATCTTCTCGATGATCTTGGCGCTCACGAAAAAGCCGGTGCCCGAAACCGCGCAGCTGGTGTTCAGCGTAAGGCGCGCTTGGCTCAGGTACTTCGCTTCACGCAAGAACCACACGCCATAGCCAGCCGAGATCCAGTTCGAACCGAAATTCTTCGAGTTGCGGTAGCTCGTGGAAGCAATGGCACCACCATCGAAGACTTTGTTCATCTCGCGGAAGTAGTTCACGTCGAGCACGTTGTCGGCGTCGAAGACGAAGTAAGCCTCGTATTCGTTTTCAGAATAGTGCTCGTGGATGCAGGTCACGCCGTAGTCGAGTGCGTAACCCTTGCCGATCTGTTCGGTATTGAAGCGGGGGAATACGATCGCGCCAGCCTCTTGAGCGATGGCGGCGGTGTTGTCGGTGCAGTTGTCTGCGATTACGAAGATGTCGATAAGTTCTTGCGGGTAATTCTGCACGCGGATGCTGTGGATAAGGTCGCCGATAACAGCGTTTTCGTTACGAGCTGCGATGAGCACGGCATAGCGGTGGTTTTTCTTCGCGGTTTGCTTCGGTGCTTTGCGCGTGAGTACGACAAGAACGTAAAAGAGCTGATAGGCATAGCAAAACGTAAAGGTGATGAAAACACAGATATTGAATATATCCACGAACGAGAGCGTGGATAGTATATCGTCG
>USAB01000052.1 GCA_900552585.1 uncultured Coriobacteriaceae bacterium
CCCCCATCCGCTCCGTGCGCCTGCTCGCCGACTTCATGGCCGACGCCGTCATCGCCGGCACCGGCGCTGCCGTGACCGTCGAGGAGATGGAGGGTACGGAGCCCGCTGAGGCTGCCGAGCCCGCAACGTCCGAGGCTGTTGCCGAGGCTGCCGCTGCCGAGTAGCGCGTACCCGAACGACAGGCATCGCATCTGCGATACGAATGTTCGCATCAGCGGCCCCGCCCCGAACGACGGGGCCGCTTTTTGATAAGGAGATGCCGCGCAAGCGGCCGAAAGTGAAAGGATCATCCATGGCTGAAATCAAGGCTGCTATGGTAAAGGAGCTCCGCGAGATGACCGGAGCTGGAATGATGGAATGCAAGAAGGCTCTGGTCAAGGCTGAAGGCGACATGGAAAAGGCCGTTGACGTCCTGCGTACCGCGGGTCTGGCCGCCGTTGCGAAGAAGGCCGGCCGCGCCACGAATGAGGGCACTGCTCTGGCTGTCGTCAGCGCTGACGGCAAGACCGGTGCCGTTGTCGAGCTGAACTGCGAGACGGACTTCGTCGGTATGAATGACAAGTTCAAGGCCTATGCTGAGAAGATCGCTCAGGCTGCCATCGCCAACAAGCCGGCTGATCTGGATGCCCTGAAGGCCTCCGAGATCGAGGGCGAGACCGTCGACGACATCATCACTGACGCTATCCATACGCTGGGTGAGAACATCCAGTTGAGCCGCTTTGGCGTGAAGGAAGGCGACGCCCTGGCTGCGTACGTCCATATGGGCGGCAAGATCGGCGTTCTGGTTTCCTTCGACGTTGCCGACGCCGCCGCTGCCGAGACCGACGAGTTCAAGACCTATGCCCGCGACGTTGCCATGCAGATTGCCGCTGCAGGCCCCATCGCTGTTTCCCGCGAAGAGGTTCCCGCGGAGGTTGTGGAACATGAGATGGGTATCTACAAGGCACAGGCTGCCGAGTCTGGCAAGCCCGAGCAGATTCAGGAGAAGATTGCTACCGGCCGCATGAACAAGTTCTACAAGGAATTCGTTCTGACCGAGCAGGACTTCGTCAAGGATCCCGATAAGACCATTAACCAGTACACAGCCGAGGTTGCCAAGAAGCTGGGCACCACCATCACCATCAAGGCATTCGACCGCTTCGTGCTGGGCGAGTCCGAGGAGTAGTTCCCGCGGTATTCTTGCAGATAGGCAGATAGATTGACGGGCCGCTTTTGCGGCCCGTCTTTTTTTCTGAGGATGACCCTCGGGGATCTCGTAGCGGTTGTTGCGACAAAGCTTCAAACGCAAGCAGCGCACGGCGGATACCGTGCGCTGCTAATCCGTATGCCATTTCGCTGCGAGCCGGGCTGGTGAATGCGCTATAGGCTTTCGATATATTCCACGATATCGCCGACGGAATTCAGGTTCTCGGGATATCCCAACTGGATATCGCAGCGTGCCTCCAAGTCGCAGATGAGCTCAACCAGGTCGAGTGAATCGATGGCAAGCGACTCGAGCGTGGAATCCAGGGTAACCGTTTCGGGATCTATCTCCAGATTATCCTGCAGAATGTCTTTGATGATTTGCAGCGTGTCCATGGAAATCCTATCTGGCCTTCGGGTGTTGGAATAATTCGCCACGGATGCGGCATCCGATGCGCTGGCGGTATCCGTCCCGCGTATTCTACTTCAATTTCGCTCCGTCCGGGGAAGGCGGTGCTGCTCAGAATGTATTTTGTCCGCATCCCCTTGGGGTCTCTGTGCGCAAAGCGTTGAGTTTCTGCGTAATACCTTGGCAATTCGTGGCTCCACTGCGCCGACGCTGCAATCATTCTGCTACGGTCTATGCATCTATCCGTTGGGCGGATGCCCGAAAACGAAAGGGAAGGAGCAGCGTATATGGCGCTCGATAATGAGAATGATCCTTCCAGCAAGGTGCCCCATACGGGCAGCACGGAACCCTTGGAAACTGGGGCTGCAGATCAGACGGCATCATGGGGAGATGCGACGAAATCGTCCTCTGCAAGAACCGGGGAGATGCCTCCAGTTTCGAATAGTCCTGTACCTCCTAATGGGGCTCCTGCAGAAAGCGGCAATTCAAAGTTCTTTCGGGGCCGCAAGGCGCGTGCCGGAAGCAAGGGAAGCGCTGGGAAACGAACGGGATTGCGTGCGTTCGTAGGCGGATTGGCGGGCGCAGCGGTTGCTTGCCTGCTGGTGCTGGGCGTTACCGGCAATCTGGGAAATGGAGGCGTTGCGGCCAGCACGGTGGAGCTGGGAAGCGGTACGAACACTACCATCAACGTGCAGGGCGAGGACGACACGCTTGCCGAAACAGTGGCGCAGAAGGACATCTCGTCTGTTGTCTGCATCTACGTGTATACGAAGCAGAACAGCATCTCCGGTTTCTTCGGCGGTGTATCGGACGGCTCTGATTCCGCTGAGACGGAAAGCAGCCTGGGCAGCGGCGTCATCCTTTCCAAGGATGGCTACATCCTGACGAACTACCATGTCATCGAGGGCGCGTCCAGCTTGAAGGTCTCCGTCAACGGCAGCATGCTGGATGCGAAGGTCGTCGGAACGGATGAAAGCAGCGATCTTGCCGTAATCAAGGTGAATGCCACAGGCCTGACTCCCATCGAAATCGGCAGCTCTTCCGATTTGAAGGTAGGCGAATGGGTCATGGCCATCGGGTCGCCGTACGGCATGGAGCAGTCCGTTTCCACGGGCATCGTCTCTGCCACCAGCCGTTCGTCTGCGTCGCTGCAGGCCAGCGACAGCAGCGCGGTCTACACGAATATGATTCAGACGGATGCGGCCATCAACCCTGGTAATTCGGGTGGTGCATTGGTGGACTCCGACGGCAAGCTAATCGGCATCAATACGATGATCGCCAGCAACAGCGATTCGAATTCCGGCGTTGGTTTCGCCATCCCGGTCGACTACGCCATCGATATTGCGAAGCAGCTTATGAAGGGCGAAACCCCCTCGCATGCGCAGCTGGGCGTTTCCGTGGCGACGGTTACTTCCGCTAATGCGAAGCAGTACGGCTTGAGTGTCGATTCCGGCGCATATGTCAACTCCGTCAGCTCCGGCAGCGGTGCAGATAGCGCGGGCATCAAAGTCGGCGACATCATCACGAAGATCGGGGATACCTCCATCACGTCGGCGACGGATGTCGTGGTTGCCGTTCGCTCTCACAGCGTGGGCGATTCCGTGTCGGTCGAAGTCAGCCGCAACGGCGAGACGAAGACCTTCAACGTCACGTTGGGCGAAGATACGGATAGCGGCGGGAACTCGAATTCGGGCGGCTCAGATTCAGGTTCTTCGAACAATTAACGGCTGAAGCGCTGCGGGCATTTCGAGATGGCGGGGACGCGTGTCCTCGCCATTTTTTGTGTCAGGGAGATATAGCCGAGATCAGTGCAATGTCCCAGGTCGAGTATCATGGCAGTGTGGCTGGGCATCTTCGGCGTGGAAACCCGCGGCCGTACCCCTGAGGAGATTACGAAGGGCCTGCTGGACGATTAAGGTTACGTACCGTGTTTTCCACTCTGAGCTTTCAATGAAAGTAGGCGAAAAGGGCTTCGCTTCGGCGGGCCCCTTTTCGTATTCGGGTAAGATGGCGTACAGAGTAGAAAGGTAGGGAAAGAGCATGGCGCAAGATTACAAATATCATCGTGTTCTGCTGAAACTGTCCGGCGAGGCCTTGATGGGGGATACCGGCTACGGCATCGATCCCAAGGTCGTAGAAGAGCTTGCCGGCGAAATCAAGCGTATTCACGACGACGGAATTCAGCTTGCGGTCACCGTGGGCGGCGGCAATATCTTCCGAGGCGTGGCGGGTTCTGCAGAGGGCATGGACCGCAGCCAGGCGGACTATATCGGCATGCTTGCCACCTGCATGAACGCCCTTGCATTGCAGGATGCCTTCGAACGGTCTGGAATTCCCACGCGTGTGCTGTCTGCTATCGAGATGCGCCAGGTCGCCGAAACCTATATTCGTCGCCGCGCCATCCGCCATCTGGAGAAGGGCCGCGTGGTCATCTTTGCCGCCGGCACGGGCAATCCCTATTTCACCACGGACACCACGGCAGCGTTGCGCGCATGCGAAATCGGTGCAGAATGCCTGATGAAGGCTACGAAGGTCGATGGCATCTACGACAGCGACCCCGTCACCAACCCGGATGCGAAGCGTTTCGAAGAGATCACGTATCTGGAGGTGTTGGCGAAGGAACTGCACGTCATGGACTCCACGGCCACGTCGCTGTGCATGGACAACAAGCTGCCCATGCTGGTCTTCGACATTACGGAGCCGGGGAACATCTCCCGCGTGCTGAAGGGCGAGAAAGTGGGAACCACGGTTCACTGATCCGCTCTATAAGGGCTCGTATGTGCTTGTGGGCTGCGGAAACTTGTACCGCCATCTGCGGCTGTGGTACCTTGGAATATAGCGATAAACCGCCGGTAACCAGAGTTTTCAAGAAAGGACGATCATGGTCGACGACATCATGCTCGAAACCGAAGAGGGAATGGAAAAGGCCATTAAGTCGCTGGAGACGGCGTTTTCATCCGTCCGTACGGGCCGTGCGAATGCGATGATCCTGGAAAAGGTGAAGGTAGAGTACTACGGCGTCCCCACACCCGTGACGCAGATGGCTGCCGTGAAGACGCCCGACGCGCACATGCTGGTCATCGAGCCCTGGGATAAGGGCACGCTGGGCGCCATCGAGCACGCCATCATGGAAAGCAACTTGGGCGTGACCCCGAATAACGATGGCACCTGCATTCGTCTGCCGTTCCCGTCGCTGACGGAGGAACGCCGCAAGGAGCTGGTGAAGCAATGCCGCAAATATGCCGAAGAGGCGCGCGTTGCCGTTCGTAACTCTCGCCGCGAGGGCAACTCCCAGGTGGAGAAGGAGAAGAAGGCCGGCGACATCTCAGAAGACGATCAGCGCCGTGCCGAGGAATCTATCCAGAAGCTCACGGATCGTTACGTGAAGAAGGTCGATACCGTCCTGCAGAAGAAGGAAGAGGAGCTGATGGCTATCTAGGTGGCCTATTCTTCTTGCTACTGCACTCCGTAAGTGGCAGCGTACGGTATGAGCGCGCATGACACGTGCGCTTCACCCAGTGCGGCAACTGCGCGAACGCAACATGGAAAGGTACCCTATACGCGTATGCTGAAACCCTTGGACTACATATTCCCGAACCCGCCAGCCGACCTGGATCCCCGGGCGCTGGACCCCGACCGCGTGCCGCAGCATGTGGCCGTGATCATGGACGGCAATGGGCGCTGGGCCAAGAAGCGTGCGCTGAACAGGCTGAAGGGGCACAAGGCTGGCATCGAGGCCGTGCGCGAGACCATCCGCTGCGCGAATGATGTGGGTGTTCGCTACCTGACCATCTATTCGTTCTCTACGGAGAACTGGAAGCGCTCGCAGGAAGAAGTCGACGGCCTCATGCACCTGTTCGCGAAGACTATGCTGGCCGAAGTGGACGGCTTGGACGAAGAGAACGTGCGCGTCCGCACCATCGGCGACCTTTCTCGCCTGCCGCAGGAGACGCGTGATGCCTTCGACGAGGCATGGCAGCAGACCAGGGGAAACACCGGCATGACGTTGCTGGTGGCGGTGAATTACGGCTCGCGTGAGGAGATTCTGCGCTCTGTGCAACGCTGCATGGACGAGGCCGCTGCGCAGGCGACGGCCGGATCCGCGCCGCTCCAGGCGACGGAGGAACTGTTCGAGCAGGGCCTTTATACCACGGGCGTGCCTGACCCCGACCTGGTCATTCGCACGAGCGGCGAGCTGCGCCTGTCGAATTTCCTGCTGTGGCAGGTTGCGTACGCGGAATTCTACGTGACGGACGTGCTCTGGCCGGACTTCAACCGCTATGATCTGCTGCGTGCCCTGCTGGATTATCAGGGGCGTGACCGTCGGTTCGGAGGCGCGGAGTGAGTGCGTCCGAGCGCGACCGCCGCACAGAGCCGAAGCCAATGGACGAGCGCTTCGGCACGAAGGCGAAGAACAAGGCGTATGAGAAGACGCCGGAGCGCTTCAAGAACGCAAGTCCGCTGCAGGTGCGTCTGCGCACCGGTGCCGTGTACATTACGCTCACGGCCGGCTGTATCCTGATCAACGACATCGTGGCCGCCGGCATGCTGGCTTTGACGGCCGCTATCTGCGCTGGCGAGTTCTATTTCATGCAGCGTGAAGATGCGAAGCTGCCGAACGAGTGGCTGGGCATCATCGGCGCGGCGTGCTACCCGTTCTCGTTGCTGTGGTTCGGCTTACCCGGCGTGATGGTGGTAACCGTCGCGTTGCTGCTGGCGCTGCTGGTCTGGTACACGTACTTCATGCGATCGCGCATCGCCGACGTGTCCATCAGCTTCTTCGGTGCTGCGTATACGGGACTGATGATCTCCGGCATCCTGGTCATTCGCCAGGCGTTGCCGGAACCGTGGGGCGGCGTTCTGTGCCTGCTGCTGTTCTTCAGCATCTGGTTCAACGACGGTCTGGCATACCTGGTGGGCAGCAAGTTCGGCAAGCATAAGCTGGCGCCCCGTACCAGCCCGAAGAAAAGCTGGGAGGGGTTCTTCGGCGGCCTGTTCGCCTCGGCCGTACTCTGGGTTGCCATGAGCTTTGTGCCCGGCGTGAACATGCCCATTCCCGAGGCGATTGTGTTCGGCGTGTTCTGCGGTGCCTGCGGCGTGTTGGGCGACCTGGTGGAAAGCCGCATCAAGCGGAATGCGGGAGTGAAGGATTCGGGTACCATCATGCCTGGTCACGGTGGTCTGTTGGACCGTTGCGACTCGCTGTTCGTCTGCGCGGTGGTAGCCTGCATCCTGTTGATTTTGGGAGGATGCATCCCCAATGTCTATTTCTGATAACGCAAACATGCCCGGCAGCGGATCTACTGTCGTTCCTGCGGAAAAGGCGGGCTGCATGAGGAACATCGTCGTGCTGGGTTCGAGTGGATCTATCGGGCACCAGACTCTGGATGTGGTGCGCCGTCATCCCGATCGACTGAACGTCGTGGCGCTTGCTGTGCGCCACAGCATCGATGTGCTCTGCAGGCAGATTCGCGCCTGCAAGCCGCGCTACGTTGCGGTGGGGGACGACAGCTTGGATGCAGCGGCGCGCGAAGAGGTGCGCGCCCGCATCGCCGCCATTCGCGACGAGGACGGCAACCCTGTTCCGGTGGAAGTATCTTTCGGTTCCGCGGCGGTGGAGCGGCTGTGCTTCGCGGACGGGGCGGATTTGGTGGTCAACGCGCTGGTGGGTGCCGCCGGTCTGCGCGCCAGCTATGCCACGTTGAAGTCCGGCCGTAAGCTGGCGCTGGCGAACAAGGAGTCGCTGGTCGTGGGCGGTGACCTGCTGATGCCCCTGAGTACGCACGAGACGCTGCTTCCCATCGACTCCGAGCATGGCGCCATCTACCAGTGCCTGCTGGGCGAAGACCCCGCAGAGGTACGTCGCCTGTGGGTTACGGCGTCCGGTGGCCCGTTCCGCGGCAAAACGCGCGAAGAACTTGCAAATGTCACGGTGAAGCAGGCGCTGGCGCATCCTACATGGCACATGGGGCCGAAGATCACCATCGATTCGTCCACGCTCATGAATAAGGGTCTGGAGGTTATCGAGGCGCATCATCTGTTCGCTATGCCGTACGACCGCATAGAGGTGGTGGTGCAGCCGCAGAGCGCCATCCATTCTATGGTCGAGTATATCGACGGCAGCGTGAAGGCGCATCTGGGCACCACGGACATGCGCATTCCCATCCAGTTCGCCTTGTCGTATCCCGAGCGGTGGGATGCGCCGGTGGAGCCGCTCGACTTCCGCGCGCTGGGCAAGCTGGAGTTCTACGCGCCCGATACCGATACGTTCCGCTGTCTGGCGCTGGCCCGCGCTGCCGGCTCTACGGGCGGCACGCTCCCGTGCGCCATGAATGCGGCGAACGAAGTTGCCGTTGCGTCGTTCCTGGCGGGCGCGTGCGGGTTCCTGCAGATTGCGGAGACCGTGGAAACCGTTATGGACGACACGGACGTGGAAGCCGTGGAGAGCATCGAGCAGCTGCAGGCGGTGGATGCGCTGGCTCGTCGCAAAGCTGCCGCTATTCTGGCGAAAGCGAAAAGGTAGTGCATGGACGTCGTCTGGATGGTCATATACCTGGTGCTGATCTTCAGCATCCTGGTGTTCGTCCATGAGGGTGGCCATTTCCTGGTTGCGCGCGCTTTCAAAGTGCGCGTGACGGAGTTCATGCTGGGCTTTCCCGGCCCGAACATCCATTTCACATGGCGCGGTACGAAGTTCGGTATCACGGCGGTGCCCCTGGGTGGCTATGCCCGCGTCTGTGGCATGGAGCCCGGGCAGGAGAGCCCGCACCTGCGCCGCATGATAGCGCTGTCCTACGAGCGCGGTCAGCTGAGCGTGGCGGATGCCGCAGCCGAGCTGGGCATCTCCGAAAACGACGCGCGCGATGCGCTGGACGAGCTGTACGAATGGGGCACGCTGGAGGCTCCGCGCGCCCGCGACGAGCGGGAGACGTTCCGCACACCCGGGCGCGATGGGTTTGCATCGGGGCAGGTACGACCGCTTGAGGACGTGGAGGCCTTCTACGAAAGCGAACGGAAGCAGCAGTATCGTAGCCTGCCGTTCGTAAAGCGCATCTGCATTCTGCTGGCGGGTCCGGGCATGAACCTGCTGTTCGCCGTTGTGGCGTTCGTTGTCATCTACAGCGTCCTGGGTGTTGACTACACGGATTCCGCTGGGGTCACGCAGCACCTGGTGGTTGATCCTCTGCGGGCCATACGCGGCGGCTTCAATTACATCGGCATGGTGCTCGTTGCCATATTGGGTCTATTCAACCCCCAGACGGCAGCCGATACCGTTTCGAATTCCACGTCCGTGCTGGGCATTGCGGTCTTGTCGAAGAACGCTGCCGATGCTGGCCTGGCGAACTTCCTGTTCTTCATGGCGGCCATCTCTATCTCGCTCGGCCTGATGAACATGCTGCCCATCCCGCCGCTTGATGGCGGCAGGTTCGCCGTGGAAGTCTTCCAGCTCATCGCGCGCCGCAGCATCACGCGTCGCGTGCTTACCGGGTTGTCCGTCACGGGCATGGCGCTGTTCTTCGGATTCTTCGTGCTGATGCTGAACCAGGACATACAGCGCTTCGTGCTCGGCAACTGGGGATGACGCCCGCCTGCGGCCCGATGCTCATTGCATGGCGATTCGTCGCACCGCGCGCACGGGCGTACTTCGACCGATGCAACATGGGTAGAATGGGCATTCAGGAGGCTGTACATGAAACCGAACGAATTCACGCGACAAGTCATGGTGGGAACGGTGCCCGTGGGGCATGGCGCGCCTTGCGCCGTGCAGTCCATGCTCAATGCTCCCGCACATGATGTCCAGGCGAACCTGGACCAGATTCGTCGCTGCGCCGATGCCGGCTGCGAGATCATCCGCATGGCCATTCCGGACCGCTCGTGCCTGGATACGTTCCAGGCCGTGTGTTCGGAATCGCCGCTTCCCGTGGTGGCTGATGTCCACTTCGACTATCGCATTGCCATCGAAGCCGCGAAACGCGGGGCTGCGAAGCTGCGCATCAACCCGGGCAATATTGGCAGTTGGGAGCGCACGGACGCTGTCATAGAAGCTGCCGGCGAGGCGGGCATACCCATCCGCATCGGCGTGAACGCCGGTTCGCTGGACGATGCGCTGAGGCAGCGGCAGGACCTGACGCTTGCTCAGAAGATTGCGCAGAGCGCCATAGACTACACGGCGCACTTCGAGGAGCGCGGCTTCCACGACATCGTGGTGTCCGCGAAGGCGCACGACGTGCCCACGACCATCGAGGCGTACCGCATCCTGGCGCGCGAGATACCCCAGGTGCCGCTGCATATCGGCATCACGGAGGCCGGGACGCTGTTCCAGGGTCTGGTAAAGTCCGCGGCCGGCCTGGGCGTGCTGCTGGAAGAGGGCATTGGCGACACCATGCGCATCTCGCTGACGGACGACCTGGTGCAGGAGGTGCACGCGGCATGGACGCTGCTTGCGGCGTTGGGCCTGCGCCGCCGGCACCCGGAGATCATCAGCTGCCCCACCTGCGGCCGCACCCAGTACCCCTGCACCGAGATCGCCAACGAGGTGGAAAAGCGTCTGCAGGGCTATAAGAAATCCATCAAGGTGGCCGTTATGGGCTGTGTTGTCAACGGTCCCGGCGAAGCAGCGGATGCGGACATCGGCGTCGCATGCGGCGACGGGGTGGGCATGCTGTTCCGCAACGGGTCTATAATGCGTAAAGTCGATCAGAGTGAAATCGTAGACGCCTTGGTAGAGGAGTTAGGAAAATTATGAGCAAAGTCATCCGTATGAGCGAGCTATACGCACCTACGCTCAAAGAGGACCCCGCTGAGGCGGATATCGCCAGCCATAAGCTGTTGCTGCGCGCGGGCATGATCCGCCGCATGGCATCAGGCATCTACTCGTACCTGCCGCTGGGTCAGATGGTCCTGCGCAAGATCGAGCGCATCGTGCGCGAGGAGATGGACGCCATCGGCGCGCAGGAGATCCTGATGCCGGCGCTGCAGCCCGACGACCTGTGGAAGGAGAGCGGCCGCTGGGACGACTACGGTCCCGAGCTGATGCGCCTGCGCGACCGCCACGACCACGGGTTCTGCTTGGGGCCCACGCATGAGGAGCTCATCACGGCGCTGGTGCGCAACGAGCTGCGCTCGTACAAGCAGCTGCCCACCACGCTCTATCAGATCCAGACGAAGTACCGCGACGAGATTCGCCCGCGTTTCGGATTGCTGCGCAGCCGTGAGTTCATCATGAAGGACGCCTACAGCTTCAACGAGTCACAGGAGTCGCTGCAGGAAGTGTACGACCAGATGGGCGAGGCCTACGGGCGCATCTGCCAGCGCTGCGGCCTGGAGTACCGCGCGGTCGATGCGGACTCCGGCCAGATCGGCGGCAAGGTCAGCGTGGAGTACATGGCGCTTGCAGATTCCGGCGAAGCCGAGCTGGTCACCTGCCCGGAATGCGACTTCGCATCCGATACGGAGGCTGCGGCGTGCGTGGCGCAGCCCACGGAGCACAAGGTGGACGCCATGAAGAAGATTGCCACGCCGGGCGTGCATACCATCGCCGAGCTGGCGGACTTCCTGAAGATCCCCGAGACATCTACGGTCAAGGCGTTCATCGGCGCCAACAAGGATGGCAAGCTGGTGGCGCTGTTCGTGCCGGGCGACCACGAGGTGAACGATATTAAGGCGGGAAACCTGATCGAGGGCTTCCGTCCGGCAGCGGACGACGAAATGGGGGCCGCGGGCCTGCCGAAGGGCTCCATCGGGCCGGTGGGTCTGCCGGAGGGCATCACCGTGTACGCGGACCTCAGCCTGCGCGAAATCGACCGTTGGGTGGTGGGTGCGAACGAGGACGGCTACCACTATGTGGGCGCAAAGCAGGGCGAGGACTTCCAGGTGGATGTCTGGGCGGACTTGTGCATGACGAAGGCCGGCGACCCGTGCCCGAAATGCGGCGCCGCGCTGGATGGCTGCCGCGGCATCGAGGTCTCCCAGATCTTCCAGCTGGGCGACAAGTATTCCCGCACCATGAACGCCACGTATCTGGACAAGGACGGCAAGGAGCAGTACTTCCTCATGGGCTGCTACGGCGTGGGCATCAGCCGCACGCTTGCGGCCGTGGTGGAGCAGCACCACGACGACAACGGCATCATCTGGCCGGTCTCGCTGGCTCCGGCGCAGGTCATCGTCATCCCGCTGAATGCGGATAAGGACGAGAAGGTCCGCACCGCCGCCGAGCGCATCGTGGATGCCATGCGCTCGAACGGCGCCGACGTGGCCATCGATGACCGCAAGGAGCGTCCTGGCGTGAAGTTCGCGGATGCCGACCTGATGGGCTGGCCCGTGCAGGTCATCGTGGGCAAACGCGGCCTGGAGCGGGGCGTGCTGGAAGTGAAGATCCGCGCCACCGGCGAACGGGCGGACGTCCCGTTCGGCTCGCTGCTGGAAGCTCGCGCGCTCATAAATATATAATCAAAGAGCAATGAAATGATATGAAACGAATAGAAAGAACGGAAT
>USAB01000053.1 GCA_900552585.1 uncultured Coriobacteriaceae bacterium
GCGCTGGCGGCCGACGGCATCGATCTCGTCGATGAAGATGATGGAGGGAGCCGCTTCCTTCGCCTGCTGGAACAGGTCGCGCACACGCGAGGCACCGACGCCCACGAACATCTCGACGAAGTCGGAGCCGGAGATGCTGAAGAACGGCACATTCGCTTCACCGGCAACCGCCTTTGCAAGCAGTGTCTTACCTGTTCCCGGAGGGCCGACCAACAGGCAGCCGTGCGGCACCTTTGCACCGATGGCCTGGTATTTCGCAGGATTCGCAAGGAAGTCGCGAATCTCCTTCATCTCCTCGACGGCCTCATCGCAACCGGCAACGTCACTGAAGTGGACGTTCGGACGCTCTTCCGTGCTCTTCTTGGCGCGCGCCTTGCCGAACGACATCTGCGAATTGTTCGCCTTGCCCATCTGCCAGAAGAAGAACACCATCAGGCCGCAAAGGATGAGCATAGGCAGCACTGAGGCCAAGATGCCCCACATATTATTGTCGACTTGGACGTTGTAGTTGATCTCGGGATGCTGTTGCATCAGCGTCTCGATGGACGTGCCGCCGGACGTTGAAGTGAAGTCGCGCTGGTCGCCTAGGAACGACGACTGCAGCGATTGCGTGCTCAGCGAATCGGATGCGTCATATTTGCTGGAGAGCTCCGTGTTCAATGCCGAGAATGCGTCGTTGAATGCCGCAGCCGCCTGCGAACCGGCCGTGATGGCCGGGTAGTACTTGCCGCTGACGGAATAGCTGCCCGGCGTGTAACTCACCTCGGTCACACGTCCCTGGTTCACCGCTGCCGTGAATTGCGACGTCTCGAGCGTGTCCGTCTGGTTCGTGCCCGAAATGCTGCGGCCCATGAGCATGAAGCCCAGCGCGCACAGGATGAGCACCGTCAGAATGATAGAGACGACGGCCGATCGTTTGCTATTCTGGGAACCCTTCTGCGGTCCCTTTTGCGGATTCTGCTGTTCTGGCATGTAGGCTGTTCTCCGTCTTTATATGTCGTTTCGCCTAGTCGCGAGCAATGCCGTGGCTGTTGCCCAAATCGTAGACCTCGTGTTTCAAGATGCCGATATAGGGAAGGTTGCGATAACGTTCCGCATAGTCCAACCCGTATCCCACAATGAACTCGTCCGGCACTTCGAAGCCGACGTACTTGCAGTCGATGCGAGGAGCGTCCTTGCGATCCTTGTAAAGCAGGGCGGCCACCTCGATGTCCGCCGGATGGTGGGAAGCCAGGCTCTTGATGGTGTAGTTCAGCGTCAGGCCGCTGTCCACAATGTCTTCCGCGATAAGCACATGCTTGCCCTCGATGTCGGACGTGATGTCCTTCAGCACGCGGACGATGCCGCTGCTGACGGCGCCGGAGCCGTACGAGGAGATGGCCATGTAATCCATTTCTATCGGCAAATCGATGGCGCGCACCAGGTCCGCCATGAAGATGGCGGCTCCGCGCAGCACGGATATGACGACCAGCTGCTTCCCCGCATAGTCTTCCGTAATCTGCCTGCCCATCTCGGTTACGCGGTCGCGCAGCTGGTCTTCGCTATAGCAGATTCGTTCGATATCGGGATGCGGCTTTTGCATCGATGGCCTCTTTTCGCCGTGGTTTTTCGCGATTGCGGATAGATGCCGCGGGCCGCCGTAGCACACGGCTACCCGGGACAGCCTATTCCACAGAGGAACAGTGTAACAAAGCTTCAAGGCGCTTCCCGTGTTCATCACAGTTAATACCGAGCTGCCACGTAAACGGTCGAAACGCCCGATAGGAAAACGTTCGTGTGCCCCTACAATCGAAGAACGAAGAGGCGGAACCCTGTTTTCTCCGTGGCGCAAACCACGAGGAATAGAGGATCCCGCGCAGCACACGTGCACCGTCACCGTCTTGAAGATGCCCTGCTTCGAGGGCCTGCAGAGGATGTACCTTGCAGGCCCCGCAAGCGGCCCATGCCCGCGCTTCGCCGTCGGGCAGGAGTTCACCCACCGCACACCCGGGCGCGACGGCTTCTGGGACTTCGGCCGCCATGCGAGCAGGGATGGGGAGCCCTTCCCGCGCGCGACCTGCGCAACCTGCGAAAATAACAAGGCCGCCGGTTCATGCGAACCAGCGGCCTGCTTCTTCGCTTCGCGCTTGCCGGGCTTACTAGTTCTCCGGCGCGCGCAGGTCCGGGAACAACTCCAGTAGCTTCGTTACCGGCAAGCCGACGATGTTGTCGTAGTCGCCGTCGTACGACGCCACCAGCTTCGCGCCTTCGCCCTGGATGGCATAGGCGCCTGCTTTGTCGCGGCTTTCCCCCGTGGCCACGTAGTCCGCAATCTCTTGCTCCGTCAGGTCCCGGAACGTCACCGTGCTGGTCACGTGAAATTCGCGATGGCCCACGCTGATCTTGTCCGGCGCGCTTGCCAGCACGCGCCACACCGCAACCCCGGTGATGACCTGGTGCGTTCTACCGGAAAGCTGGCGCAGCATGGCCTTCGCGTCCTCGGCGAACTTCGGCTTGCCGAATATCTTCCCGTCCAGCACCACCATGGTATCGGCCCCGATGATGGTTGCCTGACCCAGATACGGCTGCGCCAGCAGCGCCTGCACGGCTGCGCCCGCCTTGCGCTGCGCCAGCGTTTCGGCGGCGCGCGCCGGATCGGCCTTCAGGTCGTCGCTCAGCGACTCGTCCATGTTCGACGTGAAGACGGTATAGCGGATGTCCTCGCGGTCCAGCAGCGCACGGCGACGGGGGCTGCCCGATGCCAGGATAATATCGGTAATCACGTCAGTCCTGCTTTCTGCGAGAACGGTAGACCGACATCGGCTCGATGCGCAGTCCCTGCTTGTTGGCGCTCAGCGCCAGGTTGCCCTGGATGTTGCCGGTATACCCGCTGATGGGTTTGCCGTCCGCGAAGCCGTTCGTGATGGCAGTGACGGCCGACGTCTCCACGCGGGCATCGCCGCCCAGGATAAGCTGCAGCGTCTGGAACGCCACACGGCGCTGCATGGGAAGCGGCAGCGTGCCGAACAGCGGCAGTAGCACGCAGCCGTCCGCCCAGTCCACGGCCTTGTCGGGCTCCGTGCGGTCCGTCCAGGAGACCACCCGTTCCATCATCTCGTTCGCCTGGACATCCAGCATGTCGTCCTCGTCACCCACCAGGTTCATGGAACGGCACAGCGTGTCCAGCAGCTGCGGGTTGCGTTGCTTCGCCAGCGGTACGATTTCATGGCGCACGAACGCGCGGAAGCGGTCCGTGTGCGCATTCGTGGCGTCTTCGCGCCACAGATTGCCCTCCCCGTCATGGACCACGGGACGGTCCGCGTCGTCTGCCGCATCGCGTTCGCGAATGTATTCGCGCAGGTCATCGCGGCTGACATCCAGCAGCGGGCGAACCACTGGACCGTTGCGGTAGAGCATGGAGCGGAACCCGCCGGGACCCGTGCCCACAATGGAGCGCATGTAGAAGCTCTCCACGCGGTCGTCCTGCGTATGCGCCGTGAAGACGCGGCCGAAACTCAGCGGCACGGAAAGATGGAGGCAGAAGCGGGACAGCGCATCGCTGGCGGAGGCATAGCGCTCGCGGCGGCCGATGGCCTCCAGATTCTCGCCCGTCTCCTTCGCCTGGCCGGCAACGTCCACATCCACCAGGAAGAACGGCAGATCAAGCACCTCCGCAAGATGCTGCACGAACGCCGCATCGTCATCGGCATCCTTGCCGCGCAGATGGTGGTTCACATGGAGCAGCGCGACCTGCCCCAATTCCCCTTGCGCCTGCAGTTCGCTGGCAAGGTACGCCAGTGCCGTGGAATCCGATCCGCCGGACACCATGAGCAGCACCGGGTTATCGGCATCGGCCAGCTGGCGTTCGTGGATGGTCTGTACGACTTTCCCCAGAATATCAGCCATATTCGTTCACTCCTTCGCCGCGTTGGGCGGCAAGACGGCGGGCGGCGGCGGAATCGCGTTCTTGCGGACGCGGCCGTGCATCCGGCCTTCGCGCGGCCGGGCACCGGCGATCTGCACGCCTTGCGCCCGCGCTGTTCGTACCCCGCTATGATACCGCGACGGGGGATTAATCGCGCATTGTCCATCCGCCCTGCAGACAAGCGCCCGGCACCTGATATAGTTTGCGAAACAATAAGGAGGATATACCATGCATTTCATCATCCGCTGGATCGTCACCGCAATCGCCGTCGCCGCCGCCTTCACCGTCGTGCCGGGCCTTCAAGTGGTCGGCACAAACAGCACCGCCGAGGCCATTGCCGTCGTCGCGTTGTTCCTGGCGCTTATCAACATGGTCATCAAGCCGATATTGAAGGTGGTGGGCGCCCCCATCACGGTATTGACGCTGGGGCTGTTCGCCCTGGTGGTGAACACATTCCTGCTGTACCTGGCCGCGTATTGCGCCGGCTTGTTTGGCGTGAGCGTCTACATTGCAAGCTTCGGGTCGGCCTTCGTGGGCGCGCTCATCATCAGCATCGTCACATTCATCTTGGGACTGATTCCGGGATTGGAGTAAGCGCGCCCGACGGCTGCGCTACAGCACGTCCTTCAAGCTCATGAACTTGCGCAGATTGTACAGCGCGCCGGATTCATGCACCGCGGGGCGGATGACGCCGCGCTCCGTGATGATGCCGTTGATGAGCTCGGCGGGCGTCACGTCGAATGCCGGGTTGTACACGTTGCGCGGATACGCCGTCACGTCGCAGACCTCGTTCGGGTCGCGGAATTCGATGGGAATCTGCGCCCCCTCGTCCAGATTGACATCGATGGTGGACGTCGGCGCCGCCACGTAGAACGGAATGCGGTGGTAATCTGCGGCGATGGCCAGCGAATATGTGCCAATCTTGTTCGCCGTGTCGCCGTTCGCACAGATGCGGTCCGCACCCACGATGACAGCGTCCACGAATCCCTGCTTCATGAGCATGGCGGCCATGTCATCGCATTCCACCGTGCATGGAATGCCCGCTTCCGTAAGCTCCCATGCCGTCAGGCGCGCCCCCTGGCCCACCGGGCGCGTCTCGTCGCAGTACACATGCGAAATGCGCCCCTGCGCGTGCGCCGCGTACACCACGCCCAGCGCCGTGCCGTAGAACACCGTGGCCAGGCTTCCGGCGTTGCAGTGCGTCAGGACGCGCGCCCCTTCGGGAAGCAGCGGGGCTCCCGCCTTGCCGATGGCGCGGTTGCACTCCTCGTCTTCGGCCTCCATCTTCTTCGCGCGCGTCAGACCGGATGCAGCCGCCATCTGGACCGTTGCGCCGTTCTGCAGTGCATCCAGGATGACGTGCAGGGCACGGTCCACGCCCCACGAAAGGTTCACGGCCGTCGGCCGAGCCGTGGCGATTTCGTTCGCCACGGAATTCAGGCTGGTGCGGAATCCGTCCACATCGGACGTGCCTGGCGCGTTGTTCACGGCCCACATGGCAAGCGCCGCAGCCCCCGTCACGCCCAACGCCGGCGCGCCGCGTACGGCAAGCGATTTCACCGCGTCTATGACCTGGCGGTAATCCGTCAAGACGACCATCTTCTTCTCGGCCGGCAGCTTGCGTTGGTCGATGATACGCAGTACCGCGCGGTCGAAGCCGTCTTCGGCCGTCTTCGTTAGTATCTCGATGGTACGGGGCAGGTTCTCAACACCCACGATGCACCTCCTGAAAGGGAACCGCCGGGCGGGCTGCCCGGCGGGTTGCGTTTACCTGTTGCTCATGCGATTGCGCTACTCGTAATCCTTCTTCAATGCGGCGAAGGCAGCGCGCGAATTTCGGATGGTTTCCTCCGCCACGCAGTAGCCGGCGCGGACCCAACCCTTCGCGCCGAAGCTGTCGGACGCCACCAGCAGCAGCTCGTGCGCTTTCGCCTTCTCGGAGAAGGCGTTCGCGTCCGGTTCGAGCGCCTTGATCCACAAGTAGAAGGCGCCCTGCGGCTCGATGTACTCATAGCCCAGGTCGTCCATGATGTCCGTCAGCAGCTTGCGGTTGCGGATATAGGAGTCCAGGTCGGCCGGCAGGCTGCAGCATTTCTGCACCACGCGCTGGAACAGCACCGGAGCGCATACGTAGCCCAGCGCCCGCCCGGCACCGCATACGGCCAGGTAGATGCTGCGTGCATCCGGCAGCGTCGGCGGTACCAGCACGTAGCCGATGCGTTCGCCCGGCAGGCTGAGCGACTTCGACCACGAGTAGCACACAATGGCATTCTCCACTATGGACGGCACCCATGTCACGGGTTCGCCCGTATAGAGCAGCTCGCGGTACGGCTCGTCGGAAATCAGGTAGACGGGCTGTCCCAGCTCTTCCTGCTTGCGCTTCAACGCGGCATTCAGCTGGCGCAGCGTGTCGGGCGAATACACCACGCCCACCGGGTTGTTCGGCGTGTTGATGATGATGGCGCGCGTATTCGCATTGATGGCGGCCTCGATGGCCGGCACATCCAGCTGGAAGTCGGATTCACGCGCCGGGACCTCCACGCATTTCGCGCCCATGCTGGTGATCCACATACGGTACTCGGGAAAGTATGGCGAGATGACAATGACCTCGGGGGCATCGCCGCAGATGAGCGCGCGCAGCGTGCATGTCAAGGCGGCGGCCGCGCCCACAGTCAGGTACAGGTTGTCGGCCGACACGCCGGCATCGAAGCGCTCGTTCAGGTTATCGGCAATGGCCTGCCGCGCCTCCACGGAGCCTTGCGCCACGGAATACGAATGCAGCCGCTGGGGAGGCAGCTCGATGGCCTCGCGCAGCGCGTCCGCAACCTGCGGCGGCGCCGGCACAGAAGGGTTCCCCAAGCTGAAATCGAACACCTTGTCCGCACCGATCTGCGCCTTGCGCTGCAAACCGTAGGCAAACAGCTCGCGGATGGCGGAGGGTTCGGCCCCCAACCCATACATATCGTTGTTGAACATCAAACACCTTCTCTACGTATTGCGGTTCCCCTGATTCTAACAGCACTGCACCGCGGAGGGGGCGCCGCTAGGCCAAGTCACCGTCCATAAGCAGGCCGATGGCAACAATGTATGCCGTCAGCGCCTGCTTCAATTCGTCTTCCGGCACCGCTTCGTCCACAGCATGCATGCCGCCCGCCCATTCCGGACGCGGGAAGCGCGCAAGGTCCTCGGCGCCGAAGCTGGTTCCCGCGGGGAAATGGTGCGCATACGTGCCGCCGCCCATGGTAACCGGCGCCGCGTCGCGGCCGGACACTTCCGTATACGCCTGGCGCAGCGCCTTCACGGGCGCCGTGTCGGGGTCGACCAGCAGGGGCTCCACCAGCGACAGCGGCTTCACCATCGCGCCCAAGCCGGATACCTTGACATACTCCTTCACGAATTCCAACAGGCCGTTCGCCGAGACCGTGGCGGGAAAGCGGCAGTCGATGCTCTGCGTGAACCGCACCGCCTTCGATCCGTCAGCGGCGGGAGCCAAGCGTGCCATGCCGGCGACGCACGTCAGCGGGCCGAAGTCGGCGTCCTGCGTCTGGATGCCGAACAGCCGGCCGTCCGTCTGGCTTGCCGCATCCTCCACGAACCGCAGCCACGCGTTCTCCGCATCCGTCCAGATGCCCGCCTCAAGCAGGTAGCGCGCCAACACGGCAAGCGCGTTTCGGGAGCCTTCCGGCATGGCCGCATGGCCGGCAATGCCGTGCGCCGTGACCTTGAACGGCACCTTGCCGCCCGCAAACACGCCGGGCTGCGGCTCCGCACTCACATCCGTCGTGGACGCCAGCCTGCCCGCCTTCGCCAGCACGACAGCCGTAGCCGTGCCCGGTACGGCGTTCACGGCCTGGCCGGCCTCCAGCGAGCGAATGGTCCCGTCTTCGATGGGCGCGCTTTCGATAAGGGCCTGGAACTGGCCTTTCTCGCCGTAGCAGACCGGGAACTCCGCATCCGGCGTGAACAGGAAGTCCGGTGCCGAATAATGCTGCAGGTACCAGTCCACATCGCCCATGCCGCTTTCCTCGTCGCAGCCGAACAGCATGCGCAAATCGTGCGGGAACGCCGTGCCGACAGCGCGATTGCGCTCCACCCAGAAGCGGACGGCGTGCAGCGCGCACACCAGCGGCCCTTTGTCGTCGCTCACGCCACGGCCGACCAACAGCCCTTCGCGCTCCGTCAGCGCATGCGGGTCGGAAGACCAGCCTTCGCCCGCTGGCACCGTATCCAGATGCCCGATGATGCCCAGCTGCTTGCGGCCGCCTTCGCCCGCGCCGTCTGTCGCCGGCCCGTTGCCGGGCAGATCCGCATAGCCGATGCGGCCCTCGCAGTCATGCACCTGCAGACCGTACGCCTGCGCCTTCGCCAGCATGGCATCCAGCGCCTTGCGCGGTCCAGGGCCGTACGGCGCACCGGCTGCCTCGTCAGCCTGGCCCTTCGCGCTGTCGATGGCAACCAGGTCGGCCAGGTCGGCCCGCACCTTCTCCCACTCGTTTTCCGTAAATGCCCGTGCCTGTGAAAGAAGATCTGTGCTGTAGAACATCCCGTGCGCTCCCCTCGTTGTCGTGCCTTGCTTCCTTCCGTTTTCGCACAGCGCCCGCCGCATCGCAAGCACCCGTAGGCAGACAGCAGATTCCAGTCACACCGGCATTCCCCAGACACCTCGACGCGCTGCAGGTCATGCGTTATAATGCGTTATCCGCGCCCGAGTGGCGGAATGGCAGACGCGGTGGTCTCAAAAACCATTGTGGAAACACGTGCGAGTTCGAATCTCGCCTCGGGCACCAGTTCGCACCATATGCCCCGAAGCGCTTCAGCGCCCCGGGGCGTTTTTCGTTCTCCCGCGTCATGCAGCGTTTTCCGCCAGGCAATGCCGCCGGACGCTGCAACCGCAGCATTGCCCGAGGGTCATCACAGGCCCGACAGGTACCGCTCTATGTCCGCAATGCGTGCCACGTAGAATGCGCCGCACAGCTTGCGCCCGTTTGGCGTCATCAGACCCGTCTTCAGCGCCATCATGGTCACAGTGCTGTCCGCACGCACCACCGGGTGGGTTGCCTGGCCCGTCTGCGCATTCAGCCCGCTCGGGACATCAATTGCCACGATGCTGGGGCGCTCGGCACCCAGGCCGCAGCAATCCTGCCCGGAGAGCGAGGCGATGATCTCCACGTACGTCCGCGTGGGCTGGCGAAGCGAATCGTAATGGAACCCCGTCCCCAGCAGTGCATCCACCAGCACGTCGGCCGCACCGGCCCATTCGCGGATATCCGCCGGATCCGGTGCAACCTCGACCTGCAGGTTCTCCCGCCGCCCCGCGGCGGCCATGCAGCGCTGCGCCGCCTCATGCGCCGGATGCGCGGCGATGTCGGCTGCCGGGCAGGGCGTGATCAGGCGAACGTGGTATCCCGCTTCCGCTAGCAGCTGAGCCACAACCCAGCCGTCGCCGCCGTTGTTGCCCGTTCCGCAGAAGACGACAATGCGGCTGCCCGCCCGCCATCTCTGCTCGATGAACTGCGCCGCAGATGCCCCCGCACGCTGCATGAGCGTATCGAGGTCCGTGCCGTCCGCGGCAATGGCCTGCTCCAGCGCCACGACCTGCGCCACATCCAGCACCTTCGCCGTGTCGAATTCCTCCCACTGCACTTCGTATGCCATGGCTGCTCCTTTGCTCGCAATCCGCTGCACCCCCGGCGCAGCGAAACACCGTATGCGAAAGAAGGCGCCGTAAGCACAAAGCCTACGGCGCCTTCACCTTGTATATACGGGTGGATTTTCCGCCGTATAACTACAGCGTGAAATCCTTTTCGCCCTTGTAGATGGCAACTGCCTCGTCGACGTCGGCATCTGCCAGCGTGATAGCAGAGATGGCCTTCGTCAGACGGACGGCCTCCTCGGGACCGCGCTGATGGATGTTGCGGCCCGTTGCGTTGCCCTGCGCACCCCCCGTGTGGATCTGGTGGTAGAGCTGTTCCAGGAACGCCGTAGCGTCCACCGTGGAACCGCCCGCGCACACCAGGCCGGTACGGCCGGCAGCGGCGGAGGCGATGGCCAGGTTCTCGTACTGGTCCTTGCCGTCGCTGTCATGCGGCGGGTTCACCTTCACGAAGTCGGAGCCCAGGCACAGCGCGACGCCCGCAGCGCCGGCGATGGTGTCGACGGACTTCTCGTCGGCGACCGCCTTGCCGCGCGGATAGATCCACAGCACAGTGATCAGGCCGTTCGCGTGAGCCTCGGCAATCAGCTCACCGGCCTCCGCCATCATCGTGGACTCGTACTCGCTGCCCAGGTAGATGGTGTAGCCGATGCCGACGATGTTCACGCCGGCTTCGCGCATGGCCAAGACGGCGTCCAGCTCGTACAGCTGCGGGGAATACGGGTCGTCCTGATCCGTCTTCACCAGGTTCGTCTTGGAGTTCATCTTCACCAGGTAGTTGATCTCCGGGTAGTCCGGGGCGTAGCGGGCAACCAGACCGCGCTGAGCGGCCATGACGCCGACGACGCCCTGGTCGGCAACCTTGAACAGGTGCTCGGGGTCGAGATCGGAGGGATCGATGCCCTCTCCGTAGAAGTCCTTGTTCAAATGCTCGATCTTCTGATCGCACGCGAACAGCATCAGACGACCGGTGTTGCGCGTAGCCTTCAGATAATTCTCGATGTAAGCCTCACGCGCTTCGGGCAGGACATCAGCGGGAACGCGGACCTCATCGTGAGTCAAAGTGGGCATAGATTTCCTCCTTAGGAATGAATGCATGCCTGCGTAGATGCCGCTATTTTAACTGATGGCCTGCTTTCGTGCGAAGCCCACGCACGATTTCCACCAGTGTCCCCCAATTGGTAAAAGCGCTGGGAAACCGCCTAGAACCATTCGCGGACGTGCAGGACGTGCGTGCTTTCGAACTTGCTCTGCGACTCCGTCAGGTACAGGATGCCCTCCACGACGCCGACGAGCGCCATGACGGCCGCCGCGACGCCCAGCGTGAACACGCCGCCCACAATGGTGATGCCCAGGGTGATGAACCCGGCCGTGGTATAGCCCAGATAGAACTTATGGATGCCGAAGCATCCCAACAAGATTGCCAGCAGCGCGGCCGCCACATGGTCCTTCGAGGGAACGAACGGCGCCTCTTCGTATAGCACGGTTGCGGCCGCCTCAGATCCGCGGTTGCCACGCGCCTCCGCTTCCGATTGAAGCGCGATGGCATCGACGATATCGTCGGGAGAGCTGGAGGCGTCAGAACGGACGGCAGCGCCGGCGACGTCCGCAACGTCCGGACGGGCTGCCGCATCATCACGTTCGGAAGACGCAGCAGGTGGCTCAGGAGATGCGTCCCCGGCCTCGCGGCGCAATTCGGCAAGGTGCGCCTGTGCGCGCGCCACCTCGGCCTCCGCATCTGCAATGCGTTCTTCCATATCGCGGGTCCCATTGCGCCCTTGTGAAACCACGTATTCGCCCTTTCCCTCGTAAAAGCGTACGTACACCTTAGCGGAGAACGTGCGGGGGAAAGCGCTGTAGCGGACAGTCGTAACGGACTTGCCACCTATTGAGCTCAAAACAATACCTAGCAGGGTTCGGCAGTACGAGAACGTTAACGAATTCCCGAAAAATGACTCAGTGCGAGCCGCGTTCCTTCATCTTCTCCAGACGCTCGATAATGCGGTCGCGCATCAGGATGCCGATCACCGCGATGATAGCCACCACGATGAAGATGACGATGCCCTGCGTCATGTCGCCGTTCGCCATGCTGGAAGCGGCATATGTACTGACAAAGATGCCGGGGATGCGGCCGAGTGTGGAAAGCAGCAGGAACGGCGCCAGCTTCATATCCGTCAGCGCCACCAGGTACGTGAACACGTCCTTCGGCATGCCGGGGATAAGGAATAGGATGAATACGACGGTGTCCAAACGCCCCGACGCCTCGAACGAACGGAATTTGCTCATGAAGGAATCGGACGCCATGCTGCGCACGAAGGGGGCGCCCAGCCAATGGACTAGCAGGTACACGA